>NZ_JAGS01000001.1:0-316261 GCF_000526775.1 Ruminococcus albus AD2013
AAGCAGGTTGCTTTCGTCATTCGTAAGGGTGCGCTGACAGACGCTCCGATGGTCGAGTACAAAAACGATAATACCATGGTACGTGAGGAGATAATCCGTCATATCGTTAGGATAAGTGGTGAAGATCCAATCGTTTCGACTACAGGTAAAGCAAGTCGTGAGCTTTTCGAGATAAGAGAGGCAAATGGACAGAGCCACAAGTATGATTTTCTAACGGTTGGCAGCATGGGTCACAGCTCCTCAATAGCGTTTGGCGTAGCGATAAACAAGCCTGATAGTAAGGTTTGGTGCATTGATGGTGATGGAGCTGTGCTGATGCACATGGGCAGCATGGCTGTTCTTGGTGCAAATAAGCCCGCAAATATGGTTCACATCGTAATAAACAACTCTGCACATGAAACTGTTGGTGGAATGCCTACGGTTGCTGGGCAGATAGATGTTGTTGGCGTGGCAAAAGCTTGCGGGTATCCGAATGCGGTTTGTGTTGATAGTTTTGAAACGCTTGACAGAGAGCTTGAAGCAGTTAAGGCCCGAAATGAGCTTTCTCTTATTTGAAGTAAAGTGTATATTGGTGCGAGAGATGATCTTGGGAGAACCTACTACTACAGCTATTGAGAATAAGCAGGAATTTTATGGAATATATTATTTAATGTTGGAGATTTATCTATGTGCGGCATAGTAGGCTTCACCGGAACAAAACAGGCAGCTCCCATACTTCTTGACGGGCTGGCAAAGCTCGAATACAGAGGCTATTGATTCGGCGGGTATCGCTGTTCGTGACGGTGTGAATGAAACTGAGATCTTAAAGGAAAAGGGCAAGCTGCGTGTGCTTGCGGAGATGACCGACAACGGCAATGCAGTCAAAGGTTGCTGCCGGTATAGGGACATACTAGATGGGCGACTCACGGAGAGCCCGTCTGCGGCTCAATGCTCACCCTCACGCTTCCGATGACGAGAATGTAATTGCCCGTGCCATAATGGTATCATCGAGAATTATCAGGAACTTGCGTGAAAAACTCACAAAGGAAAAGGCTACCACCTCAATTCGCAGACGATACCGAAGTTGCTGTCAAGCTGATCGGACTACTATTACAAAGAAGTACAACGAGGGTCCCGTGGATTCTATCGTTCGTGCTATGCTACGTATACGCGGCTCTTATGCATTGTGTGTTATGTTCAAAGAATATCCCGACCGAGATCTACACCGCTCGTAAAGACAGCCCGATGATAATCGGTATTGCCGATGGTGAAACTTATGTAGCTTCTGATGTTCCGGCCAATTCTGAAATACACCCGTAATGTGTACTATATTGGCAATAACGAGATAGCAAAGCTCGAAAAAGGAAAGGCTACTTTCTATAACATAGATCAAGAAGAAATCCACAAAGCCATTGAAAGAAAATCAAATGGGATGCCGAGTCTGCCGAAAAGGGCGGATATGAGCATTTCATGCTGAAAGAAATTCATGAACAGCCGAAGGTCATTCGTGACACCATCAATTCCGTTGTCAAGGACGGCGTTATCAGCTTTGAAAAGCGTTGGTTTGACCGACGAGGGATATGCGAAATATCGAGCAGATATACATTGTTGGCCTGTGGCTCGGCGTACCATGTCGGCATGGCGGCTCAGTATGTAATAGAAGGAACTGACAAGTCTTTCGGTTCGTGTTGAGCTTGCAAGCGAGTTCCGTTACAGAAAGATGAAACTGAAACAGAACAGTCCTTGTTATCATCATCAGCCAGTCGGGTGAAACTTGCCGATAGCCTAGCGGCACTTCGCTCTGCCAAGGATCAGGGCATTCAAAACGCTTGGTATCGTGAATGTTGTGGGCTCGTCTATCGCAAGAGAAGCGGATAATGTATTCTACACTCTTGCAGGTCCCGAAATATCCGTTGCAACAAACAAAGGCGTATAGCACACAGCTTATTGCAGGTTATCTGCTCGCTCTCCCAGTTTGCAAAGGCAAGAGAGGAAATCTCCGACGAGAGATATGCCGAGCTTATCAATGAGATAAATACCATTCCCGAAAAGATCAGCCGTATTCTTGAAGATAAGGAGCGCATACAGTGGTTCTCCACCAAGCTGTCGGCATCAAGGACGCTTTTTTCATCGGTCGAGGTATCGACTATGCAATCAGCCTTGAGGGCAGCCTGAAAATGAAAGAGATCAGCTATATCCATTCTGAAGCGTATGCTGCGGGTGAGCTGAAACACGGTCCTATCAGCCTTATCGAAGATGGAACTGTGGTCATCAGCGTTGTGACCCAGCCAGAGTTGTATGAGAAGACTGTCAGCAACATGGTTGAGGTCAAGAGTCGTGGCGCACACGTTCTGGACTGACAACCTACGGCAACTATGCGATGGAGGATACCGCCGATTTCACGGTGTATATCCCGAAGATGGATCCGCTGTTCGCAGGAAGTCTGTCGGTTATTCCGTTGCAGCTGATGGGTTATTACGTTTCTGTCGGCAAGGGCTATGACGTTGACAAGCCTAGAAATCTCGCAAAGAGCGTTACTGTTGAATAAGGAGAAAGCTATGTACACAATTTCCGATCTCTATGATCTTGATCACACCACTTGCTAAGGACTACCTTAGCAAATTTACATACCCCTGGGAAGCACTCAGTGGCATAAAGGATTTTATCCTTGAACTCGGCAAAACCTTAGACCCTAACGAATATGAGCTTCGAGAGGAAGGCGTTTGGGTACACAAGACTGCAAAGGTTTTCCCGACTGCTTATCTTGGTGCGCCATGCATCATCGGACCGAATACCGAAGTACGTCATTGTGCATTCATTCGTGGTTCTGCTCTTGTAGGTGCAGACTGTGTTGTGGGTAAACAGTGTTGAACTGAAGAATGTTATTCTGTTCGACCACGTTCAGACTCCGCACTACAATTATGTTGGCGACAGCATTCTCGGCTATTTCAGCCACATGGGTGCAGGCTCGATCACATCAAATGTGAAAGTCCGATAAAAAGAATGTTATCGTCCGTGACGGGAGTGAGAAAGTCGAGACAGGTATCAAGAAGTTTGGTGCGATGATAGGCGACTATGTTGAGGTTGGCTGTAATGCCGTCTGCAATCCAGGTACTGTCATTGGTAGACATAGTAATGTTTATCCGACCTCTTGCGTAAGGGGCGTTGTGCCTGCTGATTCTATTTGGAAGGATAATGGGGAGATCATTCATAAAGAAGACAGGGAATAACGATGAAGCACCTTTCGGGGTGCTTTTTCAAAAACATCAAGGAGTGAAGCTGAAATGAAATTGACCACGACTCAAGTTGCATTATTAGAAGCAATAAAAGCTTCACTATTTGATATTGAGCCTAATTTTCCTGCTGATACAGATTGGGATGAGGTAGTAAAAGAAGCTAAGGCTCAGACTGTTTTGGGGATAATTAGCCCTGTTATTCCAGTTAAGGACGTAAGTGTCGAAATGGGTAAGGCAACGTATATGAGGATTCTGTTTGAACAGGATAAACTCATAAAGTTGCTTGATGCCAATGATATTCCTTGTGTTATTCTTAAAGGATCTGCTGCTGCGCAGTATTATCCAAAGCCGTATTTGCGAGCTATGGGTGATATTGATATTCTTGTCACTCGTGATAGATTTGAAGAGGCTGTTGAATTACTAGAAAGTAACGGATATATTTATGTCCATAACAAGGATGAGAATGGTCATATGTTAGCATATGAACGAAATATCGTATATAAGAAAAACGGAATAATAATAGAATTACATCACCATTTTAGTTCTGAAGGTTTTGATATGGATGATATTCTTGAACAAGGAATATATAAACGAGAGTATCGCGAACTGGACGGATATAAAATACCGGTGCTGCCGGATATAGAAAATGGACTTGTACTTTTGGGGCACATCAATCAGCATATGAGAGGTTGTGATCTTGGGTTACGTCAAATCATAGATTGGGAAGTTTTTCTTCATAAGGCCATGGATCGTAATTTGTGGGATAATAAATATATTCCTATTGCAAGAAGTATCGGATTAGACGAATTGGCCATTGAATACAACAGAAATGTGTGTCGAATACTTTGGTCTACCTAATGATCTGAATTTGGTAATGAAATCCAAAAGTGTTTTAGAAGAGTATTTGAATGTTTTATTTCGAAACTGGTAACTTTGGTAGAAAGGCAAATAATTCATCAGAAAAGAAAACTGATAAAAGAATCATGTCTACAGCGTACAATATAAGAAGACTTGGTTTTTTTCGTTATTTTCAAAGCATTGGACGACATACATGGAAATCCTGTCAAAAAACACTCATTTCTAATTCCTTTTGCTTGGATCTATGGTATAGTCAGAACTTTGATGAAAGGGATATCTTCAAACGTTAATATAAAAAGTATAAAGAAACAAGTAAAGAGAGGTAATGACAGGCTTTCAATAAATCAGAAAATTGGCGTAAGGACAAAAAATACGCAATGAACGGTGATTTAACAGCCATTTCGTTAATGAGAATATTTTGCGATATAAAAGTGCACTAGGATTCAAAACTCCAAAATGCACTTTTAAAAGACACGAAAGTTTAGGTTGACAACTAATTGCTTATTTGCTATAATATACCCATCAGCTGAAATAAATATTAGGAGTGCTACCTATGAGTGAGCGGGACATCTACCAAAAGGTCATATCTATATACAATGAAACTGAGTCGGTAAAGGATACTGTTGCTGAAACTGGTCTTTCCAAAGTTAAGGTACAGAGGATACTTATCACCGAAGGTCTTTGGTGCAGCAGGAGTAGTCTTGAGATAGGTGAACTTTATGTACAAGGGCTTTCGACAGAGGAAATTGCCGAAAAGCTTCATATGACAGTGAAAAATGTACAGGCGTATATTCCTTATAGCAGGGGAGTATATGGTAATTCTTCTTCAAATGATGCCGAATGGAGCAGCGAGTACAGAAAGCGTATGAAGCTGGCCGCGCAAAGAATGAAAAGAGGGAATAGTACGGAAATAAGCATCGAGAAAATACCTGAGATCAAAGCTGATTTTACAAACTTTAATATTCCCGTCAAGTGCGAGGAGAACAAAAACTGTGTTCTCCGGCTAAGACTGGAACTGGTGGATTCGGATTCAAAGCAGCCGGAACTGGACAGTGATGCTCTGAAACTTGCTAAGGCTGAAAGCTCAATAAGCAGAACAGTTCTTGTCCAGGGCAATATGACCCTTCATTCAATGCACTATATGATCCAGAAGCTGTTTGGCTGGCAGAACTCGCATCTTCACAATTTCAGCCTGCCCGATGACATATTTAAAAAGCTGACAGAGAATAAAACAAATCAGTGGGCAGAACTTGTGGGAACTCTGTTTTATCTACATGATGAAGATGTTGATGACAGTTATGCCGATGATGACTATATGCAGAATAAGAGCTTCAAGACCTGGCTGAAAACATAAGTACACCGATAATGATTATCTGTCGGTATGTAACACTTATTCGGATAATAGGAGAAAGATCAGCAAGCTGGGCGAACATATAGATCTTAAGGCAGATAGTTCCCTCAGAGAAACCATATATGAGCAAGATCCAAACTATCTGCTTGAAAATCTGCGTATCAATGAATTGATGATAAGCTGCTCGGATGATGCGTTCTCAGTTCCTGAATGGAAAGCAAGAATACTCAGTTCAATGGCTGATACAGAAGAAATCGAAGAGTTGACTACGTCAAACCAAAAGCAAGCAGAAGCACTCAATGAAGCTGTACGGCAGCTTCTTACATGGAGGACGAGCTATTGCAATCTGATGGAGATAGGTTTTGAAAATCCATCCAAGATAAAAAACGCTTACGGAATGACTGCTGATGATGCTATTGCCGAACATAAGGCTTCTTTAAAATACTGGAGTATAGCATCAAATGATCTTTTTAAACTTAGACCAAAACTTATCCCTAACGTTAGCGAATTATATTATCATTATGATTACGGTGACGATTGGTGCGTGAAGATCACCTGCGAAGAAATCTATGACAGAATAAACTTCTTGAATTATCAAGCAAAGGACGGCTGGTCAAGAGTTGATGTATTTACATACGATGATGCACGCAAAAACTACAAATACAAAGACAGCAAACACTCTGAGGTGTGTGAAGAACTGAGACAGACGCTTGTTAAGATAGACATCGGAAACAAGCCTGTTTGTATTGGAACTGATGGCCTTAACGTTTGTGACGATGTGGGTGGAATTTACGGTTTTATCGAATTTCTGAAAGAAATCGATGACCACTCAAATCCGAAACGTGAAGAAACGCTGAACTGGGCGAGATTTCTTGGCTGGACAGGAAGAAAGAGCAAACCTGAGAATATGCTCTAAAGAATATATGGTGAACTCTTGCAGCAATAGCAACTTTATAGCTTTTTCCTGAAGTAAAATTCTTGGGAGATATAAAAAATGTGTCAGTGATATTCTGTGTCTGTACGGAATTGCTGTATATCTGGCAGGGAAGTGGAGAGTTCAGGCACAGAATATCACTGGAACGGTTTACACTTCTCCTAAAAATCTCACACCCGGTAAGACCTACAAGGTAGCGATCGCTGCAAGAGTTAACGGAAAATGGGATACTGCTAATGCTATAAAGAATGCTGTTACCGTTACAATAAAGTAACACAAGAATAAGATCCGACACATATTTTGATGTGTTATATTGAAAGAGCAGTCGACTAACGCCCAAAAATCCGGTAGAATAAAATAATGACGCCGAAAAGTTCCAAAGAAGAATCCCTACAGCTATCAGGTGAACTCAGTCTGAAAAAAGCTGCTCATCAAACAGTGATCCATATCGACTGCTGTTGTTAGATCTTGCCGCGGAAAATTTTTTTGAAAAAGTGAAACTTTTTCCGATGCAGATGTGTATTATGAGTGTAAAGGTCCTGAAAAGACCCTATGAAACGTTTCAAAAAAGGAAGATCTATAATGACAGAAGAAAAATTCCTATGGGCATATGAAGAATTCAGAAAAACGGTATATTCCGTCATATACAGTTATGTGCGGAATACCGATGATGCTTCTGAGCTTTCGCAGGATACCTTTATAAAGCTATACACATACGACGGTGACTTTTTTTCAGACGAGCACATGAAGGCATGGCTTATCAGAGTTGCCATAAACAACTGCAACAATCATTTCCGAAACCAAAAACATATTTCTGCTTCTCCCATTCCCGATGATCTTCTCTCGGATGAAGAACCTGAGTTTGATGAGATCATTTGCGAGGTCATGAAACTTCCTGAAAAGTACAGAATACCCATCCATCTGTTTTACTATGAAGAGTACAGTATAAGCGAAATAGCAAATATCCTTGAACTCCCGGAAGCTACTGTTAAGACAAGGCTGAAACGAGGCAGGGACAAACTAAAAAAAACTCTCAGAAAGGAAGATTGGCTGTGAACGAAAATCGCTATAAAAAGGCAATGGACGACGTATGTGATAAACACTTCAACTTAACACCAGCAGAAATGCTTGAAAAAGCAAAGACATCTGCTAATACAGAAAGGAATATCACAATGAAACAATCAACCAAAAGAAGTATAATACGCAAGATCATTATAACATCTGCTGCCTGCCTGGCAATAACGGGTACAGCTGTATCGGCTATCGGCATCGGTCCGTTTGGCGAGACATTCAGCCGTTTCTTCGGTGAAGATGAAACAACAGCAGAGATCATCGATCAGGGACATTACTGCAATATCGGTCAGGAACAGTCTGACGGAATATTCACAGTCACGCTTGATTCGGTAACAGGCGACAAGATATCTCCTAAAATTATTTTTGATGTCACAGTAAATGACGAGACCCTTGCTTCAAAGAACGACAGGATCCATCTTTTCGCCTATATCCTCGACGAGAACAATTATAATAATCACCTTGACGAATATGGAATGTGTGACGCATACGGAAAAAAAGACCCCGAAGTCAGCAATTTATATCACGTCTGCCTGGACGGTCCTTCAGCATTTATGGTGAACGAAGAGGAGGTCATCGCAGCAGTTAAGCAGATAAGCTTTGAAAGTGATCCGGTAAATCAGAAATTTGACTATGATGTGGATATGGAGTACAGATTCATAGTTCCGGATCATGCACTGAAGGATTCTTATTTCGATTTATACAACGGAATAACCCTCAGCAGCGGAAACGTTGACTACGATCTGATATATGCAGAGTACGGTTCATACGAATCATCATTCGGATTCAACTTTAATTTCCTTGAAACAGATCTTGCAGGCGGCGAGACAGATTATAACAACGTAATGGATAAATTCAATGTCGACTGGCAAAAATTTGCAAGGCAATTCGTCCTCACAGTTGACGGCATTGAATACTCTCCAAAGGAAATCGGCTACTCCTATTGTCTCGCTGATGATGAAACTTATGTCACAGATAGTGAAACTGTTGAAGCCGGAAAATGCAAAACATGGATGAGTTTCCCTGGCATTGACTATACACGTGCTGAAAATATCACACTTACAGCAGGCGGAGAGACATATATACTTAAATAAGGATAAATATGAAGAACGTGATAAAGGTAATGCCGCACCAACAATGTTATGTCAAGATAAATTAACGTTATATAACCATCGTTCCGGTATGCGATATACTCCGTACAGAGGATCGGCTCAAGTAACAAAATGGGGTCAGGCTTATATTTGCTGCCCTGTATTTGAAAAAAACGGCGATCCACCTCAGGAATGGACGTCAGCCATCGAAGATTTATACCACATTAGTCCATTTTTTACAGGTTGATTAGTGGAATTACCTTTTGATAGCTGACCAAAATAAGTCCGAGAAAAACTAAGTTGGTGAAATATTTCGTAAAGAATCATAAGTCATCCAAATACTGCATTTTTGCAGTATCAGGAGTAACCGCCAACCACCCCCAGCCAATGACAAAGTTAGCAAAGAATGATATAATTACTCTGAAGGCAAATCGAAACCTGAAAGGAGTAAGATATCATGGGAAGAATACGCGAGATAAAAAAGCAGGTGCGTCACAAAGAATGGGCGGCAATGGTACAGGAATGTCAGAGCAGCGGAAAGAAAGTCGAAGAATGGTGCAATGAGAACGGCATCAATATCAGTACCTACTACAAAAGGTTGAATGTGATCAGAACCGAGCTTATCGAAGAAAGCGAAAATCAGAGTATCGTTCCGGTAAGTGTTTCCGCTGCTGTTTCGGATGCGAGCAATTCGGTTATCGCGAATGCAGTGAAGAAATGCAGTTGTGAGGATAAGATAATGATGCGCAAGAACGGCATCGAGATCGAGCTGCCTCAGAATATATCCGGAGATATTGTGCTCGCATTGCTTCGGGGACTGAGCCAATGCTGAAAGAACTGTCAGCTGCCAATATCTACATCGTGTGCGGGCATACGGATATGAGAAAATCTATTGATGGCCTTGCTGCTATCGTACAGCGGAAGTTTGATCTCGACTTATTCTCGGATAGCCTGTTCCTGTTCTGCGGAAGGCGCAGGGATCGACTGAAAGCACTATTGTGGGAGGGTGACGGTTTTCTGCTGTTCTACAAACGGCTTGAAAATGGTCGTTTCAACTGGCCACGCAATGAGCAGGAAGTAAGGGATATTACGAGAGAGCAATTCATATGGCTGATGCAGGGGCTGTCTATCGACCAGCCGAAAGCAATAAAAAAGATCAGCGGTGGTGTGGATATATGCTGAATATCCAACACTAAATCTGCACATAAATGTTGACAATATTTCTCTGCCCGGAAAGCAGTGAAAAGCGTTCTTTTTCTTGAAAAATCGGGCGGTTTGTGGTATAATTAAAGTATCGGGAACCACTGAAAAAAACAAGAAAAGGAGCGCTTTTTATGACATACGAAGAACTGAAAAAAGCATATGAAGAAGCCGCAAAAAAGTGTTCCGAACTTGAATCGAAAAAAGCTGAACTGGAAAAAGAAAACAGTGAATTAAAAAAATCAAATGAAGACAAAGACCTCCGAATAGAACATCTTACCGAGCTTGTTCTTAAACGCAATAAAATGCTGTTTGGTCAGAAAAGCGAAAAGGGTAAATATCTATGTGATGGTCAGCTTTCATTTGAAGGATTTTTCAATGAAGCCGAAGAACAGTCAAATTTAGCTTTGTCGGAACCTAACGAAGAAAAGATAACGAGAAAGTCTGCAAAGACCGGAAAGCACCGCGGCAGAAATGAGATAAGAACAGACCTTGAAACCAAAAAGGTCGTTTTTGATCTGCCCGAGAATCAGCTTATCTGCGGTGTGTGCGGTGATGCTCTTACAGAATATACCGAAGAATATCTGACAACAAGGCTTGCGGTCATTCCCGAAAAGATCTACAAGATAGAATACTACCGCAAGGTCTATAAGTGCAGAAACTGCGATAAGAATGGGATCAGGTCCAACATAATCAAAGCGGAGAACAAGACTCCTGCCGCTGTCATCGAAAAGGGGCTGCCCGATCCGTCGCTGGTCGCGGATATAATGCAGAGAAAGTATCAGCTCGGAGAACCTCTGTATCGACAGGAGCAATACTGGAAGCTGAGGGGCATTTATCTGAACCGCACTTCACTTGCAAACTGGGTCATAAAGGGTGCAAAATGGTTTGAACCGGTCATCGGAATGCTGCGTATGTATTCATTCCTCGAACCGGTTTTGAATGCCGATGAGACTCCAACAAGGGTATTGAAGATAGACGGCAAGCCATCTAAGAAAAAATGCCAGATGTGGGTTATCTGCACAGGGGCAAGTGCATCAAAGAAGATCGCTTTGTACTATTACCGTGACAGCCGCAGCAAGATAACTGCCGAGAAGCTGCTTGAAGGATACACGGGTGTTGTGCAAACGGACGGAATGAAGTCCTATGGCAGCGGAGATTATGAGAGTGCCGGCTGCTGGGCTCATTGCCGGAGATACTTCTTCGACTGCATAACAGATGGAGATACCACCTGTCCATCAGCGCAGATAGTTGCACTGATCAGCAAGGCAGCAGACTATGAACAAGCGGCTAAGGAGGCAGAATACACAAGGGAGCAGATACTTGAAATGCGGCAGGAAAAAGTAAAGCCTCTGCTCGACAAGGCATATGAGATAATAAATACTCTGCGCCCTAGTCAAGGTTCAAACCTGGCTAAGGCAGTTACCTATGCCCAAAATCAGAAAAAGAAGCTGTACCTGTTCCTTGACAATCCCGATGTAGAAATGACAAATAATCTAGCCGAAAGAACGGTGAAGCCTTATGTCATCAACCGAAAGAATTTCCTTTTTAGCGACACGGAAAAAGGAGCCGCTGCAAGCGCAGCAGTTATGAGCATCATCGAAACAGCAAAAAGAAATGAGCTTGATGTCTATGGGTATCTGCTCTATCTGCTGACCGTCCTGCCCAAGTGGGGTGCGGATCCAACTGAAACACAGCTTAAATCGGTAATGCCTTGGAGCATGGCACTTCCACCATACTGTAAGCAAACTTACAGTGAGGTAAAGTAATTGGCTGTAAAGTAGAGTTACAGCCGTTGGTAGAGAAGTATAGTAACCGGTAGTAAAGTACAAGTAGATGGCTCTAATAATCAAAGCCGAGGTTTCATTGGAAGCCTCGGCTTTTCTCTTTAGGGGCTGGGTTTGGTTGGCGCTTACTATCAGGATGGCTTTATTATTTGTGAAAAGTAAGCATCAAACCGGCTCTTTCCAATGTTATTGGAATTACTCTTTTTGAACTGAAAACGGCATAAATACCAGCAGAACATAACACCCCCGAGCCCTCGGTCAAGTATTTCTCCGCATCAAGACCATTAGCTTGCGCAGTTGAAATTATCGAATACAGCGCCGCACTCGCTTTTGCTCCGTTGGCTGTGTTGCTGAATAGCCAGTTGCGTCTGTTATGTTTTTTAGAACATAACGTCTGCCGACAGCAAACGGTCTTATCGCATTCTCAGCCCTGTTGTTATCAATAGGAACATCACCGTTTTCAAGAAACGTGTAAAGATATTTCCGTTCATTCAACGCATGTCATATTTGGTTCGGACATAAAGCACCCCTCCGTTCGTGATGATACTTTAATGATACCACGAAAATGCTGATAGTTCATAAGACTACAAACACAAACCATAGAATAAACAGTCATATTCTATTTAACTCATTTGTAAATTTATGCAGAATCATGATAATATCACATACAATTTTCTTATATAATAGTTTTAGAGCAAAGCCAATGATTGTATATCAATGATAAGCTTTTAGCTTGAAAACAAAAAGAAAAGGTGATAACATGAAAATCGTATTACATTATCCCACTTCGGCTGAGGGTATCAGGCAGCTTCAAACGACTGTTGCTGAGTGCCACGCTAAGATTATCACGGCTCACATTGATGCACTGCCTGTTTCAAAAGAAAAGAAGAAACAACTGCTTGATATGGTGATAGAAAATATCGCATCGCAGAAAAACGATTGACCGCAAAGACCTCTCCTGACATTCAGAGAGGTCTTTAAATCTGGCACTTGACAATTGCTAATAATAATGATATAATATCCATAATGATATATAACAATTGCAAATATAACGAAAGGAAGAATAATATGCCTGATAACAGAAAATACGCAATTTACAGCCGCAAATCCAAATTCACCGGTAAAGGTGAGAGCATTGAAAACCAGATTGAGATATGCAGACGGGCGTTGAAAAGCAAATATGATGTAGTTGATGAGGACATTGTGGAGTTCGAGGATGAGGGCTTTTCGGGTGGCAACACCAAGCGCCCGAAATTTCAGGAGATGATGGAGCGCTGCCGCAATGGTGAGTTTCAGTTGGTTATTTGCTACCGTCTTGACAGGATAAGCCGCAACACATCGGACTTTGTGAACACCTATGAGGAGCTGAAAGAACACAGCGTTAGTTTTCGTTCGGTCAGCGACAACATTGATGATACCTCGCCTATGGGCAGGGCTATGATGATGATAAGCTCGGTTTTTGCACAGCTGGAGCGTGACATTATTGCAGAGAGAATAACCGACAATATGCATGAGCTTGCAAAGTCGGGACGGTGGTTGGGCGGCAATCCGCCAACGGGTTACAGGAGTGCCGAGACCGTAGGCAGTAAGACGGTTGATGGCAAGATACATAAGGCGAGAATGCTGGAGAAAAATCCCGAAGAGGCAGAGCTTGTCAGGCTGGTGTTCACTAAGTTTGTTGAACTGCGTTCTATTACTAAGGTGGAGACCTATCTGCTCAATAATGATTTCAAGTCGAAAAAGGGCAACACGCTTTCGAGGTTTGCCATTAAGACCATTCTGCAAAACCCTGTATATGCCATTGCTGACGAGGATACATGGGTATATTTGAACGAAAAAGATATGCAGTTGTACGGTTCACACGATGACTTTGACGGCATTCACGGTATTATGGCGTACAACAAGACCATACAGAAAAAGGGAAGGTCAATGAAGCAGAAAGCTCCAAGCGAGTGGATAGTGGCTGTTGGCAAGCACGAGGGAATTATCGAGGGCAAGCGCTGGGTAGAGGTACAGCATCTGCTTGAAAAGAACAGGGACAAGGCATACCGAAGGCCCAAGAGCAATACCGCACTTCTGTCGGGACTGCTGTTTTGTGCGTGCTGTGGAAGCTTTATGCGCCCAAAGCTTTCATCAAGGGTCAACAAGCAGGGCGAGAAGGTATATGATTACCTTTGCGAGCTCAAAGAAAGAAGTCACGGTCTCAAGTGTGATAATAAGCGAATTAACGGCAACGAGCTTGACCGTCAGATATGCGATGAGATAAAGCACCTGGGCGAGGACGATTCGGAGCTGATGAAGCTGCTAAGAAATTCACAGAAGAGTTTGAATGAGACATTCGCTGATTCGCAGGCAGAAATCGACAGGCTGACTGAAAAGAAAAAGCAGTATGAATCCGAGCGCACAAATCTTGTTAAGGCTTTGACTTTGGCAGGCGATACTATGGCTGCTGATGACATCATCTCGCAAATAAACGATCTGCACACTAAGACTTCCGAGCTTGAAAGGCAGATATCCGAGCACCGCAGGCTTATGGAAAACAGCGACATCACCGACGAGCAGTATCAAAGCCTTGCGGATATGCTGTCGTCATTCGCTAAAACTATTGACACATTAGATGTTATGAAAAAGCGTGATGTTATACGCTGCTTCGTGCGTCGTGTTGAGTGGGACGGCGAGAATATCCACCTGTATCTTATGGGCGCAGAAAGCGGGGGTGCTGATGTGCCGCATTCAGAGCCGGAGTGCGAGTGTAGCAAACGAGATACTCATGCATTTCCGCTCCCTGAAAAAGACGGCTAACGATGTTTCTATGGAAGAGCCGACAGGTTCAGACAAAGACGGTAACAGTCTTTCACTTATGGATATACTGACCGACAGCGAGGACGTTGCGGAGCGTATAGAACTTCTTGTCCGTGCGGAACAGATGTATATCGATCTTGATAAGTGCCTTGATGATCGTGAGAAGGAGATAATTGTTATGAGGTACGGGCTTTTCGGCAAACCTGCCCTCACTCAGCGTGAGGCGGCTAAAAAGCTGGGGATATCCAGGTCGTATGTATCGCGGATAGAAAAAAGGGCTTTGGAGAAGCTGAGGCATGAACTGGAATAAAGTATGACATCCTGAAAACAGTTCAGCTTATAGTTACGTCTTTTTTGCTGTCGTTATAATTGTTGCAGTATTGTCGATTTAATCAAAGTTCCACTCATATGAACTCATACGTGTCATGTTGTAAATTTGAAAATAGAAATCTGGTTATCCCGCTGACACACCAAATTAATTGGTGTAATATCGGAACTTGAAATACTAGGCGGTTATCCTTCCCACCGCCTACGACGGAGGGAAGGATAACATCAACACGATGATTCATTGTTTTATAGCACTTTGCGGTAAGCGTATAACCCTCCGCACCTACCTCACCAAAGTCTAATGAAGTATAATAAACTCCAAACAACACCATGAAGTAAATTGAATAATCCAAATTGATCCATGGAGTTCATTGGAGACGATTAGACAAGGAGGTAACAGGTATGGACAAAACAACATCCATCACAACAATCAAAAAAGAAATGCAGCTTCAGGAATGGTCTGCGCAGATCAAAGCACAGCAGGCAAGCGGTCTGACGATCCGGGAATGGTGCAAAGAAAATGGGATCAAGCCAAACACGTATTACAACCGCCTAAGAAAAGTGCGTGAAAAGTATATCGAAAATTTTCCGACCATCGTTCCTGTATCAGTTCCTTGCTCAAACGAAAATATCCACATTGAGAAAAACGGACTTCAAATATCTCTTCCGGCAGATATATCTGCGGACACTCTGACCGCTTTGGTGCATGAGCTATGCTGAATGATCTGGCAGCGGACGCACAGGTCTATCTTGTTACGGGATACACCGACCTTCGACGCGGGATAGACGGACTTGCGACTATCGTTCAGGCTCAGCTTCGACTTGACCCGTTCTCGAAAGCATTGTTTTTGTTCTGCGGCAGACGTTGTGACCGCATCAAAGGTCTGCTGTGGGAGGGCTTATCCGCAGGTTTTTGTTATCCGAACATTTTTATGGAACAAGGCTTGATGCTGATGATCAAGCCTTGTTCCTTCAAAAAAATATGCGGATAAAAATTTACCTCAAGCCGCAAAGCCGTGCAAATTCATCCTCGTCATCGGGCCATTCTGGTACCTCATTGCCAGAAGATATTACAGGGTTCCCTATTTCCATGGCCTTGCGTTTTTGTTCCAAAGATGGAAATGCGTAATGGTCCTTCGTGGTCTGGATGCTCGAATGCCCCATTGCCACAGCAATCGTCTCTATTGCCACTCCATCACGATAAAGGTATGTTCCCCGTGTTCTTCGAAGCATATGTGGATAAACTGGATTGGGCAGGTCTGGATGATCCTTTCGGACAATGTCCGCATATTTTTTCACTATGCGCTCCACATTCCTTTCCGACATAGAATGTATCTCACCATGGGACACTGTGTAGATAAATGGGACGGAAGACCCAGCTGACTCCCCATCATGGTATTCTGCCATGTACGCTTCAATGAGAGACACTACATTTTCAGAAATAGGGACTGTTCGTTCCTTGTTGCCCTTACCCTTAATTAGAATATAGGGTGCAGCAACCTTCAGATTAACATCTTTCAACCGGATATTTATGAGTTCGTCCGCGCGTATCATCGTGTCAAACAGAACGGAAAGCATCATCGTGTCCCTGCATCCCGTCCTTGTATTGGGCGGAGCATCTAAAAAAGCTTTGAGCGTTGAACGTTCCTCGATTATGGGTCGCATCTTCTTTTCCACGCGCAAAAATGGAACATCGGTAATGCTCAAATATACCTGCTGGAGAGAAACATCGCGTGATGAAGCGTACCGGACATATGACTTTATTGCCGCAAGCCTGTTGTTGACTGTGCTTCTGGTGTGTTTCTTGTAGTCGAGCAACCAGTTCCGGTAGTCAAGGAGAAAGTCAAAAGTGCAATCCTCAAAAAGGAATCGTTTCATGGATATCCCTTTTTCGTCCGAGACATACCTCCTGAAAATGCTAAGTCCGTCCCTATATGTTTTTACCGTTTTCAGGCTTGGACTGTCCTGGGGTATATAGGTTTCAAGGAAGTCCAACGTCATGGAAAAGAAGAGCTTCTTTTTAACCGTATTATTCATCTGACCCTCACCTCCGGAAAAATCTCATACGCGAGGCTGTCTTTTTCCCGTATAATACGGAACGTCTCTTTGACCTGGTGGTAATAATAGAAGGTCTCATTGGACGATTTGTGTCCCAACGCTCTGCTGAGGTAAGGCAGCATGACATTCAGGTCGATTCCCTCGGATATCCATGCATTCATGCGCATAACAACATAAGTGTGACGCAGTGAGTGGATTGTCGGGGGCTTTGCGCAACTCGGCGCATATACGGTTTCTTTCCAAAATTGCCTAAAGCGTATGGAAAGTGCACCACCGGAAAAATGCCTGGCGGGATCAAAGGACGGGAAAACCCACTCAGTGTCCATTAGGCGTAGATTGTCACTGGTGTATTTTCTCATGACTTTCGTAAGATCCCCAGACATGAAAACCACCCTGTCCTTATGACCCTTTGCATTATAAATGGTAATGGAACCGTTCTTCCAGTTGATGTCATCAAGCCGGAGGCACACCGCCTCGCTTCTGCGCAGACCCGTTGCAAGAATCAGTCGAAAAATCACCCTGTAACCATACGCCATCCTTGTCACTTCCGTGGATTGCTTTTTGGGAACATACCCGTCAATCACACGGAAGAGATCAGCAACCTCTTCTGGTGACAGAACGTGGACAACAGGGCGGCTGTAACGTATAACATCTATAGGAACATATGAAATCTTGCCGAGGCCATTCATGTACAGAGTCAGCTGCCGTATCACAGATATCCGCCCAGCCTGGGATGACTTTCCCTCTGTCGGAAGCAGTCGCGTCCATCCTTCAAGAGATTCCATTGTCACGTCATCCGAATCCCCATTGGTCTCCAGCCAATACTTGTCAAAGCGTGCGAGTATATATGCCTCGTTGTCATACTTGAAGCCAAGTGACCTTTTTTGATCCAGTAACCCTTGTATGTATGGGGCCAGGACGCTCTTGAAAGCGATATTCATCATAACGCATCGCTCCCTTCCATTTCAAGGCGAAGATCCGCAAGGGAGAGCGGACATGCCGCCATGCGTTCATCGTCAAGGGAAAGGTAATGCTTCAGGCTTTCCGTGTCCCTGTGCCCGATTACATCTGCTATGCTTTCGGGACGAACTCCGTTTCTAAGCCTGTTTGTCGAAAATGTTTTTCGGGTGACGTGAAAACCTGATCCCCTTACATCGCGGTCAGGCAAAGCTCGCTTTAACGCACTGTAGCATATGTTTCGGCTCATGCCGCTAAACGGAGCCTTGAAATCAACGAATACATTTCTGCATACCGCCATTCTTGGACGTGCCATCTTCAGGTATCTGAAGATGGCATTGCCTACCGCCACTGGCATCGGTACCCATACATCAGCATCTGTCTTGTTCTGCCTGTACAGAATGGAACGGTTTTCCCAATCAATGTTCTCCAGCTTCAGGTTTGCAATATCGCTGCTGCGCATTCCCATTTCAAGTCCGAGCATTATGACTGCACTGTCGCGGATCTCAAGATCCGTATATGCATTGCCAACAAAAGTTTTGATCTCCTCGATCTCACTGGAAGTGAGTACTACCACAACGGTCTCCACTGGTGCCGCCGAGCAGCCAAGAGCCATATACAGCGATGGGTTTGCGTTGAGACCTTTACGATACAGGTACTTAAGGAACCGCTTCACCCGGTTGTTGCATGCATTTTTGCCCTCTGGGGTTCCATGGTGGTCTGCAAGGTTGAAATCAGCAAGATGACTTCCGTTAACATCGCCATACGATGACAGGCCCTCACCGATTATAAACCGGCAAAATCTGAGTATGGAGTAAATATCGTTTTTAACGGTGTTCTCATCCAGTTTCATCTTGCGGCGGCTCTCGGCAAAGTCAAGCAGTGGTGTCAAGCACCATTCTGGAATGTTATTTATGCCGTTGATTCCCCTCGGCAACTTCTTCTCGAAATGGACTGACCCGGATGTAACATAATCGGAAAACATGAACAGTATGTGCCGCGCTGTATTCCACGAACAGCCTTTGAACAGACGTTTTTTTACGCAGTCCGAATGAAGCCAAATGTCTGCCATGTCTGGGTCATACCACAGATTGTGGTAATCAAGGAACAGGTATAGCTGAAGAATTGCCCTTTTAGATGCTTCTGTATATTTCTGGACATAGCCTGCCTCTTGATGGAGTCTGATAAGTTCCAGGCCCTCAGACAAAAACCTTTCAGGCGACAACCGGACTTGTCCCTCAGAGCTATTCTTTATAAGCCTGGATTGTTCATCAGGTGGAAAATCGTCCAGGTTGACGGAACATTCCGTCTCCAATGCATATATTCTCAGATATAGACCGTAAGGAACCTTTCCCGATTCGGCCAGGAATTGCAGGAACTGGTGCAAAGTTGACTCTTCAATAACTCGGGAAATCCTTTTCAAGTGCGCAAGCTCCTCATGGTATGAATCTATGTCACCGTAGGTTATCTCAGATGGATCCATCCTTCCCTTGGATTGCATACACTTCAAGAACAATGAGCACCTTCGTTTGACATTTGCTATTTGCGATTCTGTAAAAACATTTTCGCGAGAACGCAGGAATCTTGTGATGTGGTTTTCAAAGTTGCTGTTAAGCGATAGCTTGGAGTAACTCTTCCTGGGTGATGCCTGGGCATTGATGATGCATCCGTGGATATATGCATCATCAAGTTTTGAAATGCAAGCCGCATTTTCTATACGGCTTTTAGGGAGCCATGCAGGCACCGGTAATGTGGATAACAGAGCTTTTCCGTATTCTGGTGAATAGGTTATATCCTTAGCCGCAAGATCGTCAGCCAGCAGAGTGTAAAACCGTTCATGATTTTTAACTGTGGATTGCGCATACCCCCTTTCTTTCAGAAAGTTTAAAACAATAGTAACATTTTTGCGATATTCGTTCATTGTGTATCACCTCCTGAGATAATGATACACCCAAATATTGTTATCCGAACATTTTTTTTCGGAATTTATCTTAAACAGCAGGAACACGCCTTATCTCTAATAAATGTTCGGATAACAAAAACCTGCGGATAAGCCTTCTTATCCGAATATTCGGATAAGAGGGCGATGGTTTTCTGCTGCTGTACAAGCGCCTTGACAACGGAAGATTTCAGTGGCCACGCAGTGAAACAGAAGCTGTAATGCTCACATCTCAGCAAATTCGCTGGCTTTTAGAAGGTTTGAAGATCGAACAGCCGAAAGCTATCCGTGAAGGAAAACCGGGCGCGCTGTATTAAGGCAATACTTACCGAATATTCAGAATATGTGCTTGAAAAGCCCCTCTTTTCGTGGTATTATGGATGTATCATCACGAACGGAGGGTTGCTTTATGTCCGAACAAAATATGACATCGGAAATAGTATCACTCCGTAATGAAAATGCTGTCCTCAAAGAAGAACTAGCACTTGCCAACCAGCAGCTTGATTGGTTCAGAAAGCAGATATTCGGAAGAAAAACAGAGCAAACATCTGTTGTTATGGAAAAGGAATTCGGTGTTCAGCTTTCCATGTTTGGTTCTCGATGATTTTAAATAATCTTTCGACTTATATTTCATTGTTTTCGATTTTTTCTAACAGAGCAAGGTCTACCTTTCCACAAGTGTATTCTATCTGTTCCATAGTCTTAAAATTCCATTGCTCATAGCTTTCGTCCGAATAAGAAAGCTCATGCATTCTTTCTATATATTTATGCTGCCAGTAATACAGACTATAAAGTACAACGCCACTAGTGTGATTTGTTCGGTTTAGTATCTGCTCTTTAAAGTTGTACAGAAACGTACAATTATTACTATACTGTTTTAATTTTTCATCATCATATTCAATTTCTTCAGGCACAAAACCGAATAAACATTTTAATTCATTAATATTGTCAATGATAAGAATCATACTATCACTTTGTGCATGTATAAGAGTTACTTTCATCTACAAATTATACCACATCAGCTAAAAAAAAGCAACCGCCGAATCACACTCTCAATGATGCAAAGAATAACCACACCTTTTTTGAAATGACATTAAGAAAACGTCTAAAGCTCTTGAAAACTATTTTAGAATGTTGAATAGTATTAGACAGATTTTATTTTTTATCTGTAATCAACGCCTGATTTGAAGTCGAATTTACTGGACTTCAAATCAGGCGTTGATTATACATTTTTCTAGTCTTAAAATTCCATTGATCAAATTGAAAGTGAATTCACTATATAGAGTTTGTACAGGCTCGCTACAATGAAAATAAAGGGGCTGTTGCAGCCCCAACAAAGAAAAAGACGCCTGACACACCAAAAAGGTAGTGCCAGGCGTCTCATTTTGTGGTATAATGTAATTGCAAATATAACATCAAACCAACGAAAGGATTGTACCACAAAAATGAGAAATTGTCAAGTGCGTCTTAACATGAATTATGAGATCTACATCGAAGAAAGCTCACCTGTCAGAGTATTGAGCAATGTTATAGATGAGATCTATCAAAAAGAAGAATACACGATAGTAAGCAAGTGGAATGGCGCCATACCCGAGGATATCATGATGAAGATACTCATCTACGGCTACATGAACGACTCTTTTTCAAGCCGTAAGATTGAACAGCTCTGCAAAAGGGATATCCATTTCATGTGGCTTCTCGATGGCTTTGGAGCTCCGGATCACAGCACTATCTCAAGATTTCGACAGAAAATGGGAGAACAGATCGATCGTGTGTTTTACGCTGTTGTAAAGTATCTTTTGAATATGAAAGAGATAAGCGGTAAGAACCTGTTCATTGATGGCACCAAGATCGAAGCTAATGCAAACAGATATACATTCGTCTGGAAGAAGTCTGTATCCAAAAACGAACAGAAACTGCGAGCAAAACTGCCTGAGATACTTGATGAGATAAATTATGCTTATGGTGTGAGATTCCCCGAAAATACGCCAGTTTCGGATATGATCGGTACACTTTCTTCACTTATGATAAAATTTGGTATTGAACGAGTTTACGGAAAAGGACATCATAAATCAGTATATCAGAAAGCACTTGAAAAGCTTGAGGGATATCAGCAGAAAATACAGCAGTACGAACAATATAACAGCCTTTTTGACGGAAGAAACAGCTTTTCAAAGACAGATACCGATGCAACATTCATGCACATGAAGGAAGACCATATGAGAAACGGTCAGCTGAAACCCGGATACAACATACAGGCAGCAGTGGAAGGCGAGTATATTGTAGGTATAGACGTTTCAAGCGAACGGAGCGATGTAAATACGCTGATCCCGTTTCTGTCAAAGCTCAACGATCTGGAGCTGTTTGTATTGAAAAACATCATCTGTGATGCGGGTTATGAGAGCGAGGAGAACTATCTTTATCTCAGATCACATAACATGACCTCATACATAAAACCCGTAAATTATGAGCAGAGCAAAAAGCGGAATTATCGTACAAAATACGGCAGACCCGAGAATATGGAATACCACGAAATGGGCGATATTTTCGTATGCAAAGCCGGCAGGATACTTTGGAGAGTCGGGACTAAACACGAAAAAAGCAAGACGGGATTCGTTTCCGAAAAAGCTATGTACAGATGTGAAAGCTGCGAAGGTTGTCCCTACAAACAGAACTGTACAAAAGCAAAAGGAAACAAGACGCTGTCTATATCGCATAAGTTCAAAGAACTGAGAACAGAAAGCCTGGAAAATATAACGACCGAATTCGGAAAACAGCTCAGAATGAACCGAAGCATACAGGCTGAAGGCGTATTCGGAGTACTGAAACAGGATCATGGCTTCAGAAGATTCCTGTGCAGGGGGAAAAATAACATCAGAACTGAGTCCTCTTTTTTGAAGAGGGCTTGGGGGTGTGCGCACTGAAACAGCTTATTTCACCAGTAAATATGTTTTTTTACTCTGATGTTCGGATATGGTTAGAGGGTGCTGCGATTGCAACACCCCCCTCAAACTCCTTTCCGAAAACTTTTATTTCTTTTTTGGCGGGGACAGTCATACCAAAAAAGCACAGTATGTATCGTACTGCGCTTTCTTTATAAAATTGTTTGTCCCCGCCAAAAAAGAAGCAGAAGTCTTTAGAAAGAGGTCTGGAGGAAACCTTTCTTCAGAAAGGTTTCCTCCAGTAGTAACCATATATGTTTTGCATACCCAGCCCAAAGGGGCTGTTCATTATTACCAGGATACAGGCGGCTGGAACTCGTTCTTTTCATAGAATGTTCCGTCGTCTATCTCTTTCTGGTACTGTGCTCTTGCTTCTTCAACAGTCTTGCAGTCGCCGTAAACTATGTATCTGAGCATTGCCGCATTAGCCTGGAACTGCCATGTGGTCAGTGAAAGACAGCTCTGGCTGTTGATAAAGTCCATGGTGAAGTAATCGTCCACGGGCAGACGCAGCTGCTGGATATCGTAATTCATATAATCAAAAGCGTTGAGCAGCATTTCCGCGATCTCGCCGTCCTCAAGGTCAGTCTCCACCTCTGGAAGTACCTTGTTCATCAGCGCATCAAGTTCAACAAGATTCAGCTTTTTCGCTTTGGAAACGATCTCCTGTATCGCTTCACGCTGACGCATCGTTCTGCCGTAGTCATCGCCGCAGCCGTATCTTACACGGGCGTAAGCCAATGCCTGATTTCCGTTAAGGTGCATACTGATGACATTGTCTTCCTCGGACTGATATTCGATGCTGGTGCAGAACTTGCCGTCAACATCGTAATAATTCACAGAATCGTCCTTGCCATACTGTTTAAGATCAACATAATCCGTACCTGAGGGGTTGTGCAGATAATGGTTCTGCTCGTCCATGGGGTCGCGCATTGCAACTGCTTCGGTGTAGCTGACATCAAAATCAAGTCCGCCGACAGCTTCTGCTATGTCTATGAACTGCTGGAAGTTCACCTTTACTGTACGGTCGATCTTTACACTGTAATAGTCCTCAACTACTTCAGAGAGATATTCAGCGCCGCCGTACCAGTAAGCCTGATTAAGCTTGTTGCTGATGCCGAATTTTTCCATATATACCCAGGTATCTCTCATCAGCGAGGTCAGTGTGACGGTCTTGTGCTCCTTGTTTACAGAGATAAGCATCATAACGTCGGTGTTGCCTCTGTCCTGTTCGGCTGTATCACGGATATCCTCACCTATCAGCAGTATATTCATTACCTTTTCGTTGGATATCTTCTTCGATCTCTGCTGAAGCATCTCGCGGAGCTCTTTCTCTTTGGCTTCCTCATCGAGAGTGTCAGGCTCATCTACAAGATCACGGCTGTCAACGGGAGGTTTTTCCGTCCTTATGGAATCGTCACGGTCTTTAAGCAGACCCGTGTAGTGGAAGAACAGAAACACTATTACCGCCATCAGCAGTACAAGTGCCAGAAAAATGAATCCGAGTGTAACGCCTGTCTTCTTGCGCAAACTCCAGCCGCCTCGCATATTTATGGGAAAACGCTTTTTCTTTTCTGCCTTGATCTTCGGCTCGCTATGTATGCTATCACTGTTCTTGCTGTGTTCGGCACTAGGGATCTTACCTGTGCTCGTTTTTTTATCCATGGCCTTAGCAATGCTAGATTTAAGATCTTCATCAGCTTCGCTGTTTCGTTTGTTTATCATGGCATGATTTATCATGTCTCTAAGCTCTGCGGATGCCAGGGTATTCTCTTTATTTTCTTTCATAGTAAATATTCCTCTTTTCAGCGGAAAGGGCTGTAAGCCCGTTTTATGTTTACCACTGTACCTTGCTTTCTGAGTACTGTATATCTGTATAATCTCATACAGATTATATTATATCTCAATTCCCATGAAATTACAACACACAAAACTAACGAATAAACCCGCGTACAAAGTGCATTTTTTAGGGCATTAGTATATATCTGTGTCGAAATTGCACGTTTTTTGGTACACTTTCGTTCTTTGAACTGCTCCTGCATGATGTCTGAATATTATTTGCCACGGAAATCAATTTTCAAAAAATCAGGTTTCAAAAGTTACATTTATATTTCAGATTGTACAAATTACTGGACAGAGCACCTGGAAAATGATATAATATAGGCATGAATAATGGAATAACCGAGTATTTTGAAGATATTGAATTATATGAGGAATATGACGGCTATTTTTGCAGTATCCCCGATATCATTACAATAGCAATTCTTGGAAGTATCTGTGGACTTAGAAACATTCATCAGATTCATCAATGGGCGACAAATGACAGAGTAAGCGAATTCTTAAAGGAGAAATTCGGAATCGATCATGTCCCTTGCTATTATTGGATATTGAGCCTGCTGAAATATGTCAAGCCCGAATCGCTCAACCGCTGTTTTGCGGATTGGGTCTATTCATTCATGCCCGAAAAGTCCAAAAGTATGACGATCTCTCTTGACGGGAAAACTGTTTGTTCGACACTTAAAATGAGTAAGATCGAAAGTCCTCTGCACATCATCAGCGCACAGGTATGCGAACTTGGATTGACCCTGGCACAACGCAGCACGGACGATAAAAGCAACGAGATACCTGCGGTGCAGGAGCTTCTGAAAGAACTGAAAATAAAGGGTAATATAGTTGTTGCGGATGCACTGAACTGTCAGAAAGAAACTGCTGAGATTATCGTAAAACAAAAGGCAGATTATCTGCTTTGCGTTAAGGATAATCACCCAAATTTGAAGAAAGATATCGAGGATTATGTGCAGGACAGTTCTCTCAGAGACACTATGCAAACAGTTTCAAGAACGGAGAAAAACCGTGGCAGAGTTGAAACAAGGACAGCGTATGTAACAACAGATATCAACTGGCTGGAACAGAAAAAAGAGTGGAAAAATCTGAAGTACATAGGAGCCATTCATACTGAATTTGCAACGAAAAAAGGCACTTCGAGCGAATGGCACTATTACCTTTCAAGCCGCGAAATGACAGCGGAACAGCTCCTTCATCATGCAAGAATGGAATGGTCGGTTGAGTCAATGCACTGGCTGCTTGATGTTCATTTTGAAGAAGATTGGTGCAGAGTCGAAAACAAAGACGTTCAGCAATGCCTGAATATGTTCAGAAAAGCTGCGATAAATTTAATCAAGAACTTTAAAAATCGGAACAATTCTAAAGCCGCCATATCCAAACTTATGTTTGAATGTCTTATGGAGCCGCAGATGATTTCGAGGGTGATTTTTGAAAATTGATTTCCGTGATTATTTGCAGTGGTGTATTGCATTTTTATGAAGAGTGTGGTATAATATAAAGAAAAGTTTTATCACGATGTATCATAGTAATACTGAATATCAATGACGTTCGGAAAGTCAGATATGAGTTTGTGACAGAACACCGAAAGGAAAAGAAAAATGACGAATTATACAGGCTCAAAATGTATATGCTGCGAAAAACGATTCACTGACGATGACGATATAGTTGTCTGCCCCGATTGCGGCACGCCCTACCACAGAAGCTGTTATGAAAAAAATGGCAGATGTATAAACGATATACTGCATGATAAAAATGTGAGCTGGCTCCCCGATGCACCCGAACCTGAGATACCTGTTACTTCCGCATCAAATGTCAAGCGCTGTATCAGGTGCGGTGCGGAGAATGACCCGAGCCTGCGCTACTGCGAACAGTGCGGTACCCCACTTATAAATATGGACGCTCCCAGACCTTTCAACGACGAATCAGATGAAAGGCACGATACTGCGCCCGACCCCATGAAGACCAATATCCCGGGCATAAACATGACCCCTGTCATGCTGACACAGGATTCGGATATCGACGGCGTAAAGCTGGGGGATCTGGCAAGATATGTTGGACCCAACCCTCTGGGCTTCCTTCCAAGCTTCATAAAATTCGGAAAAACCGACAGAAAGCTTTCGCTGAATATATTCGCTTTCCTTTTCCCGCCGATGTACTTTATGTACCGCAAGATGAAAGGCTGGGGTTTGGCGGCAGCATTGCTGCTGGGTCTGCTAAATCTGCCGTTTATGATCGAATCTTTCAGCTCGGGAGACTACAATATAACCATAAAATTTGCCATAGATGTGAAATCGCACAATTTCCAGCTGCTGAAGCAGATCACTATGTATGTCAGTATGATACTGGAGATAATGTCAGGATTTTTTGCAAATTACCTTTACTATAAGCAGGCAAGACGTGATATCTTCAAGATATACCGCGAATCTGAGGATGAAGACCGCGATGCCATAAGCGAGCGTATAATGAGAAAAGGCGGCACTTCTTACGGATATATGCTGCTGTCTTTCATGATATATAACATCATCTCGATCGGCTCAATGCTGGTAGTTGCTAAGTACTTTTGATCAAGTTTATAAAAAATTTACAAACACCGACTGTGCAGCCCTTGACATAAAGCACAGTCGGTGTTATAATATATGAGTTAATCCTTGCTTGTATTATATCGTACAGGCGAAATCCAAAAGGAGGTGTACTAAAATGGCAAAGATCAATGAGAACTACGAGGCAATGGTCATCTTCAGCCAGAAGCTCGATGAGGAAGGCGTTAACGCGCTGACAACAAAGTTCGATGACATGATCAAGGCTAACGCTGAAAACGTAGAGCTGAACGTATGGGGCAAGCGCAAGCTGGCTTACGAGATCAACTACGAGACAGAGGGTACTTATGTACTGTGGTCTTTCAACAGCAAGACCGAATTCCCCGCAGAGCTGGAGAGAGTACTGGGCATCACTGACGGCGTTATACGTTTCCTGATCACTACTAAGTAAGTGACGGAAAGAATCAGAAGTATCAGCAGTTTGATGGAATGAGTATTTTTATTGAAAGGAATTAGAGTTATGCTGAACAGAGTTATTTTGATGGGTAGGATCACACAGGATCTTGAAGTAAGACAGACACCTAACGGACAGGCTGTAGTTACATTCAATGTCGCAGTAGATCGTAATTTCAAGGATCAGAACGGTCAGTATCAGTCTGATTTTATCACCTGCGTTGCATGGAGACAGCAGGCTGAGTTTATCGGAAAATATTTCGGTAAGGGCAGAATGATCGCTATCGAGGGCAACCTCAGAACAAGAACTTACGAAGATAAAAACGGCACAAAGCACTACGTTACGGAAGTATTCGTAGACAGTGTTTCGTTTACCGGTGAAAAAGCCAACCAGGGCGGCGGTAATTATTCAAACAATTACGGCGGCGGAAATGGCGGCTACGGTAACAACGGCGGCTACTCAAATGGCGGAAACGGCGGATTTGGAGGAAATAACTTCAATAACGGAGGAAACTTCGGTGGCGGTTTCGGCGGAAATAACGGCGGTAATCAGAACAATTTCAACAATAACAATAATCAGGCACCGTCTAACGACGCGCTGAACATCGGTGACCTGTCGGAGTTTGAAGATGTACTTTCAGACGACGGCGTACCATTCTGATAAGATCATTAAAACGAATTTTGATAATTCCTAACGAGGAGGGAAGATCATACCATGGAAAAGGAAAGAACTGGCGGCAGACCTGTTAAGAGAGGTCGCAAGAAGGTTTGTATGTTCTGTGTTGACAGAGCTGAAAAGATCGATTACAAGGATATCACTAAGCTCAGAAAGTGCATGACAGAAAGGGCAAAGATCCTGCCCCGCCGTGTAACAGGCACTTGCGCTTATCATCAGAGAGAGCTGACTAAGGCTATCAAGAGAGCTAGACACGTTGCTCTTCTGCCTTACGTTGCAGACTAATATGATTTTACGAGGTATCCTTCGGGATACCTCTGTTTTTATATTGGAACGATTTTTGTGTCGGATCGTCGGCTGATCTGTCGTCGTGACAGAGAAATGACCGATGATCATTTCGTGCCAAAAGGTGCAAAAGGGCGGATATAAGCCACAGTTACCACTGCGGTTTATATCTGCTCTTTCAGAAGTTTTCTGCATAGCATTTCCTCTTGCAATGAGAGGAGAAATATGTTATAATATAAAAAAGCAGATATACTGTTTTTGTATGAAATGTTCAGACGAAAGGAGCTTTTATGGAAAAGCGTACTGATATAAAGAACGGCACATTGATGCCGATGATACCTACCAGAGATCTGGTCGTTTTTCCCGGAATGAGCGTCAATTTCGACGTGGGCAGGGAAATGTCTATACAAAGTCTGCATAACGCAAGAAACGATTTCAGCGGTGATGTCTTCCTTTGTGCGCAGAAAGATATAAATGTTGAATCCCCCGAGAAAAAGGATATGTTCAGGATAGGTACTATTGCGAATATCCGTCAGGTCATAAAAAGCCCGGGCGGCGTTTGCAGGTGCATGGTGAGAGGTGTCCGCAAGGCGAGACTTGCGGAGATGATAGTCCACGATGACTGCTATGAAGCTGTTGTGAAACCTCTTCCAAATTATTCCAAGGATAAACTGTATAATCACGAGCTTGACGCTGTTGAACGCGAAGTCCGCAAGGCTTTCGAGGAATACGCGAGACTTATGCCCAAGATGCCGCAGGAGATATATACCGCGGTAATGGGCGCTAAAACTGCTTCTGAGCTCTTTGAAGCTGTGGCATTCAACGTGCCTCTGGCTTTCATTGACAGACAGGCTCTGCTTGAAGCACAGTCCGCAGGCGAAAAGCTAGTGCTGATGATGACTATCCTCGCAAGGGAGATAGATGTGCTCTCTCTTGAAAAGGAGATACATGAGCAGGTACAGAGCCAGATAGAAGATAATCAGCGAGAATACTATATCCGCGAGCAGATAAAGGCTCTCCAGAACGAACTGGGCGAAGGCGGCTTCGATGGTTCTGACGAGGGCGAAATACAGAAGTATTACGATAAGGTCGAAGAACTCAAAGCCCCCGATGAAGTCAAGGAAAAGCTGAATGATGAAGTCAGAAGACTTTCACGTATGGCTGGTTCTTCGCAGGAAGCTGTTGTAATAAGAGGTTATCTTGATACTGTTCTCGGTCTGCCATGGGGCGTTTACACCAAGGATACAGCTGATGTTAAAAAGGCACAGGCTGTCCTTGATAAGGATCACTATGGTCTGAAAAGGGTCAAGGAGAGGATCATCGAGAACCTTGCAGTGAGGGCGTTAACTCCCGATATCAAGGGTCAGATAATCTGCCTTGTGGGACCTCCCGGCGTTGGTAAGACATCTGTTGCCAAATCTGTTGCAAGGGCGCTTAACCGTAAGTTTGTCCGCGTATCTCTCGGCGGTGTCAAAGACGAGAGCGATATCAGAGGTCACAGAAAGACCTATGTCGGCGCTATGCCGGGACGTATCATCAATGCCATGAAGCTTGCGGGTTCGAGCAATCCCGTTATGCTCCTTGATGAGATAGATAAGATGAGCAACGATTTCAGGGGTGACCCTTCATCGGCTATGCTTGAAGTTCTCGACAGCGAGCAGAACAACGCTTTCCGCGACCATTATACCGAAATTCCCTATGACCTCAGCAGTGTGCTGTTCATAACCACAGCTAATACTCTGGATACCGTTGCCGCACCTCTGCTTGACAGAATGGAGGTCATCGAGCTTTCAAGCTATACCCGCGAGGAGAAGTTCAATATCGCAAAGAAGCATCTGGTGAAAAAGCAACTCGAAAAGCATGGTCTGACTTCCTCTATGATGAAGCTGACCAATGACGGCATATATCAGCTGATAGACGGTTACACCCGCGAAGCAGGCGTGAGAACCCTCGAAAGAACAATTGGTTCGCTGTGCAGAAAGGCTGCAAGGGAGATAGTCGAGAACGATGTTAAGAAAGTAACATTCAGTGCCAAGAATATCCCAGATTATCTGGGACATATCAAGTATCTGCCCGATGATGCCGCAAAGGAAGACCAGATAGGCTGTGTAAACGGTCTTGCATGGACTGCTGTCGGCGGCGTGCTGATGCCCCTTGAAGTTCTTGTACTTGACGGCAAGGGCAAGATAGAACTTACAGGTTCACTTGGCGATGTCATGAAAGAGTCTGCAAAGATAGCTGTAAGCTACTGCCGCAGCATAGCGGAAGAATACGGTATCGAAAAGGATTTCTACGAGAAAAAGGATATGCATATCCACGCACCTGAGGGTGCTGTCCCTAAGGACGGTCCTTCCGCGGGCGTTACGATGATAACCGCTATTGTATCCGCACTCAGCGGCAGAAAAGTCCGCGCGGATGTTGCTATGACAGGCGAGATAACTCTTACAGGCAAGGTTCTGCCTATTGGCGGTCTGCGTGAAAAGACAATGGCTGCTTTCAAGGCTGGTGTTAAGACTGTTATTGTCCCCGAAAAGAACAGGGGAGATCTTGACGAGATAGACGACGTTGTAAAGGACGGTCTTGAATTCGTGTTTGCCGAAAGGATATCCGATGTCCTTGATGCGGCACTTGTAAAGCCTCCCGAGAACGCTGTTCTGCCCGATATGATGGGCAATCCTCAGCCGAGAGTAAGAGCGAGAAGCAGAAAGACAGTATAAAAATATAACGGAGAAACAAAATGGAACAGATATGGAAAGATATGTATGATGCTGCCAAAGCTGTCCTCGGTGCGCGTAAGATATCGGATTACGTTACATGCGGCGAAGTGTCTGCGGCTGTGCTGTCAAAATCAGGAAAGATATACACAGGCGTGTGTATCGATACCTGTTCGACTCTTGGGATATGCGCTGAGAGAAATGCCATATTCAACATGATAACCAACGGCGAGCAGGAGATAGCCAAGGTGCTGTGCATATCCCCGAACCCATCAAAAGGCGCGCCCTGCGGGGCTTGCAGAGAGCTGATGGTTCAGCTGATGCCCGAAAGCTACAAGGATATCGAGATAATGATGGACTACGAAGCCGGGCGAATAATGACCCTCGGGGAACTTACACCCGAGTGGCGGATAGGATAAGATATATGCATGGGAGGGCTGAACGGTGACTTTGTCTACCGTGGCTGCCCTCTTTTTGTGAAATAACAGACAGGAGTGAATGGGATGAAACCGCTGAATTTCAATAAGGCAGAATTTATCACCTCATACGGCAAGCTTTCTCAGATACCCGAGTCCGACAGACCCGAGTTCGCATTCTCGGGCAGGTCGAATGTGGGCAAAAGTTCGCTGATAAATAAGATATTCAACCGCAAGAATATGGCAAGGGTCAGCTCTGTTCCCGGAAAGACCGTGACCATAAATTTCTTCTCGGTGGAAGACGTTTATTTTGTAGACCTTCCGGGCTATGGCTATGCCAATGTATCAAAGGGTGAGAAAAAAGGCTGGGGCGACCTTATCGGCGGATATCTTGCTGACTTTGACCGCGACCTTGAACTGGTGTTCCAGCTGATAGATATGCGCCATGCCCCCAGCAAGGACGATATTCAGATGATAAACTATCTCATCGATAACGAGATACCTTTTGTTATAGTGCTGACAAAGGCTGATAAGCTGAAACCCACCGCCCGCAAGGAGCGCATGGAAGCTTTCAAAGATGAGATACCCTACTTTGAGGATATCCACTGTATACCTTTCTCCGCAGTTACGGGAGAGGGTGTGGATGACCTGAAAGCCATCATCGAAGAGATACGCGAAGACTGGTACGCGCGTACTGAAAATGGGTCAGAAGAGGAAGATATCCCCGAAGAAACGCCTGATGATGAAGACGATACCGAGCCGCCAACAGGGTTTCTCACCCCTAACCGCAACAGATAAAAGATTTAAAATATTAATATAAAATATTCAATATACCCCTTTACATTTACACTGTAATGTGCTAAAATATAATTATAATTTAGCACTTTACAATATGAAAAATACAGTAAATGTAAAGGAGTGTTTTTTATGCGTGATAAATTAGAGATAGCAAATCTGGACGAGCTTTATGAAGCGATTCTCTGCCTTGAAACTCTTGAAGAGTGCAGGCTTTTCTTTAAAGACCTCTGTACAGTCCCTGAGCTGAAAAGCTTTTCACAGCGTTTTCAGGTGGCAAGGATGCTGACAGACAAGCACGTATACAGCGATATCGTCAAGGAGACCGGCGCATCCACGGCAACTATAAGCCGCGTGAACAGGTCACTTTCTTATGACGGCAGCGGCGGATATAATATAGTCTTCGACAGGCTGGAGAAGAAAAAGGAAACCGAGGAATGAACGGCTACGGCAGTTTTGCCAGATATTACGACGCCTTGCAGAAAGACGTTCCCTACGGGGCGATAGCTGCAAGGATACGTCAGCTGGGGCTTGAATACAGCAGTGAGAACGAGGTGGTCGTTGAACTGGGCTGCGGCACAGGCAGACTTTGCCGTGAACTTGAAAATCTGGGGCTGGATGTTATCGGCGTGGACATATCTGCGGATATGCTGGAAGAAGCTGAAGAACAGCGTACACCTGACAGCGACATCACTTATATATGTCAGGATATGTCGGAACTCGACCTCTGGGGCGCGGCGGACATCATCGTCTGCGTACTTGACGGCATGAACCATCTCCCGAATGAGGAAGCTTTCCGCAGAACTGTGGAGCGTGCTTCAATGTTCACCTGTGACGGCGGGCTGTTTATATTTGATCTGAATACCGAGTACAAGCACCGTGAGGTACTGGGCGACAACAGTTTCGTCTATGAACTTGACGGGCTGTTCTGTGCATGGAGAAATAACTGCCGTGCAGACGGCAGGGTGGATATCGCTCTGGATTTCTTTGCTGAAAAAGAAGATGGCAGCTATACCCGCGAGACCGAGTACATCACCGAGATACTGCTTCCGCGTGACCTTATCGAGAAGACTGCTGAGGAGTTCGGGTTTGAAAAGGTAGGCATCTATGACGGACTTACCAACGACCCGCCCGACAGCACCACCGAGCGCGAGCTGTACGTGTACAGGCGTAAAGATCGCGGCGCTGAATAGTATTGTGCTGTTTATAATGAGGATAATAATATGGAAGATAATGTAAAAGAGGAATTTGAAACCTACGGCATTTCCGACCTTGAACAGATAATCAACGAGCAGAGAGATCTGTATTCGGAAGAGGATATCGAAACTGCAAAGGAAGTGCTTGCCCGCAAAAGGAAAGACGCAGCAGCTGGCATTAGTCAGACAGAGGCTCTGTTAACAAAGGATAACGACGTTTTGTGTACACTGCTTTGCATATGCATTCTTTTAAATCCTTTGTGTGGTATTATCGCATTGATAGGTGTGGGAGTAAAAGGCTCATCGAAGTCAAAAAAATATATCAAGCCAATGATAGGTGCAACAGTGGTATCGATAACCCTTGCGGTGTTCCTGTTTTTCGGCGGATTCATGAGCTTTTTATAATAAAAACGAATATAGCTATGCATCATGCGTATTCTGATGTAAGGGCTGGGTGTATATTAAAGACTGATCATTTACTTATGATAGGAGTAATTTAAAGTGGGAAGAATAGTAAGGGCGATCTCAAAGGACGCTTCGGTGGTATGCTCTGCCATTGACGGCAAGAATATAGTTGAGGAGATAGAGCGCGTTCATGAGTCCTCGGCGGTGGTAACTGCGGCGCTGGGCAGACTTGCTATGGGTACTTCGCTTATGGGTTTCGGCATGAAGGGCGAGGAAGACAAGATAACCGTTAAGATAGAAGGCGGCGGACCTGCAGGTCAGCTGATAGCTGTTGCGGACAGCTACGGAAATGTCAAGGCTGATGTTATGCAGCCCGTGGTCGAACTTCCGCCTAATGCCATAGGCAAGCTTGATGTTGCAAGTGCAGTCGGAACGGACGGTACTATCACCGTTATAAAAGACCTTGGTCTTAAAGAACCATACGTGGGTCAGGTGCCCCTTATCAGCGGCGAGATAGCTGAGGATATAACAGCCTACCTTGCTCAGAGTGAGCAGGTACCCAGCGTGTGCGCTCTTGGTGTACTGGTCAATGCTGATCTGACAGTAAAGAACGCAGGCGGTTTCCTGATACAGGTGCTTCCTTTCGCAAGTGATGAGATAATCACTCAGATAGAGAAGAATATTCAGGCTATGCAGTCTGTGACCAGGCTTATGGAAGATGGCAGGACTACCGATGAGATAGCACTGATGGCTCTTGAAGGTCTTGAGCCCAATGTGCTTGATGATTTCAAGGTAGAGTATCGCTGTGACTGCTCGCGTGAGAGAACAGAGAGAGTGCTGATTTCCCTTGGTGTTGATGAACTTAATGACATCATCAAGGATGGCGAGGATATCGATATCAAATGCCACTTCTGCGGCAAGCATTACAGCTTCACCCCCGATGAAGTGCGCAAGCTGATAGCTGAAAGCAAGGAATAAGATCTGCTTGACATATAGTTTGTAATAGAGTATAATAGCTATGGTCGAACATTGGGATAAGGCTCACGTGATCCGCGTTATGCGGTGATCGTGAGCTTCTCCTTTTAAATTGAAAATAACAGTAGTGCGGGGGATTCTTGCACTGAAAATAAAGTTAACCGAGGGTTAAAAAATTAAAATAAAAAAATATTATTTTTCTTGAAAAAAGGGGTTGACAAATCGCTTGCAATGGTGTATAATAGATACTGTTGTGAGGGACGAAACAAAAAACGAAAACCTCACAAAGTCCAGCAAAATGGGGGTTTAGCTCAGCTGGGAGAGCATCTGCCTTACAAGCAGAGGGTCACAGGTTCGAGCCCTGTAGTCCCCACCATCAAGAGTTTGAATAAAACTCTTACGGCCCGGTAGTTCAGTTGGTTAGAACGCCGCCCTGTCACGGCGGAGGTCGTGAGTTCGAGTCTCATCCGGGTCGCTTGTGTCGAAAGACACTGTCAATTAAATATTGGCACTTGCGGATTTAGCTCATCTGGTAGAGCGCCACCTTGCCAAGGTGGAGGTAGCGAGTTCGAGCCTCGTAATCCGCTCTTTTTTATGGCGCTATAGCCAAGTGGTAAGGCGTGGGTCTGCAACACCCTGATCCCCAGTTCAAATCTGGGTGGCGCCTCTGAGTGATGATTATATGGTCATCACTCTTTTTTTATAACTATAATTACGAGGTGATATAATGGTAAAGGGTATACATCATATTTCCCTGAAATGTCACGGCGGGGAAGAACTGGCGGCGGTCAAGGGACTTTACGGTGATATACTGGGTCTTTCTGTCAAACGCGAATGGAAGGATGGTATAATGTTCGATGCGGGCAACTGCCTTATCGAAGTATTCACCAACGGCGAGGGCGTCAAGACAACAGGTGCTGTACAGCATTTTGCTTTTGCTGTGGACGATGTTGACGGTATGATCGAAAAGGTGCGCAGTGCGGGCTATGAGGTTTTTAAAGGACCCAAGGATATCTGTATACCCTCTGAACCGCCTCTGCCTGCAAGAATGGCATTCTTCTATGGTGCCCTTGGTGAGGAGATAGAATTGTTCTGCGAGAAGTAATATACGTACTGCGGTAACAGGTCGCCCCTCAGCTGCGACTGTGTCGGCAGCGTCCTCGGAGCGAGAAATCGGATTCGCTTCGCTGTCCGATTTCATGCGCGGGCAATATTATACTGACGTAGAAAGAGCGTGGACGTTATTTTGTCCACGCTCTGATTTTTGTAGCTGCAACTGCGTTGGCAGCGTGCTCGCGCTTTTTTGTCGGGAAGTTTGTTGTTCTATTTATAGCGTTGTTGCCACATCGCTTTTGTGCCTTGACCGAGAGGCTCTGCCTCTCAACAATCAGCTTTGCTGATTGTGGCTCCCTGCAAGCCTTTCGCGAAAGGCTTGACCCAAAGCTCTTTTCATTGGCATTCTATCCTAAGTACAGCAAAGTTATCTCCCTGCCAAAAATTAATGAACACACTAACGCTTCGCTTTTAGTGTTATGAATTGTGAATTATATTATCACGCCTTCGAGGTGGTCACATTCGTGCTGTATTATCTGCGCCACAAATCCCGTAAAATCCCCGCGCTTTTTATTGAAGCTCGTATCCTGATATTCAACGGTGATCTTTTCCCATCTCTTGGTCTTGCGCACACCTGTCAGCGAAAGACAGCCCTCTTCGGTCTCGTAGGGCTGAGCTTTCTTCACTATCACAGGGTTTATCATCACGATATCCATGATACCCGCTGTGAAGATAATGATGCGTTTATTATACCCTATCATGTTCGCCGCCATGCCGACGCACCTGTCGTGGTTAGCTTTCAGTGTGTCTTTAAGGTCAGTGACTATCTGCATATCATTTTTGTCCGCTTTTGTGGACTTCTGCTTTAAAAACAGAACATCGTGTACTATCTCTCTTACCATATCATCAACTCATTTCGTCTATTATCTTTTTCAGTTCCCGTGCAGTCTCAATGGTGATTCCCGCCACAGCACGAAGTTCTTCCATGGATGCCCTTTTCAGCGCTTCCTTTGTTTTGAATTCCCGCAGCAGCTTCTGTGCTTTCTTGTCGCCCACACCCCTGACCTGAGTGAGTTCAAGGGTGAATGAACTCTTCTTACGTTTGGATTTCTGGTAGCTTATGGCTACGCGGTGAACTTCGTCCTGTATCTGAGTTACCAGTGAAAAAGCACTTCGGCTTTTCAGCAGGGATATCTCGCCGTTTCCTGTGGCTATCGCTCTCGTGCGGTGATGGTCGTCCTTTACCAGACCATACAGCGGAACTTTTATCCCAAGCCGTTCAAGCACGGGGCGTATCGTGTTTACATGACCGTTGCCGCCGTCCAGAAGTATCAGGTCGGGCAGTTGTGAAAAGCCCTCGTCCTCACCCTTTTTGTATTCTGCAAACCGCCTTTCGATGACCTCTGTCATACAGGCGTAGTCATTCTGCTCGAACACGGTTTTTATGGCGAATTTACGGTAGAATTTCCGACAAGGTCTGCCGTTCTCGAATACCACCATGCCCGCCACCATATCGCTGGAAGCAAGGTTCGATATATCGTAGCACTCGATGAAGCGGGGAGGTCTTTCCATGCCCAGCGCTCTCGCCAGTTCTTCCAGCCCTGCGACTTCGCGGCCTGTTCTGCCAACGCGGACGGATATGAATGCGTTGGCATTGTTCTTTGCAAGAGTACAAAGCTTTGTCAGATATCCTCTTTTTGGTACAGTTACATATATTGCATGGTTGTATTTCTCACGGAGATACTGTTCCAGCATTTCGATATCAGCGGGTTCTTCCGCCAACAGGATATTTTTGGGTGCTTCCTCTTTCATTGCATAAAAACTCAGCGCGAACTCTTCCAGCATCTGCGCTGGCTCGGCACGATCTCCGAGGTAGTAGTCAGCTTTGTCCGTAAGCCTGCCGCCGCGGTACATTATCACGCTTGCACAGGCTATTTCCACATTCTGGGATATGGCTATGATATCGCAATCGGGGATAGTTTCATCAATGACTTTCTGGCTTTCGGCGGCTTTGGTTATGGCTTGTATCCTGTCACGGAGTTTTGCGGCGAGCTCAAATTCAAGCTCTTCCGCCGCACGTTCCATCTCGGCGGTCAGCCTTTCAACGGACTGCGCCGAACCGTTTTTGATATAGTCGACAGCTTGTGCGACGGTCTTGCGGTACTCTTCCTCGCTGAAATGCCCCGTGCAAACGCCCATGCACCTTTTGATGTGGTAGTTAAGGCAGGGACGCTCCTTTTTTATATCACGAGGGAAAACTTTTGTACAAGTCGGCAGTCTGAATACCTTGTTTGCTTCCTCAACAGCCTGCTTCACCGTGAATGAACTGGTATAGGGACCGATATACTCCGCGCCGTCGTCTGACTTCTGCAAAACTGCCTGTATTCGCGGATATTGCTCGTTGGTCACGCGGATATAGCTGTAACCCTTGTCGTCTTTCAGCAGGATATTGTACTTCGGTGTATGCATCTTTATCAGCGAACATTCCAGCACAAGGGCTTCAAACTCGCTGTCCGTCACGATAAACTCGTAGTCATGCACGTTTGATACCATCTTCCACACCTTCGGCAGATGATCCTGCCCCTTGCGGAAATAGGAAGTCACGCGGTTGTGCAGGTTCTTCGCCTTGCCGATGTATATTATCTTTCCGCTCTTGTCTTTCATGATATAGACCCCTGGCGAAGTGGTAAGCTTTGAGGTCTTGTCCCGCAGATAGGGCAGACGCGGGTTGTGTTCTTCGGTGATATGCATATATCCTCCATTCAAGAATTATCCCCCGTCCGCAGACAGGGGATATTATCATTTCGGTATTTCGTGCGCTGTTATTTTATAATATCTTTGAGGGCTTCATATTCCGCTTTGATGGCGCTGTAATATACACAGCCTTCCTTTTTGCCGAACTGCTTTATCATGCGGATATAAAGCTGCTGCCTTGAGGGAACTTCCCTGAAAAGCTGACGTATCAGTTCAACATCTTCGGTGGAACATTTGCCGTCAAGCAGCTGTTCAAGTCTGTCGCCTGAGATATTATCAACAGGAGATTCAGCGGGCTTTTCAGTTTTCTTCTTGGTACGGGATCTTGCTGTCTTGGCAGGCTTCTTTTCCTCTTCGGATTTTTTTGCATCGTCGGATTTCTTGGACCTGGTAGTTTTAGCTTTGGTGGTCTTAGCCTTTTTCTTTGCCGGCTTTTCCTCAGCGGCAGGTGCCTCCTCGGAAACTTCCTCGGTCTTCTCGCTGACGACCTCTTCGCTCTTCTCGACCTTTGCAGGTTCTTCTGCGGGAACATCTTTCTTCGCGGGAGTTTCAGCCTTGACAGGAGTTTCGATCTTTGCGGGAACTTCTGTCTTGACAGTTTCCTCTGCCTTGGGAGTATCCTCCACAGGCTGTGTTTTTACAGTATCGGGGCTGACATACTCGGGGTGCTCTGCGGCATACATCTCTTTAAGACGGAGATATTTCGGTCGCAGAAGCTTATAAAGCTCGGTAGCATCCTGCTTGTAATCCTTGGCAAGAGCGTTGTGGAATTCTTCCTTGGTATCGGAATTTATCAGCAACTGTGATATGTGATTTATCATCTCTGCCGTGCAGTCGGCTTTTTTCATTATCTCTTTGAGCGATGCGAAAAATGCCTTGTTCTGAGCCTTGGGCTTCTCTGCGGGCTTTTCGCTCTTCGGAGCTTCCTTTACAGGCTCGGTTTTGGGTTCTTCCTTGGGTGTTTCAGCCTTGGGAACTTCGACCTTTGCAGGTTCTTCCTTGACTTCGGCTTTTACCTCGGCAGGCTCGGCTTTCTTCTCGGCTTTTTCTGCTTTCTTCACATCGATGATGGAATAAGCACTGAACGAAGCCTCCAGAGCATTCAGCTCCTCTGCACTTATGGTGAATTCATCTTCCTTTGCGGGAGTGGTTTTCTTCACCTGCTTAGGTGCTTTCTCCTTTGCGGGTTCCTGCTTGGGTGCGGGTTTTGCAGTGCGCTTCTCGGTGAGGTCTGCACTCATAGCAACAGCCTTTTCCGAAGTCTCGCTCTTAGCGGAAGGCTGTTCTTTCTTCTCGGGCTGAACTTTCGCTGGCTCAGCCTTAACGGGAGCAGCTTCCTTTACCTCGGGAACTTCCTTAACGGGCTCTTCCTTGGTGTCGGGAGTTTCCTGTTCCTGCTCGCTGTCCGAAATATCCTCGGCAGGAGCAAATACAGCTGTATCCGTATCGTCGTCGTCATCCGGGATAGGCTGTTTCTTTCCGCCTGCATAGTTGATAGCCTGAGCTATGGTCTTGGTGCGGTAAACTATGCAGTCCGGAGCTGCTATGTACTTGCCGTGCCAGAAATCGTGCAGGAAATCAAAGCTCTTGTCGTTGCTGATAACGAAAATATGGCTGTAATAGTTCTTGCTCACAAGATATCCCAGCAGTGTTGAAAGCTGGAAATCCAGTGCGTTCTTTCCGCCTACGTGTACCTTGAAGTACTCAACTTCGGCTTTGGATATCAGCACCTTCTGGTGCATCTCGAAATTGATGGTGTCCGCATTCTCGCTGTAAAAAATGATGACGCGGTCATACTCGGTCAGGCTGTCTATGCCTGTCAGACCCTTTGACTTCACATTTTCAAAGTCGATAAGATAAATTTTCATCTGTCTTGTCCTTTCGGTATGTTACGGAAAGGCAGTGTAATGTACAATATCGGCTCACACAGAACCTCGGTACCGTTCAGACATTCCTGCGGCTGTCCCTCGCCGCACATAAAGGTATTGCGCACCTGTGCGAAAGGGAAAGTATCCGCTTCGGATAAAGTGATATTTTTGTATCGCATATATGGGCGTACCCGATATATGCCATCGCTTATGTGTATCAATTACAGTTTATGACCTTGCCTGAAAATATGGGATAGGTCAAGTGGGATATATGTCAGTCGGTATAAAGAACTCCGTGCTGCCGCAGTAACAGACTGCACTGCCGCGTCCGTTTCGGATTCGGTGAAAACATATCACCGTCACTGGTATTATACCATATAAAATACAAAATGTAAAGATATCGGGATATATTTTCCTTTAATTATTACGGATTTATTTTCACGAATATGACAGACGGAAAATATGATATCCCGACATTTAAGTGTTATGTGACGGTGTGATATTGGTGCGAAATTGTTTTTGCAGGAATTGCGGCGTAAAAATTCATTTTAGCAAAAATAGGCGTAAATATGGCATTTTAAGAAGATTTATCCGATGTTTTCAGCAAAATATCTTTCATGTAAATACAGAACTATTCCGACTATTTGCATAAATATAAAGATGAATTTTGCAATAATTATTCCGAATGTACTAAAATTCACTGATATTCTGAAATTTTGCGTTTCTGGACTTGCAAAACCGAAAAGAGTGTGCTATAATAATAGGGCAGTGTGAGTCCGGAGCGTACAAGTGTACGCCGTAGTCGGACTCTGACAGTAATTATTTATTTAAGATGGGAGTTTTTACAATGGCATTGAAGAATGAGTACCTCCAGAAGGTATACGAGCAGGTTGAGAAGAGAAACCCCGGCGAGAAGGAATTCCACCAGGCAGTTTATGAGGTTCTTGAGAGCCTTGTTCCTGTTGCTGACAAGAGACAGGACCTTATCGATGCAGGCGTTTTCGACAGAATAGTTGAGCCTGAGAGACAGGTAATGTTCCGTGTTCCCTGGGTTGATGACAACGGCAAGGTACAGGTAAACAGAGGTTTCCGTATCCAGTTCAACTCCGCTATCGGACCTTACAAGGGCGGTCTGAGATTCCACCCCACAGTATGCGCTTCCGTTATCAAGTTCCTGGGCTTCGAGCAGACTTTCAAGAACAGCCTGACCAGCCTTCCTATGGGCGGCGGCAAGGGCGGTTCCGACTTTGACCCTCAGGGCAAGTCCGACGCTGAAGTTATGAGATTCTGCCAGAGCTTCATGACTGAGCTCTGCAAGCACATCGGTGCTGATACAGACGTTCCCGCTGGTGATATCGGTGTTGGCGGAAGAGAGATCGGCTACCTGTTCGGTCAGTACAAGAGACTGAGAAACGAGTTCGTAGGTGTTCTGACAGGTAAGGGTATGGAATACGGCGGATCCCTGATCAGACCTGAGGCTACAGGCTACGGTGCTGTTTACTATGCAGTTGAGATGCTCAAGCACTACAATGATTCCATCGAGGGCAAGACCTTTGCAGTATCCGGCTTCGGTAACGTTGCTTGGGGTACTATCAAGAAGGTTAACGAGCTGGGCGGTAAGGTAGTTACTATCTCCGGTCCTGACGGTTATATCTACGACAAGGACGGCATCACAGGCGAGAAGGTAGATTACCTGCTGGAGATGAGAGCTTCCTGCAGAAACAGAGTTCAGGATTATGCTGACAAGTTCGGTGTACCTTTCTATGCAGGCAAGAAGCCTTGGGAGGCTAAGGCTGATATCTATATGCCTTGCGCTACTCAGAACGAGGTAAATCTTGATGATGCTAAGAATATCGTTGCTAACGGTGCTAAGTACTATATCGAGGTTGCTAATATGCCTACAACTGCTGATGCTGTTGCATACCTGAAGGAAAACGGTCTGAATGTTGCTCCTTCAAAGGCAGTTAACGCAGGCGGCGTTTCCGTTTCCGGTCTGGAAATGAGCCAGAACTCCATGAGATATAACTGGACAGCTGAAGAGGTTGACGCTAAGCTGCACCAGATCATGAAGAATATCTTCGACGCTTCTGTTAAGGCTGCTAATGAGTACGGTCTGGGCGATGACCTGATCGCAGGCGCTAACATCGCAGGCTTCCTGAAGGTTGCTGAGGCTATGAAGGCTCAGGGCGTGGTATAATTCAAGCCATTTAAACTATATAGTCCTTATATATCAATATACCCGTCGGTTTCGGCGGGTATATTTTTATGCACAAAACGACCGTATACAGCCTGTGCCGTATACGGTCGTTTTTATATTCTGACTATCCCTTTAGCACACCGGCTGAAAATGCGGTAAACAAAAGGATAATTGAGCGTTGTATATCTATCCCCCGCCTGCGGCGGGGGATAGATAACCGCTGTTTTTGTGGTATGTCAGCAGGATAACCACATTTTATCTTACTGTTATCTCTTCGCGTACTTTTTCAAGTTCTTCCACGAATATGTTATCGGTAGCACTCAGCCGATAGCTCGACTGATATATCAGCACATCCTTGTTGGTCTTGCGGATATTTGGTGTGCTGCGCTGTACCAGCTTGCAGCGGTCAAGTATCTCCTGCGGCATTGGCGATACCCACATATATGATTCGGGGCAAGCCGACAGTATATCGAACTGACTTCCTCTTTCGTATACATATATATGCCGTCTGTGAGGATTGAGTTCAGTGTTTTTCTTCTGGTATACCGCCGATATATTCGGTACGGTATTGTCACCGTGAAGTATCTCGATGTACTTTTCAAGGGTCTCTTCAGTTATCTCTTTTTCATTGGCAAGAGGGCTGTCCGCACTCATTATCAGCACATAATCGTACTCCCAGCTGTTGTGTATCGTGAGATTTTTTTCCTCCAGCAGCGGCAGAAAAAAGCTCTCGTATGCGATGGGATAGCGGATTATACCCATATCGTATTCGCACTCCACCACCGAGTTTATAGCCTCCATCGAGTTGGTTTCCTTTATCTTGATATCCATTGCCTTCCTGTCCGATACCCTGTTCAGAAAACAGGTGAATGCATGGGTGATGTAGCTTGCGCGGGGCAGAAGCAGTGAAAAGCTCACCCTGTTGCTCACATTGTCCTTGTAAAGATTCTCCATCTTGTCAAGCTGAACGAGTATGGCTTTAGCGTACTGCAAAAACTCCTTGCCCTTGTCCGTAGGCACTACACCCTTTGCAGACCTTTTGAATATCGGTATACCGACCTCGTGTTCCATTTCTTTTATGGCCTTTGAAAGGTTGGGCTGACCCATATAAAGCGCCGCCGCCGCCTTGGTTATCGACCCCAGCCGCTCAACTTCCACAATGTATCGAAGATGTGTCAGGTTCATTTTCATCACTCCGTTATATAGAAAAGTACATATTGACATATGTATTATACAATATAAATTTTTATATGTCAAGAGCATATATCAGCCATACAGCGATGATTAGTGTTGAACAAAAACTATCTTCAAAGAAAATACCATTTTATTTTAGCGTGTCTATTGACAAACAGTTAAAAATGTAATATAATTAACCGTAGACGACATGATCTTCATATTTATCCCGATCTTGTCAGTGTCGCCAAGCACAGCACAAGCGGCCGGGATAAGTAATTTTTATTGTCGGGATAAAATAGTTTTAGTCGGGTCCATGTCGTTAAATTGTTTTTTATATAGGAGGGTTCATAATTATGAACAACAAAAAAATCGTAGCAGGTCTGATGGCGCTGACATTAGTATTCGGCGGCACAGCTCTTCCAAACACAGTAGTGAGCAGCGTGGCATCGGTCATAACAGCACAGGCTGATACTGTTGATGGAGACTGTTATTCATTTGATTTGGATACAGGTGTGCTTACGCTCAGGGGCGAGGTTAACCGTGATGAATTAAGGACATTCAGCAATAGAATGATCGTAAGTTCCGTTGTAGCCGAAGAGGGAACGGTTTTACCCGAAGACTGCAGTTATCTGTTTGGTGATTATATTAATTGTACTTCTATTGACCTTTCAAATGCAGATACCAGTAATGTCACCAATATGTTCGGAATGTTCAGAGGTTGTATGAATCTGACCTCTCTTGATGTAAGCGGTTTTAATACCAGCAATGTAACAGATATGTCAATAATGTTCTCTCTTTGTTACAGCCTGACCTCTCTTGATGTAAGCGGCTTTGACACAAGCAATGTAACAAATATGTCAAGAATGTTCGAAGATTGTGCATATCTGACCTCTCTTGATGTAAGCGGATTTGATACAAGCAATGTAACAAATATGTTCGGAATGTTCGAAGCATGTAAAGCCCTGACCTCTCTTGATGTAAGCGGATTTAATACAAGCAATGTAATAGATATGTACGGAATGTTCGATGATTGTGCAAATCTGACCTCTCTTGATGTAAGCGGCTTTGACACAAGCAATGTAACAAATATGTCAGGAATGTTCGAAGATTGTGTATATCTGACCTCTCTTGATGTAAGTGGATTTGATACAAGCAATGTAACAGATATGTCAGGAATGTTCGAAGACTGTAAAAGACTGACTGAACTTGATGTTAGCGGCTTTGATACAAGCAATGTAACAGATATGTCAGGAATGTTCAGATATTGTATGAAACTGACCTCTCTTGATGTAAGCGGTTTTAATACCAGCAATGTAACAGATATGTCAGGAATGTTCGAAAATTGTACAGATCTGACCTCTCTTGATGTAAGCGGTTTTGATACAAGCAATGTAACAGATATGTACGGAATGTTCAGATATTGTATGAAACTGACCTCTCTTGATGTAAGCGGTTTTAATACAAGCAATGTAACAGATATGTCAGGAATGTTCGAATATTGTAAAAACCTGACCGCACTTGACGTTAGAGGCTTTGACACAAGCAATGTAACAGATATGTTTTATATGTTCCAATTTTGTGAAAATCTGACCTCTATTGATGTAAGCGGCTTTGATACAAGCAATGTGACAGATATGAGTGCCATGTTCAGAAACTGTGTAAATCTGACCTCACTTGATCTGAGCAACTTTGATACAAGTAAAGTCACACATATGGACAATATGTTCAGTGGTTGTGAGAATTTGAAAAGAATTACTCTTGGAGAAAATTTCAAAACAATAACCCCACATGCCGACCTTCCAAATGGCGATGGCTGGGTTAATGTTAATGATCCTTCAACCATTGTAAGCAGTGAAGAATTCCACTATTCGTGCGCAGTTATCGAAAACGATGGTAACAATACCTATGTTCGTTATTTTAGAAATACCCCCACCAACATCAAAGCAGATCACAGCGAGAAATACCACCAGATAAGATTTACATGGGACAAAGTTGAAAACGCTGAGCAGTACGGCATAGCTGTATACCTCGCAGGCAAGTGGAGAGTCCAGGCACAGGATATCACTGACACTACCTACACCACTCCCAAGAACCTTACCCCCGGCAAGACCTACAAGGTAGCGATCGCGGCTAAGGTGGACGGCAAATGGTTTACCTCAAGTGCTATCGAGAATGCAATCACTGTTACTGTAAAGTAATATTAGCATATATCTTTAAATTCAAATCTGACATGATGCCAACAGCGTCTGAGTTAATCAGGCGCTGTTTTGACATTTATGATAATATTGATAAAATATGTTGACAAATGCTAGAAATTGTTGTATAATATACGTCAAACAGCAGGCGATGTCCTGCCGATGTACAGGCTGATTATATTGTCAAAATAATGGGGGTTAAAAGATGAATAGTAAGAAGATCATTTCGGGTCTGCTGGCACTTACTTTAGTTTTCGGCGGTGCGATCATTCCCGGATATACAGTAACCGGCTTCTCAGCTGTTACCGCAAGCGCTGAAACTAAGGAATCCGGTGACTATATTTATAATCTGCGTAAAGATGGTACGGCAGAGATATTATGGTATGCCGGTTCTGACTCATCAGTCGAGATACCAAGCGAGCTAGATGGCGTCAGCGTTAGTCATATAAGATCCGGCTCGTTCAGCGGAAAAGCTAATCTGGTAAGTGTTGTCATACCTGACAGTGTTGTTTCAATTGATGTGTCAGCATTCTCTAATTGTAATGCACTTGAAGAAGTTACTCTGTCCAGCAACCTGGAAACTCTCAATAACTCAACATTTGTCAGATGCGAATCTCTGAAAGAGATCGTTATACCTGACAGCGTAACTTCTATTGCTGATAATGTATTCGTTTACTGCTCAAGTCTTGAAAGTGTAACTTTTTCTAAAAATTTACAAACTATCGGCTGTAGTACTTTTGCTCACTGTGATAAACTCAGTGAAGTAAATATACCAGACAGCGTTACATCTATAGGAGATTCTGCATTTGCTTATTGCTCAAATCTTGAAAGTGTTACATTATCCGAAAATCTGGAGTCTATAGGAAAAGCATCGTTTGCTTTTTGTGAAAGCCTCAGCAAGGTAACTGTACCTAACAGCGTTACAGCTATTGGAAAAAATGCATTTTCTGATTGCTCAGCACTTGAAAGCATCACTCTGTCCAAAAACATAAAGTCTATAGAAGAAAGCACTTTTGAAAATTGTAAAATGCTGAAAAGTATCGTTATCCCTAATGCAGTAGAGAGTATCAATGATAAAGCATTTTCAGCTTGTGAAGTTCTTGAAAGTGTAACATTCTCATCTAATCTTGAGCTTATAGGCGCAAGTGCTTTTGAAGACTGCAGCAATCTTGCAGGCATCACATTTCCCAAAAAACTGAAAACTATCAGTGAGTCAGCTTTCAATGCTTGCATACTTATCAAAACCGCAGTTATACCTGATAGCGTTGAAAGTATCGGGAAAAGCGCTTTTGGCGGGTGCAGCGATCTTGAAAGCATAACGATACCTGCAAGTGTTACTGAAATAGGGGATAATATATTCACCGATTCTAATTCTCTGACTCAGACAGCTGCGTCAAGTAAAGTGACCGTATATTGTTATACTAACTCAGCAGCACATAAATATGCAGTGACAAACAAGCTGACTTATCAGCTGTTAGATGCTGCAAAACCCACATATCCCACAAACATCAAGGTCGATTACAGTGAAGAATATCACCAGATAAGATTTACATGGGATAAGGTCGAGAACGCACAGCAGTACGGCATAGCTGTATATCTTGCTGGCAAGTGGAGGATACAGACCCAGAAGATACCCTATACTACTGTAAGTTATACCACTCCCAAAAACCTTACTCCCGGCAAGACCTACAAGGTAGCTATCGCGGCTAAAGTCGATGGTAAGTGGGATACATCTAACGCTATCAAGAACGCTGTAACCGTTACTGTAAAGTAAAATAACATCGATATAATGCCCTGACAGCGGGGCGGTATTAACTGAAAATATTCCGACAGCAGGGCTTCGGCTCTGCTGTTTTTTTGTACCGTTCTATGTGTTGGAACGCAAAAAAAATAAAGAACAACAACGAAGTTAATTATATTAATTTAATTAGTGATTGTGAGGAACATTTTATAAAAATATTGACATATTTCACATATTGTGTTAAACTATTAACATAATTGTTTTTTATTTAGGAGGAACTTAAAATGAAAAGTAAAAAAATCATTTCGGGTCTGCTGGCACTGACATTCGTATTCGGCGGCACAGCACTGCCCAACACAGTAGTAAACAACAGCGTGGCAGCTTCGGCAAGTGAAGAGGAATCATCATATGAATCATTTGGTGATTATATCTACACTTTGCATAAAGATGGTACGGTAGAGATATTACAGTACATGGGTCTTGATGCAAAAGAGGTCGAGATACCTGCTGAGATAAATGGTGCGCCTGTAACATGTATTGGTGAGTCAGCATTTAATGAATATGATGATGATCATTTTGAAAAAATTACGAGCATAGTTATACCCGATAGTGTTACTGTGATTAAAGCAGGTGCATTTGAACATTGTTCTAGCCTTGAAAATATCACATTGCCTGAAAATCTGAAGTACATAGGTGATTTTGCTTTTTACAAAACTGGTATTAAGAACTTTGTTATACCCGATAGTGTAGAATATATTGGATACTCTGCATTTTGTTACTGTTTTAATCTTGAAAGCATTACATTACCCAAAAATCTGGAGAATATTGAATGTGGTACTTTTGATACCTGCTGCAAGCTTAGAAGTATCAAATTACCTGAAAATCTAAAAAATATAGATGAGAGTGCTTTTGCATATTGTTTAGATCTTGAGGATATAAATATACCTGATAGTGTGGAATCAATCGGATATCGTGCTTTTGTCGATTGCGAAAATCTTAAAAGTGTTACAATTCCTAAAAGTATAGAAGAAACTGGTATATGTAGTGATGCGTTTAGTTATTACGATGAACTTACAGATACTTATAAGCCGTTAAAGAAGTTGATAATAAATTGCTACAAGGATTCAGGAGGATTTTGGTATGCTTTGGGAAGCGGCAACAGTTTCAATGTGATCGATGCTGATGACAGCAAAACTAAATATCCCGAGCTTATCAAGGAAGAGTACAGTTCAAAATACCGTCAGTTCCGTCTGAAATGGACAGCAGTAGAAGGCGCTGAGAAGTACGGCATAGCAGTAAAGCTGGCAGGCAAGTGGAAAGTACAGGCTTACACTGATGCTGATACTAGAACATATACTTCGCCAAAGCTGAGTGCATCCAAAAGCTATAAGGTTGTGATATGTGCAAAGGTCAATGGCAAATGGGAGGCAAACAAGGTTGAAGACATCTTCAACAACAGGACATTTCCCCTTGTTGTAAGATAATGTGAAAACCCACTATTGACATACCATTAAAAAAGAAATATAATAATTATCAAACGACATATTATTTCATGCTTATCCATTACGCAGACTGTGCTTCAAAAGTACAGTTTCTGCGGTCGGGATAATCCGATATTTTATGTCGTTTGTTTAATCTGTTTAAAAGATTCGGAGGTAATAAAATGAAAAGTAAAAAAATCATTTCAGGTCTGCTGGCACTGACATTTGTACTCGGCGGCGCGGCACTGCCAGATGGGGTAGTGAGCAACGTAGCATCGGTAATAACAGCGCACGCTGATACTATTGAGGGAGATTGCTATTCATTTGATAAAGCAACAGGTGTGCTTACTCTCAGGGGCAAGGTAGACGTAAAAAAAATGTATCAATTCAGAGGATCCAAAGCACCGTCCGTACGAACCATTATAGCCGAAGAGGGAACGGTTTTACCAGAAAATTGCAAGTCACTGTTTGAGAATATCCAGTGTACTGCTATTGATCTTTCAAAGGCTGATACCAGCAATGTTACAAATATGAACAGTATGTTCGCAATGTGTAGAACTCTGACCAAAGTTGATTTAAGTGGATTCGATACAAGCAAAGTTACAGATATAAGCAAAATGTTCTATTGTTGTTATGATCTGACTGAACTTGATGTGAGCAGATTTGAAACAAGCAACGTTACAGATATGAGCAATATGTTCTATGGGTGCGAAAGCCTTGCCGAACTTGATGTGAGCGGATTTGATACTAGCAATGCTACGGATATCCACCAGATGTTCGATGGTTGCAGATCTCTGACAAAACTTGATGTAAGTGGATTTGATACAAGCAACGCTGAGTGTATTAGCGGTATGTTCGATGGTTGCAGATCTTTGACAAAACTTGATGTAAGCAGATTTGATACAAGCAAAGTTACAAAACTGAGCTATATGTTCAGTGGGTGCCAAAGCCTTGCCGAACTTGATGTGAGCGGATTCGATACAAGCAATGCTGAAGATATGGGCAGTATGTTCTCTGGGTGCAGAAACCTGACCAAACTTGATGTGAGCGGATTTGATACAAGCAAAGCTACAAATCTTGTCTATATGTTTAGTAATTGTGATAGCCTGACCGAGCTTGATGTAAGCGGATTTGATACAAGCAAGGCAAAAAATATGAGCGTTATGTTCAATGGGTGTAAAAACCTGACCAAACTTGATGTAAGCGGGTTTGATACAAGCAAAGCTACAAATCTTGTCTATATGTTTAGTAATTGTGATAGCCTGACCGAGCTTGATGTAAGCGGATTTGATACAAGTAGCGTTATATATATGCACCATATGTTCTCGAATTGTTCTGATCTGACTTCACTTGATCTGAGCAGCTTTGATACAAGCAATGTAACAGATATGGAAGATATGTTTAATGGCTGTTATAATCTTAACACCTTTACACTCGGCGAGAATTTCAAGAGTATAAATGAAGATGCAAAGCTTCCCAACTTCGACGGCTGGGCAAATGCTAAAGCTCCCAGTACTGTTGTAAGCGGTGACGAGTATTATGCTGTTATAGAAAATGATAGCGAGAACACTTACGTCCGCTATTATAAAACACCAACCGACATTCCGAACACATATGGCGATTTTGAGTACACTCTGCTTGAAGATGGTACCGTTGAGATAACATTTTACAACGGTTCTGACACTGATATCGAGATACCCGCTGAGATAAATGGCGCGGCTGTAACAAGCATTGGTATGAAAGCTTTTGAAATGTGTTACGATATTAAGAGCATTGTTATCCCTGATGGTGTGAAGACAATTGGAGAGTCAGCATTTATATCGTGTGGAAACGTTGAGAGCATTGTTATACCCGATAGTGTTGAAAATATCGGCAGAGGTGCATTTTGTTTTTGTAACTTCAAAAGTATCGAATTGCCGAAAGGTTTGAAGAAAATAGATGTTGCGGGTTTTACAAATTGTCAAAAACTTGAAAGTATAACTTTGCCTGAAGGACTGGAAGAAATAGGTTCACATGCATTTGGAAACTGTTTTGGTCTTAAAAGCATTACAATCCCCGCAAGTGTAACAAAAATAGGTGAATATGCATTTAGTTATTATGAAAAAAGTGAAGATATCTTCAAGCCGTTGGAGAACGTGACTATCAATTGCTACAGCGGTTCATACGCTGAAAAATATGCAAAAGAAAACGACTTGAATTACAAGCTGATCGATGAAAAACTCCCTAATTGTCCTCCTCCGAAGAAGATGGTCATCAAAGCTGAATACAGCTCGGAGTATCACCAGATACGTTTAAGATGGAAACCTTATGAGAATGCCGAAAAGTACGGTATAGCTGTATATTTAGCAGGCAAGTGGAGAGTTTGGACTTGTTCTATACCTGCCGATGTTACTGTTTTTACATCTCCCAAGAACCTTACACCCGGTACGGAATACAAGATTGCTGTCGCAGCCAGGGTCAACGGTAATTGGAATGTAAGGGATGCTATCTATGATGCTGTCAAAGTTACTGTAAAGTAAAATAGCACCGATATCATGCCCTGACAGCGGGCGGTTTTAACTGAAAATATCCCGACAGCAGGGCTTTGGCTCTGCTGTTTTTTTGTACCGTTCTGTCAATTGATAGTATTGATATGCGAAAGTGATTAAGAACAACAACGAAGTTAATAATAATGATATAATTAGCAATTGTAAAAAAGTTTTGTCAAATATATTGACATATACTTGGCGCTGTGATAGAATGAAACATAATTAATATTTATAAAAAAATAAAAATATTATTCATTTAGGAGGAACTGAAAATGAAAAGTAAAAAGATCATTTCTGGTCTGCTGGCGCTGACATTTGTGCTCGGCGGTGCTGCACTGCCCAACACAGTAGTAAACAACAGCGTGGCAGCTTCGGCAAGTGAAGAAGAGGCAGAAGTACTTACATACGGTGATTATAAGTACAAACTGCTGGAAGATGGTACTGCTGAGATAACATCTTACCATTTTTACGACTTTTACAAAAGTTCTGACACAGAAATCGAGATACCCGCTGAGATGAATGGTGTGGCTGTAACTAGCATTGGTGAAAAAGCTTTTTCATTTTGTAGAGAAATTAAGAGCATTGTTATCCCTGATGGTGTGAAGACAATTGGGGAGGGAGCTTTTGAAATGTGCAATAGTATGGAGAGCATTGTTATCCCTGATGGTGTGAAGACAATTGGGGAGGGAGCTTTTAAAATGTGCAATTGTTTGGAGAGCATTGTTATTCCCGATAGTGTTACGGAAATCAAAGATTTTGCATTTGCAAATTGTGTAAGCCTTGAAAGTGTTACATTATCCAAAAATCTTAAATATATGGGTAATCATGTTTTTAGAAACTGTAGTAAAATTAATAGCATTGTTATACCTGATGGTGCGAAGTTAATTGGAGAATTCGCTTTTATAGGGTTGGATAATCTTGAAACCATTGTTATACCCGATAGTGTGGAATATATTGGTGAACGCGCATTTTTTTACTGCACAAATCTCAAAAGTATTATATTACCGGAGGGATTAAAGCAGATAAGTTTTGGTACTTTTATACTTTGCGAAAGCCTTGAGAGCATTGTTATACCGGATAGTGTTGAATCTATCGATGATGCGGCATTTGAAAGCTGCGAAAGCTTGGAAAATGTAGTAATACCTGATAGTGTAAAAACCATAGGAGATGCTGCATTTTTGGAATGCCATAACCTTAAAAGCATTACAATTCCCGCAAGTGTAACCGAAATAGGTGAGGATGCATTTTCAGAATATGATACACACGATGATAGCTATAAGCCATTAAAGAACGTGACTATCAATTGCTACAGCGGTTCATACGCTGAAAAATATGCAAAAGAAAATGGCTTGAATTACAAGCTGATCGATGAAAAACTCCCTGCTTGCCCTCCTCCTAATCTGTTAAGAGCTGAATACAGTTCTGAGTATCATCAGATACGTTTCAGATGGGATCCTATTAAGGGCGCTGAAAAGTACGGAATCGCTGTATATCTTTCGGGAAAGTGGAGAGTATGGACTAATTCTATCCCGGCTTCGACAACAACATTCACTACGCCAAAGAACCTGACGCCCGGTACGAAATACAAGGTAGCTGTTGCAGCTAAGGTTAACGGTAAGTGGGATACATCTGATCCTATCAAAAAAGCGATCACAGTTACTGTAAAGTAAAATAGCACCGATATCATGCCCTGACAGCGGGCAGTTTTAACAGAAAATATCCCGACAGCAGGGCTTCGGCTCTGCTGTTTTTTTGTACCGTTCTGTCAATTGATAGTATTGATATGCGAAAGTGATTAAGAACAACAACGAAGTTAATAATAATGATATAATTAGTAATTGTGAAAAAGTTTTGTCAAATATATTGACATATACTTGGTGCTGTGATAGAATAAAACATAATTAATATTTATAAAAAAATAAAATTATTATTCATTTAGGAGGAACTGAAAATGAAAAGTAAAAAGATCATTTCTGGTCTGCTGGCGCTGACATTCGTACTCGGCGGGGCAGCTATTCCCGGCACAGTTGTTGATAATAGCGTGGTGGCTTCTGCTGCAGAAGTGCTTACATACGGTGACTATGAGTACACTATTAATGGCGGTACGGCTGAGATCACAAAATACACCGGTACTGATAAAGTTGTAGAGATCCCCGGTGAGATTGACGGTGTGGCTGTAACAAGCATCGGTAAATTTGCATTTCAAAAAAACAATAATATTACGAAAGTAACCATACCGGACGGTGTTGTATCAATAGGCGGGTCTTCATTTAGTTCCTGCAAAAATCTGATTGAAGTTGAAATGCCCGATAGTGTCAAAACTTTAGGCAGCATAGCATTCAGCTCCTGCAGTGCTTTGAAAAAAGTAAGATTATCAAGCAACTTAACGAAGATCGAGATAGCTGTATTTGTTGATTGTACAGCTCTTACTGACATCAAACTGCCTTCCGGAATTACATCTATAGGTGAAAATGCATTTCGTTCCTGTTCCAGCCTTGAAAATATCAACTTTCCTGAAGGTTTACAATCAATTAAAGATTATGCTTTTTCAAACTGTGAAAAGCTTGTCAGCATATCGTTGCCTGATAGTGTGACTACTATTGGAACTCTGGCTTTTTATGAGTGTACTTCTCTTACGGATGTTAAGTTATCGGAAAATATTAACACTATATATAGCTCGAATTTTTACAAATGCACCAGCCTTAAAGAATTAGTGGCTCCTGCAAGCTTAAAATCAATTGGCGGAAATACTTTTACGTCAAATTACAGATCTGCCGATGAAAACAAAGAACCATCTTTTACATTGAAGTGTTATAATGGTTCTGCCGCTGAAAAACACGCCCTTGAAAACGCTGTCAATTTCAAGATCATCGATGCTGAAGACAAGACCGAATATCCTGAACTGACTGAGGCACAATTTGCAAAAGTTGCAAGGATCAAATATACAGATTATTTCCAGTTCCGCATTAACTGGACTAAGGTAGAAGGCGCACAGCAGTATGGAATCGCAGTAAATCTGGCAGGAAAGTGGAAAGTACAGGCTTATACCGATGCAAAGACCACGACATTTACTTCACCTAAGCTTAAAGCAGGCAGCAAGTATGACGTAGCAATATGCGCCAAAGTCAACGGTAAGTGGGAGACAACTGATTTCACAAAGAGAGCTTTCACTATTGCAGTAAAGTAAAATAACACCGATATAATGCCCTGACAGCGGGGCGGTTTTAACTGAAAACATTCCTACAGCAGGGCTTCGGCTCTGCTGTTTTTTTGTACCGTTCTATTTGTTGAAACGCGAAAGAAAATAAAGAACAACAACAAAGTTAATAATAATGATATAATTAGTGACTATGAGGAAACTTTTGTAAATGTATTGACATATTTTGCATGCTGTGTTAAACTATTAACATAATTGTTTTTTATTTAGGAGGAACTTAAAATGAAAAGTAAAAAGATCATTTCGGGTCTGCTGGCACTGAGCTTTGTATTCGGTGGCACAGCACTGCCCAACACAGTAGTAAACAACAGCGTGTTAGCTTCGGCGAGTGCTGAAGAAGAGACAGAAGTACTTACATTTGGCGATTTTGAGTACACTCTGCTTGAAGATGGTACTGTTGAGATCGCAAGGTACATCGGTTCTGATACAGAGGTCGAGATACCCGCTGAGATAAATGGTGCGCCTGTAACAAGTATTGGATTCGCCGCATTTGAGGAATATTATGATGATTTTGAAATAACGAGTATTGTTATACCCGATAGTGTTACAAAAATTGATGATAGTGCATTTGAATACTGTTCAAAACTTGAAAGTATCACATTGCCTGAAAATCTGAAATATATAGGTGGATGTGCTTTCTATAAATGCCTGAGTCTTAAAAGTATTACATTACCCAAGGATCTGAAGAGTATTGAGGGTGGGACTTTTGAAAATTGCAGCAGTCTGGAGAGCATTGACATACCCGATAGTGTTGAGATTATAGGTGATTGGGCTTTTAAAAATTGCTCAGCTCTGAAGAAAATAGTTATACCTGATAGTGTGGAGGAAATCGGATGGGGGGCTTTTTGCAACTGCGGAAAAAACCTTAGAAGTATTACTATCCCTAAAAGCGTGACATACATAGGATATGATGCCTTTAGTGATTACGATGAACCCACAAATACCTACAAGAATTCAACAAATCTTATGATAAATTGCTATATGGATTCATATGCATATCATGATGCTCTTGAAAGCGGCAGCAACTTCAATGTAATTGATGCTGATGGCAGCAAAACAAAATATCCCGAGTTGATAAAGGAAGAGTACAGTTCAAAATACCGTCAGTTCCGCCTGACATGGACAGAAGTTGAAGGTGCTGAGCAGTACGGCATAGCAATAAAGAATGCAGGCAAGTGGAAGGTAGTTGGTATGACCGAAGCTGACGTCACGACATATACTTCGCCAAAGCTGACCGCAAAAAAAGAATATATTGTTGCGATATGTGCCAAGATCAACGGCAAATGGGATACGAGCAATCTTAATACTTTCCTCTACGATGGCAAGCTTTATGGCAGGACATTTCCACTTACTGTAAGGTAATATTAATCACAAATTTATGAAGCATAACGGACACTTCCGCTTGAAAAAGCAGGAGTGTCTTTTTGTTGGTTTGGTGAATATTGGCGGGAAGTTTTGGTTTTCTATTGACATCGGGCGGGAATCATACTATAATATTTATGAATTAATTATTACGTTCCGGAGGTCTTTCAGGGTGGATAAGAGAGTCGTGGTATATAAAGTGATGCGGACGGTGCTTGCGCCGCTGTTTTATGTGCTGTTTCAGCCGAAGATAATTGGCGCGGGGAATATCCCGAAGAACGGGGCGGCGGTCATTGCGGGCAATCACAAGCACGCCCTCGACCCTATCCTCGTGGATATCAGCACCCGCAGGACAGTTCGCACCCTTGCCAAAAAAGACCTGCATGACAGTGCTTTCGGCTGGTTTTTCAGGAGCTCGGGCACTATCCCCGTAGACCTCCATGCAAAGCATAATCCCGAAGCCCTGCGTACCGCTAAGGAAGCCCTCCGCGATGGTGAACTTGTGAATGTTTCCCCCGAGGCGAAGCGAAATTACACCGACGAACTGCTTCTGCCTTTTAAGTATGGCGCGGCTGTTATGGCAGAGGATACGGGGGCAGTCATCGTGCCTTATGCCATAGCTGGGAAGTACAAGCCTTTCGGCGGGCTGACTATAATATTCGGCAAGCCTTTCAAAGCCACGGGCGATGCGGAAAAGACCAACAGAAAACTCTATAACAGCATTGGCGCCCTGTTGAAAAGGGTCATGCCGAAGGAAGAATTAGAGTCCAAAAAAATGACCTCTTTTGAAGAATGGAGCAGCAGAAATGAAAAGACATCTTGAATACCCCGACTGTTCGCTGTATCGATATCTTGTCATGACAGCGAAGAAATATCCCGATCATACCGCACTGAACTATTTCGGAAACAAGCTGACTTTCCGCAGGCTTATCGGTGAGATAGGCAGAACAGCCCGCGCACTTGCGGCGGCGGGTGTCAAAAAAGGCGACAGCGTATCCGTATGCCTGCCGAATATCCCTCAGGCGGTATTCCTGTTTTACGCCATAAACAAAGTGGGTGCAGTGGCGAACATGATACACCCGATGTCTGCGGAAAACGAGATCATCCGATATATGGAACTTACCGAGAGCAAATATGTTTTCTTCCTTGATTCCGTTTCGGATAAAATGAGAAAGGTCTGCATGAGGGTCTGCCCCGAAAAGGCTGTGGCTGTCAGTGTCAGCACCTATATGCCCCCTGTGATACAGGCGGGATATTTCGCAAAGCTGAAAGGCAAGCTTCCCGAACATACGGGATTTGACAGCTGGTCGGATCTCATTGCAGGGGCAAAGGATATCAGGCAGAATATCAATGTGAATTCCGCTCCCGATGATACTGCGGCGATACTGTACAGCGGAGGAACGACAGGTGTGCCCAAGGGCATAATGCTGACGAACCGCAACTTCAATGCCCTTGCCGACCAGAGTATCGACGGCTGCGGCGATCTGTACGCAGGTGAGAAGATGCTTTCGGTAATGCCTGTATTCCACGGCTTCGGGCTGGGGGTATGCATACATACTATTTTAATACTGGGCGGTACGGCGATAATTCTGCCGAAATTCTCTGCGGCTGAATTCCATGAACTGCTTTTCAAATACAAGCCTAATATAATCGCGGGAGTGCCTGCCATATATGAAGCTATGCTTATGAACAAGGATTTCGACGGCAAGGATATGAGTTTCATCAAGACAGTTATATCCGGCGGAGATTCGCTTTCTGCGAGTTCAAAGAAAAAGCTGAACGAACTTCTCGCTTCCCACGGCAGCAAAGCCCGTGTGAGAGAGGGCTACGGTCTGACAGAGTGCGTAACAGGCTGCTGTCTGCTGCCCGAGGATTCCGACAAGCTTGAAAGCGTAGGTCTGCCCTATGCCGATACCTATTTCAAGATAGTTGATACCGAGGGCAACGAACTTCCTGCGGGTGAAACAGGCGAGATAATACTCCGCGGCACAACTGTCATGAAAGGCTATTACAAAGCTGAGGAAGAAACTGCCGATACTCTGCGCCTGCACGATGACGGCAATATATGGCTGCACACAGGTGACTTGGGCTATATGGATAAAGAGGGCTATGTGTACTTCAGGCAAAGGCTGAAACGTATGATAGTTTCGGGGGGATACAATATCTACCCGCAGAATATCGAGGAAGTAATAAATTCTCACCGCGATGTGGTAATGTGTGCCGTTGTGGGTGTGGAAGATAAGATACTTGGCGAAAAGGTAAGGGCGTATGTAGTTCCCAAAGAGGGTGTGAATGAGGATACTCTCCGCGATGAACTCAAAGAAATGCTGAAAAAGGATATAGCGGTATACGCCCTGCCCAGAGATATAAGATTCAGGGAAAGCCTGCCGAAAACCCTTGTGGGCAAGGTGGATTATCTTGCGCTGAAAGCTGAGGAGTGATATCTATGGATAACAGAAAAATATTGCTTGTCCACCCCGAGATATCCAGGACAAAATATAATTTCGCGGGGATAATCGACAACGAACCACTTGAACTTGAATACATCTGCACCGTTCTGAAAGATGCAGGATATGAACCTTTTATATGGGACGGTCAGGTCGAAGAACAGCCATTTGTAAAGCGCCTTGCGGATATATCTCCCTTTGCGGTGTACGTCTGCGGAAGAACAAGGCAGGAAAATTTCATGAAAGAGTACTGCCGTGCCGCTAAGGATATTGGCTGTATCACCATGATAGGCGGACTTCATGCACAGCACAGCCACAAGAGGTTCTATGAAAGCTATATCGATTTTGTGTTCAGGAGTTTTGATATATTCGGTATTGTGAATGTGCTTGAAAACAAAGCCCTCGACACGGTGAACGGACTCTGCATAAACCGCGGGAACCGCTGGATAGAAAACGAGGCAGTTCCCTTTGATATCAAACGTCTGCCCCGCCCCGACAGAAGCTATTTTTATGCCCATCCCCGCTACCGCTATCTTGAATTACAGCCCTGCGCCCATGTCAGGACTGCATACTGCTGTCCCTACAAATGTAAATTCTGCTACCGCAACAGGCTGAACTGCGGTACTTACTCTGCAAGAGATATCGCAGACGTGGTTGACGAGATAGCTTCCATAGAATGTGATAATATATATTTCATCGATGACGATTTCCTCTTTGGCGAAAAGCGCCTTGAAGAATTTATCCGCCTTGTAAAGGAAAGGGGCATACACAAAAAGTATGTCTGCTACGGCAGAGCGGATTTCATATCCAAGCACCGCGACCTTATGGAACGCCTTAAAGAGATAGGTTTCTACTATGTGCTGGTAGGACTTGAAGCGGCGGACGACAAGCATCTGTACCGCTATAACAAAAAGTCCGACCTATATGCCAATTCTGCGGCGGTGGAGATACTCAACGATCTGGGTATAAACGCCATGGGTATGTTCATAGTCGATCTGGATTTCAAGGCGCGGGATTTCAGGGATATCTCAAAATGGGTGAGAAAGCACAAACTCAAACACGCGGCTATATCCATATTCACCCCCGAGATGAACAGCGAACTATATGATGAATACCGAAGCCGCCTTATCACCCGTGACCCCTCCCACTGGGACTATCTCCATGTGGTGGCAAAGCCCGCCCATATGAGTGTAAGACGGTACTATATGCACTATCATATCCTCATCGGCAGACTGTTCCTGCGGGCATGGCGGCAGGGGATATACGATTTTATCGACTATAAATTCTTTATAGGTTCGATAGTTAAAAATATGTTCAGGTTCGGAGGATAGCATGGGAGAAGTATATAAGAATCCCGTGAAAAAAATGATACCAAGCAAGCTGGAAACGGGATTTCAGCAGTTTTTATACAAGCACGTGGGCCCGCATATACCAAAGGGCATGACACCTAATCAGATGACCACGGTCAGTGCGCTGGGGGGAGTTTTCGCCATAGTTATGACACTTCTTACCAACCTGTCGTCATGGTTCTGGCTGGGTACGATAGCGGGTCTGGCTGTGCATCTTGTGGCAGATGACCTTGACGGCTATATAGCAAGGTCGAGGGGGCTGTCCTCAAAAGCGGGTGCGTATTACGACCTTATGGTAGATATACTTTTCTCAACATTTCTGATAATATCTATCGGTCTGACCCCTGCGGCACATCTTCTGCCAATGGCGCTGGCGGCACCCCTTTACGGCATTATGAATGTAACCATGATGAACTATATCATCTATTTCAACGAATTCCAGTTTCCGCGCTTAGGCCCTATCGAAGCCCATATCAGCTATACCGTGATAGCGATATGCGCCATGATATTCAAGGGGAACGAGGTATTCACAGTTTTCAGCCACGGTGTGACGGTTGTGGATATCATAGCAGTCATCGCCATGATACCTATGTACTATGAAATGATACGCATGATAATAGCCCTGTTCAAGCGGCTGGAGGCCAGTCAGAGATGAGATATATCTACATCGTGCTGATAAAGGCGCATACAGGTCTTGGGAGCGTTGCGCGAAAAATTACACGCTATCCCTACACGCATATAGCAGTCTGTCTTGATAAGTCACTGACGGACTATATCAGCTTTTCCAGAAGATACCATTACTATCCCTTTGAAGCGGGCTTCACCCACGAATACCGTGATTATTACGCATTCGGTGAACACAGGGATTACGGCGTGAAAGTCTTTCGCCTGCCTGTGGAAGAAGATGCCTATGCTGATATCCTTACCTTTATAAAAGACCGTGAGACAGGGGGATATCTCTTCAATGTGTTCTCGATGGCGACTATGCCGCTGATAGGCGGTTTCAGGATAGCAGGTGCTGAAAACTGCATGAGTTTTACCGCACAGGTGATAGAAAAAAGCAGGGCGGTCAGCCTTGCAAAGCCCTACTGGAGATATTCCATAAAGGACATAGATGAACTCCTCATGAAATATCAATATTTCCGGGGAAAGATAAGCAAACGACCCTGTGACAGACATGATGAATATATGCAGAAATTCTGTATAAAACGATATCTCCGCGGAATGGTGAAACTTCTTATCCCGCTGACGAAACGTCTTATCACAAATCAAAAATGACCAGTAGTACAGGTTTATTTTTCGGCAGGAAGAAATTTACAGCCGCAGGATCGCAAAAAACGGTATGAAAAATCTATAAAAATGTCAACGCATACTTTTGTAAAGTATGCGTTTTCTATCTTTTGGAATATTAATAGTATACTAAAATAAGTTGAAATATTTTATTATTATTGACATTCTTACCGAAATATGCTAAAATAAATCTATGAATGTGATAATTAGATGAAAGGCGTAGTGAAGTATAATGAAGCTTATCTATGATGTTGAAGCTAAGCCGAAAACAGGGCAGATAATCGTTTTTGCCCTTCAGCAGATGCTGGCGATACTGGCGGCAACGATCGCTGTTCCCGTGATAATCGGCAACGGACTTACCCCCGCCGCCGCAATGTTCGGCGCAGGTGTGGGCACACTTGTGTATCTTGCGTTCACCAAGAAGAAAAGCCCTGTATTTCTGGGCTCTTCCTTTGCTTTTATAGGCTCGATGTCCGCCGCGTTTGCGGGTGCCGCGACTATGCAGCTTGGTATGCTGGGCATAATCATAGGTGCGATAGCCGCAGGACTTGTTTATGTGGTGATAGCCGCGCTTATAGGCATTGTCGGTGTTGACTGGCTTGGCAAGCTGATGCCCCCCGTGGTCATAGGCCCAACTGTTGCGATAATCGGTCTTTCCCTTGCGGGAAATGCCATCGGAGATTTGCAGAAAAGCGATGTCACAGATGTGGCAGGTGCTAAGTATGCCGCGCTGATATGCGGTCTTATCACCCTTGCGGTGACTATGCTGTGCTCCACCTACGGCAAAAAGATGCTTCGCCTTGTGCCCTTTGTTATGGGCATACTTGCAGGCTATGCGGCAGCGGTGATTTTCACGGTGATAGGTGATGCCGCAGATATCGAAGCACTTAAAATAATAGATCTTTCTGTATTCCCGAAAGTAATGTTCCCAGATGGAAATGTTACCGCCGAAAGCTTCTTCAAGCTTCCCGACCTTGTTTTCCTTGAAGGCTTCAAGGGCTTCGGCGACCTGACAGGCAGTTATATACTTACTGTACTTGTGGCTTATGTACCTGTGGCACTGGTAGTATTTGCCGAACACGTTGCCGACCACAAGAACCTTTCTTCCGTTATCGGCAGAGATCTTCTCAAAGAACCGGGACTTGCCCGCACACTTCTCGGTGACGGCGTAGGTTCAATGGCGGGCGCATTTTTCGGCGGCTGTCCCAATACCACCTACGGCGAGAGCGTGGGCTGTGTTGCTATAACGGGCAATGCTTCGACGGTCACAATAATCGCAGCTGCAATTGGCTGTATACTATTCTCCTTTGTAACGCCTTTTGTGGCTTTTGTAGATTCGATACCATCATGCGTAATGGGCGGCGTTTGCGTGGCTCTTTACGGATTTATCGCTGTTTCGGGACTTAAAATGCTCAAAGAAGTCGATCTCGATGATAACCGCAACCTGTTCACAGCTTCCGTTATATTTATTGCAGGTATCGGCGGACTCAGCATAAGCTTCGGCAAGGTAACACTGACAGAGATAGCTGCCGCACTGATACTCGGCATACTGACAAATATAATGCTGTCCAAGAAAAAGGACAGCGGCAAGAGCGAATGATGAAACGTGCGCCGGCATTCCACAGTAAACAATTTATAATTATATAAAGCGAGGTTTTCAAAATGGGAAAAGTAACTATTATCGACCATCCACTTATCAAGCACAAGATATCTCTGCTGCGTGATGAAAACACAGGTACAAGGGATTTCCGCATACTTGTTGAGGAGATAGCCATGCTTATGGGCTATGAGGCTCTCCGCGACCTGCCCACCGAACTGGTGAGCGTAAAAACGCCTATAACTACGGCTGATGTTCCTATGCTTTCAGGCAAGAAGCTGGCAGTTGTGCCGATACTCCGTGCAGGTCTCGGCATGGTAAACGGAATACTTGCTCTGGTGCCATCTGCTAAGGTAGGTCATATCGGTCTTTACAGGGATGAAGTTACCCATGAGCCCCATGAGTATTTCTGCAAGCTCCCCGAGAATATCGACGAGAGACTTGTTATCCTCCCCGACCCCATGCTTGCCACAGGCGGTTCTGCCATAACGGCAGTTGATTTCATCAAGCAGAGGGGCTGCACCAATATCAAATTCATGTGCGTTATTGCTGCGCCCGAGGGTCTTGAAGCGCTGAAAAAGGCTCACCCCGATATCGATATCTACGTGGGCAGCCTTGATGAAAAGCTCAACGAGAACGCATATATCGTACCCGGTCTCGGTGACGCAGGAGACAGGATATTCGGAACCAAGTAAATAACGAAGGGAGAGAACGCAGATGCAGATGACCAATATGCCTGAATTCCACAAGCATATCAAACGAGTTGTGATATCCGAGGAAGAGATAAAGGAAGCTGTAACTAAAGCAGGCGAGATACTCAGCCTGGAGTACAAGGACAAGCCCCTGCTTCTCGTAACTATCCTCAAAGGCGCATTCATATTCCTCGCCGATCTCAGCCGTGCCATAACCATCCCCCACGAGATAGGCTTCATGGCGGCAAAAAGTTATTTTGAAAGTACCGAAAGCTCGGGAAATGTTGAGATAACTCTTGACCTCGCACAGGATATAAGCAAGTATAATGTTGTTATAGTTGAGGATATAATCGACACGGGAAGGACTCTCAGCAAGGTCAGGGAATACCTTGAAAGCAAGAACCCTCTCTCGCTGAAGATAGTAACACTGCTGGATAAGCCCGAAAGAAGGCTGGTTAAATTGCAGTCGGATTACGCACTGTTCACTATACCCGATTATTTCGTTATCGGATATGGTCTCGATTACGGCGAGTATTACAGAAATCTGCCTTGTATAGCTGAATTTGAGGAGGACAAGTGATATGGGGAGCAGAAGCAGAAAAAAGCAGAGGAACCACATAACTCATCCCTCTGAACTGATGGGCAATAAGGAAGTGCAGACCATTACCGAAACAGGTGCTCTCGGCAAATTCTTCAAGCTGAAAGCCCACGGCACCGATGTACGCACCGAGATAATGGCAGGTATAACCACATTCATGACGATGGCGTATATACTTGCAGTCAACCCGAGCATACTTTCCGCGGCAGGCATGAACAGCACCGCTGTTCTGCTGGCGACCTGCCTTGCATCTTTCCTTGGTACTATGTGCATGGGTCTTATGGCTAATCTCCCATTTGCGCTTTCCGCAGGCATGGGTCTTAACGCATTCATGGCATACACAGTATGCGGCTCCATGGGTTATTCATGGCAGGTAGCACTGCTGGCGGTATTCATCGAAGGCGTAGTATTCATAGTTCTCTCCGTGACCAAGGTCAGGGAAGCCATATTCAACTGCATACCCCTTTCGCTGAAAAAGGCGGTATCCGTCGGGATCGGTCTTTTCATCGCATTCATCGGTCTCCAGAATGCCAAGCTTGCAGTTGGCGGCGCGACCCTGGTAGAACTTGTTGATTTCAGAGAGGATTTCCACACCCGCGGTATTTGCGCTCTGCTGGCTGTTATCGGCACTGTCATGATGTCGGTACTGTATATCAGAAAAGTCCGCGGCTCCATACTCATAGGCATATTCGGCACTTGGATACTGGGTATGATATGTCAGGGCGTGGGACTTTACGTGCCCGATAATGAAAGCTGGTTCTCACTGCTGCCAAGCTTCTCCATGACTGATTTCACCGCACTCGGCAAGACCTTCGGCGGCTGCTTCGATGTTGATATGAGCAGTGTAGGCATATTCAACTTTATAGTAGTTGTATTCTCATTCCTGTTCGTTGACCTCTTCGATACTCTGGGAACTCTGATAGGCGTGGCTTCAAAGGCTGATATGCTTGATAAGGACGGCAAACTCCCTGCCATACGTCCCGCACTCATGGCTGATGCTATCGCTACAACAGGCGGCGCAGTTCTGGGTACTTCCACTACAACAACATTCGTTGAATCCGCAGCAGGTGTGGGCGCAGGCGGAAGAACAGGTCTTACCGCAGTAACTACCGCACTGCTGTTCCTGGCTTCGATGCTTTTCGCACCTATATTCATAGCGATACCTTCATTCGCAACAGCACCCGCGCTGATAGTAGTCGGCTTCCTGATGTTCAGCTCTATAACCGATATCAAGTTCGACCCCGACAACTATACCGAAGCTTTACCCGCATATCTGTGCATACTGGCTATGCCCCTGTTCTACAGCATAGCTGAGGGTATAGCAGTCGGCGTTATGAGCTACGTTGTCATCAACCTCTTCTGCGGCAAAGCCAAGAAGATCAACCCTATAATGTATGTGCTGACAGTGCTGTTCGTGCTGAAATATATATTCCTGTGATTGTCTGAAACACGGAATATCTGAAAGGGAAAATGATGGATAATAAAAAATTAGCTGGAGTATTCTTCGCGGTCGTTCTGATGGCGGTGCTGTTCGTTGAGGGCAGTATCCTCAGGGCTCTGGTGGACTGCGGCTACGGTATGGCTGAACTGCCGAAGACTACTCTGGTCTACCTGAAGATCAGCAAGGGTTTCACCACGGATAAAAGTGCCGAGGACGGCATGATCGAATTCATCGGCAGCAGCAAGGATGACTACGAGGAGCTTTTTGAGAAAAAAGGCTACCGCAGGATGTACAGTCTTGACGGCATGGATCATTACGGCGAAAAAGACGGCGAAGATTACGATTTCGCAGTAAGCTGTACCGAGAAAAATTCCTGGTTCGCGGTGTATAGGATATCCGAGGACTACCCGATAGAGGATCTTTCATCTAAATAAAGCCGGGCTATGCCCATAATATTAAGGAGTGTTTAAAATGGAAACATACACATTGAAGGTGGCAGGACTTACAAGAGAGCTGCCCATATGTTCAGCGAGCGAAAAGCTGGATATCGCCGCTTTTATAATGTTCTCTGACGTTGAGATGACCGTTGCGGCAACAACCGAGCTGCTGAAAAAAGCCCCCGAGTTCGATGTTATAATCACAGCTGAATCCAAGGGCATACCGCTTGCATACGAGGCTGCAAGACAGTCGGGCAAGAACTACGTGGTAGCCCGCAAGTCCGTTAAGCTCTATATGACCGACCCTATCTCGGTACAGGTCAAGTCCATAACCACCGCCGCTGTACAGACCCTCTACCTCTCACAGGAGGATGTAGCAAGGCTGAAAGGCAAGCGCGTGCTTATCCTCGATGATGTTATCAGCACAGGCGAATCCCTCACAGCAGTTGAGGAGCTTGTAAAAGCAGCAGGCGGAAATATCGTAGGCGCGGGCGCAGTCCTCGCAGAGGGCGATGCAGCCGACAGAACGGATATATTCTTCCTTGAAAAACTTCCGCTGTTCTTCAAATAATGCGATCACGGGCGCTTTCCTGCGGGGGAGCGCCTTTACTTTTGCATAAAAATCTGTTATACTATTAGCTGAAAGTGTGGTGACGGTCTATCAAGCGAATACTTATTATGCTGACGATCCTTCTGGTCGGTTCGGCAGTGGCTTCATATAAGCTGGCAGGATTCTTCTGTACAGGCGGCGACCGTCCCGGATTTTACAGCTATATCCCTTATCTGCCATTCCTCAGCATACCCCTTTTTCTCGGGATGACCGTGATACGTCACTTCGGCAGACTGACCCTCAAAAAGCTTGACCTTATGGAGGGTCACGAATTTGAATACGCCTGCGCGAATATCCTCAAAGCAAACGGTTTCAGGGATATCGAAGTCACAAAGGGTTCGGGGGATTTCGGCGTTGATATCATCGCAGTGAAAAAGCACCGCCGCTATGCGGTGCAGTGCAAGCGCTACGATAAAAAGCTGAACAATTCCGCAGTACAGGAAGTCATAGGCGGGCTTGCCTACTACGGCTGTGAGGTTGGTGCTGTTATGACCAACAGCTATTTCACTGCCGCCGCCCGCAAGCTTGCAGAGGTCAACGGTGTTGAACTCTGGGACAGGGATACCCTTGAAAAAATGCTTAGAAAGCGGGGTATCAAGGATACCTCCCGCAAAGCCTCCGATACTCCCGATATCCCGCCCGAAAGCTACTGTGCGCAAACGGTGGAAGAATTTTTTGCTGAACAGGGTATAGCTGTGGAAACTGCGGGCACGGAGTATCTGGAAGACACCTGCGAACTCCTGATAGAGATAATCCCCGAAACAGGGGTGCGCATCAGCGATATTCGCGCCCTTGCCCCAAATCTTGCCTCCCATGGCGGCTGGGAGTACGTCACCTGTGTATTTCCCTCCCACACCCCGGGTACAGTGGGTCTGGAGATACCCCTTGAAATGGATAATATGGATAAAGAATAAATAAAGGCACTTTTGAGGAATTTGCCAAGAAATCAAAGCGTGAGACATATGCCGACGCAGTTGCAGCTGAGGGGCGAAAACTCGCAAAGCTATGTCCCCAAATAAAACCATCGACTAGCCCGACTACCCCCGCTCCAATAATCAAGAACATCTATCTATGGAATGACCTGCCAGAGTGCAGAACTATTATCCCAAGCACTGCGGTATCAGGTCGCCCCTGACGGGTCGAGCCGTCAAAGACGCTTCGCTGTTTGACGGCGGGCGCGGCAATAATTTACGGACAAAGTTTGAGCGTGGACTATTGTTTGTCCACGCTCTGTATGCCTATATTGCCGCGCCTTTTGACATGGCGGTTAGTTTGCTGTGCTCTTATAGTTCGCTGTGCATTTTGGTTTTGCGCCTTGATGCGAGGGCTCTGCCCTCGCGCTCCCGCAAGCCTGCTAGCGCGAGGCATATGCCGACGCAGTCGCATAAACCGCGCGCTTTGATTCGCGGCATTGTTTGAGACGCTAGTTTACTGCCGCGAAATTCGCCAACGTTGACTGTGTCGAGCGTGTCCGGCGTTAGGACCTTTTCGCGAAAAGCTTGACCAAAAGCTCTCTTCGCGGCTTAGTTTGTTTGGGGCTCGGGTTTGCTGCCGCGAATGGTTTGAATCAGGCTCTTCTCCTTGGCAGGCATCTAAGATAGTTCATTTTTTTATCTTTACTTTTCCTGCGGTTTATGCTATAATAAAAAAGATAATGCACATATTTGCGTCTTGGAGGTGTTGTTCTTGTTTTGCAGGCTCTATATGCACACGTCTTTATCCCGTGAGGGTGTTCTCGCTATACTCGAAAAGCATTTCGGCAAGGCGAAAAAGCTCGGTCTATCGGACTGTTCATTCGGCAGGTTCGATGTCATGATAAGGAAGAACGATGAGTTTCATGCGGAGAAACTACGTATGTACCCCGATGGTTTTCTGTATTACGAGCTTACTGCGGAAATTGAGATATATAAGGATATTATCCCGATGATGAACGAAATTTCAAAAGTCCTCTGGAGTGCGGGGATACCGACGGTGATATCCTGCGATAAGGAAGATGAACTTAACAGCTATATCATGGGACTTTGAACGGACTCGGGATAATGTCGCTGATACGCGGATATCGAGGCGTCACACGGCATATGATAAGAGCTGATCTGCCGTGGGTGCAGGTCTTGATCCGGGCGTAAGGATAAACAGGTAAAAATGACAGGAGAAAGTTATGCTGGTTAAAATTGAGCATTTATATAAATATTTTAATGGCGAGCCGCTTTTGAAGGATATCAACCTCGTCATCGAAAACAGGGAGACTATCGGTCTTATCGGAGTGAATGGCTGTGGCAAGTCTACGCTTCTGAATATCCTCACAGGCAGTCTGGGCTTTGACAAGACTGATGACGGGCTGGGGTCGGTGGAGATTTCTCAGAACTGCACTATCGGATTTTTAAGGCAGAACAGCGGTCTTGAAAGTGAGTCCACCATTGATGCGGAGCTTCACAAGGCTTTTGACAAGCTTCTGGCGGCACGCAGGAGAATGGACGAGCTGGAACAGCAGATGACAGGGCTGACGGGGGCTGAGCTGGAGACAGTCAGTGCGGAATACTCGGAGTTATCGGCGTATTTTGAGGCTAATGACGGCTACCGCATAGATGTGAACATCAGTCGCATACTCAACGGTATGGGCTTTGGCGATGTGCCCCGTGACAGGGTGATATCATCCCTTTCGGGCGGTGAAAAGACGCGTCTTGCTTTGGCGAAACTGCTTTTGGAAAGTCCCGATCTGCTGATACTTGACGAGCCTACGAACCATCTGGATTTCACCACGCTGATGTGGCTGGAGGACTATCTGAAAAGCTACAAGGGGTCGATACTGATAGTATCCCACGACAGGTACTTTCTGAACAAGATATGCACCCGTATCTGTGAGATAGAGCTGGGCAGGCTGACCTCTTACAAGGGCGGATATTCGGCTTATGTGGTGCAGAAGAAGCACAACGCGGAACGTCAGCTGAAAGAGTGGGAGGCTCAGCAGGAGGAGATAAAGAAGCTGGAGGAGTACATTGCCAAGAACAAGGTGAGGGCTTCGACGGCGAAGATGGCGAAATCACGCCAGCATATGCTGGACAGGATAGAGCGCATCGAGAAACCTCTGATGTTCACCCGCCCGCCGAAGATAAAGCTGGAATACGATATTGAGCCGACAAAGGACATCGTCAAGGTGATAGACTGCCCGCTGGTCGTAGGTGAGGGCGAGAGCCGCAAGACCCTTATACACAGCCTTGATATGCACATCAGGAGGGGCGAGCACGCGGCTATAATCGGTTCAAACGGTATCGGCAAGACCTCGATACTGAAGCTGATACAGAACATCATACCCCATGAGCGTGGAAACATCGTGTGGGGCGGAAACGTGAAGATATCCTACTTTGAGCAGGAGCATAATATACTCCACATGGGAAGCACGGTAATTGATGAGATGCTTGACAGGTTCCCTGCCATGACACCTGCGGAGGCGAGAAAGGCACTGGGTTCGGTACTGCTGACAGGTGAGGACGTATTCAAGCCCATATCGGTGCTCAGCGGCGGCGAGAGGGCTAAGCTGTGCTTTGCGATAATGGCGTATACACGGGGAAATGTGCTTATCCTTGATGAGCCGACGAACCATCTCGACCTGAACACGAAGGAAGTTCTGGAAGATGTACTTGCGGAATTTCAGGGTACTATCATACTGGTATCCCACGACAGATACCTTATTAACAAGGTGGCTGACAGGATAATCGAGGTAAAGGCGGACGAGGTGAACTGCTACGAGGGCAATTTCGATGCGTATGCGGCGGCGATAAGTGCGGCTGAAAAGTCGGCGGCGGAAGCGGCTGCGGAGCAGAAGCGAATTCAGGCGGAGCAGGACAGGCGGGAGCAGAAGGAGATAAGCTACCGCAGCAAGGAACAGCGTCAGCTGGAGGCGAAGCGCAGGGCGCGTCTGAAAGAGCTGGAGGAGCTTATCGAGCAGGCTGAGGTGGATATCTTCAGGCTGGAGAACGAGATAGCAGACCCCGAAGTTGCGGCGAATTTTGAGCTGATGACGGAGAGATGCAACGCTCTTGAGGCTAAGAAAACAGAGCTCGACGAGATGATGGACGAGTGGGCGAGCCTGGAATAAACTGGATATGATCCGGCGGAGGACCGCTGTACCTATGGTACGGCAGTCCTCTTTTTTTATCGGCTATCCTATCAACACACCACTACAAGGTGTTATATAACAATGAAACCTCATGTTGATGTTATCTTTCCCTCGCCGCAGGCGGGGGAAAGATAACCGCCCGGTATTTCAAGTTCCGATATGACACTGATCAATATGGTGTGTCAGCGGGATGATCATATTTTTTTATCGGCAGTTCGCGGGAGCGGGCTGTCGTTTTTTTTATTTTCGGGGGTGGTTTTTGAGAGGTGGAAAGGGGCAAAAATTATTTTTTTGAATTTTTAGCCTATTAATATCTGACTGCGTGTTTGTTGTGAGTTGTGCATAGTTTTTCAGATCGGGGTTTGGTGAAACAAATGTTTTATTATTTAATTCGGACATATTTCTGCAAGAGTTGTACAAAAACGTACAACTTTTTGGGGGTAAAAGGGTGATAGTGAAAAGACTTTTTCGAGTGAGAAAGTCAGAAAAGGAGGAAACATTATGAAGATCACACCAACAAGATTTGCGAAGACATTTGTAAGGACGAGGAACGGTTCGGAGACAGCGGTCAGGCTGGGGTACAGTCCCGAGGAGGCTAAGGAGCTTGAAGCGGATATGCTGGCGAGAAAGTCTGTCAAGAGGGCGATACGAAAACTGGACGATGCTGACGAGCAGAATTTATGCTATGTGAAGACGGGGCTTTCGCGCCTTGCTTTCGGGAGCATAAACGATGCGGCGGCTCTGCTTTTTGCGGATGAACCTACGAGGGAGGAAGTGCTTTCGGCTGACCTTTTCAACGTTGCGGAGATAAAGAAGGTCAAGGGGGGCGGTGTTGAGATGAAATTTTATGACAGGCAGAAGGCTCTGGAGAAGCTGGTGGAGCTTGACCCCGAATTGAAGGAAGTTTCGGCGGCGCAGGTGCAATTCTGCGAAGAACTGAGAGGGGACATCATCAGGCTGGGGTGCTTTGTGAAGAGCTATGATATCGGTGAGGTGGAGGATATGGATATTTTCGCCTTGATGGAGCTGAAAAAGAAGCTGTCGCGTCAGCTGAGAGAGGAAGCGGCATCGGGAAAAGCGGCGGGGGTCGCGGCGGAATATGACAGCGGCGAGATGGAAGCATTCAGGGTTTAGTAGATAACAAAATAAGGGAATAATTTTGGATACAAACGACTGCGGAGGTGTCAGCCGACAGCGGGACTGATGGTCTTATGGGGAATTGAGCGGTGAGAACACGGGAGCAGTCGGAGAAAGAAATGAACGCGCCCTGTATCTGCCGGGGGTGCGGGAAAAGTTGACGGCAGAAGAAAACGGAGGTAATTATGTACGACAATATCAGACTTGAAAGATCACTTTACAACATCACAGGCAAGAGCTTTACACAGGCACTGGCGGAGCTTGACCCCGATGAGGGCTACAAGGGCACGGAACTCGGGGGGCTGGACGCATTTGAAAGACAGCTGAAGAGATTCGGTATAAAGGTATCGGGGGCGAACAGCGACATGGTGGAGAAGTTCTTCGTGACAGCGCAGTCGGCGGTGCTTTTCCCTGAATATGTGAGGAGAATGATAAAGAAAGGGGTGGAGAAAGTCAGCATAGCGGGCGTGGTATGCGGAGCGGTATCACGGACTGACGGCATGGATTTCAGGGGATTTACGATAACACGTTCGGGCAGTGATCCTGTGGATCAGGGGGACGATCTTCCCGAGACAACGGTGGTGCTGAACAGTACGGCGAGCGAGGTGAAGAAATTTGCGAGAATGCTGAGCTGTTCCTACGAAGCGGTAAGAAAGCAGAGGTTAGAGGCTTTCGGGATAGTGCTGAGAGATATAGGAGAGTCTGTTGGCAGGGGGCTGAACAGCTGGATATGCACGGAGCTTATAACAGATGTAGTGCCATCGACCATAGCGGGGGACGCGATAAGCTATGCGGACATAGCGAAGTTCTGGAGCGATATGAGCACGCACGATATGGATGTGATGGTGTGCAGTCCTGCGGTGATGGCGCAGATACTGGCGCTGCCCGAGATGAAGTTCTGTGTGGGGGACTTTATGACGAGCGGCAGGATAAAGACGCCTTACGGGGTGACGTTAGTTAAATGTGCGGAGATGCCTGTGAACAAGGTGTTAGGTGTAGACAGCACAGCGGCGGCTGAGCTGATACTGGGCAGTGATGTGGTAGTAGACAGTGACAAGCTGATAGGCACGCAGATGAATGAGATAAGCTGTTCGCTGTTAGCGGGAGTGACGAAGGTATGTGAAGATGCTGTGGGGGTACTGGTGACGGGGCTTATTTAATTCACAATTCATAATTCATAATTCATAATTGGGGTGGGGGCGGCGAGGGAGCTGTACTGGGGTTAGAATGCCAAGGAGATGAGCTTTGGGTCAAGCCTTTCGCGAAAGGCTTGCGGGAGCGCGAGGGCAGAGCCCTCGCATCAAGGCGCAAAAGCGACGTGGCAACAGTGCCATAAATAGAACAGCAAACTTCCGACCCAAAAAAGCGCGGCAATATCCAAATCCCGAGCGTGAACAAAACTAACGACCACGCACAAACAATCCGCGTAAAGATATTGCCGCGCATGAAATCAACGGCGGCAGCTCGTTGATTTCTCGACCCGTCAGGGGCGAAACGTCAACCGCAGTACATTTGATTAGAACAGGATATCCCAAGTACAGGTATAAAATACGTGTTTTCATTTTAGGGACGTACTGCGGTTTTGTCGCCCCTCGTCCCTCGGGTCGAGAAATCGGATTCGCTGTCGCTGTCCGATTTCGGGCGCGGGCAATATTTACGGACTTAGTTTGTGCGGGGGAAATGGATTTGCGCACGCTCGGAATTTTGGTATTGCCCGCGCATTTTTTGTGGAAGTTTCTTTCGCTCTTATGGTTCGCTGTGCATTTTAGTTTTGCGCCTTGATGCGAGGGCTCTGCCCTCGCGCTCCCGCAAGCCTGCTAGCGCGAGGCTTGACCGCGCGCTTTGTTTCCTTGGCATATCTTACCTCGTACTGCTTAATTTAATTGCCCTCTTGGGCAGAAAGGAGCAATCATGCTTGATTTTGATAGGGTACTCCTCAGCTTTTATCAGCTGAGCGGGTGCAGAAATGATAAGGTCGATGAAGTCGAAACACTGGTAATGGAAGCCATGAAAGCCGTAGAATCCGCTCTTGACGTTGACAAAATCGTCGGTGAGGATATTTATGCCTGCGAATATGCCGCGGCTTGCTCGGCGGTTTACGACTACGTTTGCCGCGAAGCATTCCGCGAACAGAATGCGGTGACGGTTTCGGGAAGTGCTGATATCAACGGAAATTTCAGTCACAGGATAGATGCGGCTGATAAGCTGAAAAAGCAGGCAATGGCTCGTATCGAGTGGCTTATGCCCGACGGCGGGTTCTTGTTTGAGACTATGTGAGGAGGTATTTATATGGTAAAAATTTTGGACAGTCTGGGACTTTACGAGATAAAGTCGGCTCTGGCGGAGGTACTGGAGAATAGTGGTTTTAAGGCGTTTGAGGAATACACGGATATCATTCTCGGGGATATCGAGGGCTGTACGGCGGTATGGACGCTTGATAATGTAAGGCTGACGGACAGCGGCAGGAGGATAGATTCGGGGGACGCTGCGGTCGCGGGTGAGATAGTTTTCAAAGTCAAGCTGATGGGCAAGGCGGGAATGTTCGGCGACCATATCGGTTTTGATGACAGGTGCTTTGATGCCTGTGCGGGGGCGGCGATGATACGCGGTTTCGGCGGGGTGACGGTGGAACTCGGGGCTTCGGGGAGCGATATGAAGATCATGAGGCTGGTGCGTGAGATGAAAGTGATATTCGGGGTGTGTCTGAAAGAGGTATCGGAGAACGGAGGTAATCATGGGATTTGAGATAGTTCAGCCCGGGGGGCATACTCTTGAACTGGGGCTGAATACCCTTTACCCCGATTCTTTGAGCGTTTTTCGGCGTGACAGGCAGTTGGAATATGTTAAGGTCGGGGGCGGTACGGAACTTCGGACTAACGGTTCGAGAGGGCTGGAGATACTTGCTGTCGGTAAATTCGCCCCCGACGAAAGGGCGGTATTGCAGGACATCATTGAGGATTTTTCATCGGACGTAAGCACTGTGACAGCTGATAACAGGAGTTACGGGACGATGATACTTTTAGAGGGCACGCTTTCGGAGAAAAGCGGGGAAGTCGGGGGTGTGTACAGGCTTAGATTCGGCGGATATGAGATATGATTTCGTGAAAGGAGAGAATGAAAATGGATTGCATTTTACAGCTTGTGGTGGATACGGGGAGCGGTACTGGGGTGAGGGAGTATGTGTGGTGTACGGGGTTTGTGTTCGAGAAAGCTTTATATGTGCCGTATACGAGGTTTTCGGGAATGTTTTATGAGGACGGTGTGCCTGATATATCGGCGCTTGATGTGGTGGGGGTGAGAGTCAGGTTAGGCGGGGTGGAGATACACAGCGGTCTGGCAGACGAGGTAAGCATAGAGAGGTTCGGTAGAGGGCATCGGGTAAGGGTGGATTCCCGCGGGTATACTCTTCTGCTGGCGCAGAACGAGCCTTATCCGCGTATAAACACAAATGTCACGCTGAAAAGCCTTTGTCAGACAAATCTGGCAAGCCCTTACATAACCTATGAAGACCCTACCCCTGTTGTGTCGAACATATACATCAACGAGGGTTCGACGGTATGGGAAGCGGCGGTGGCTTACTGCATAAAGGCGACGGGGTACTACCCTTTCATAAGCGGGCTGAACACTGTGAGAATGACGGCGGGCACGCGGAGGGTGATGGATTATTCGGGGGTGAAGAAGCTTTCGGTGGTGAGTTCACTGGACAGCAGATATCTTCTCTCGGACGTATACATGAAAGAGTTGGGTGACACCTATCCTTATGAAGCGCATGATGCTTCGGCGGCGAGAATGGATATCGTCAGGACGAGGTACTATCCGCTGGATATGCAGTGGCTTTACGACCCGCAGGTGGGACTTCAGCACAAGCTTGACTATTCAAACAAGGGGGTGAGAAAAGTGGGCATGACCTACATGGGCTGGCTTGGTGAAGACCTTATGGACAAGGTATCGGGCGAAAGCACCCTGACAGGGAAGAACATAAACTATATAAAAGTAGTCGGCGGCAGGAAAGGCATTACCACAACGGTGATGTGCTATAACGACAGGTACGGACAGAAGGAGGTATAGGTATGCTGATAGCGATAGACGACTGCGGCAGGGTAACTCTGCCGAGGGGGAATGTGCTTGGGCACAGGAATGAGAATGGTCTGAGAGTACACAGGGTCATTCACCCGAAATTCGAGGGTGCATATTATGATATAGTGCTGGACTTCGGCGGCATACAGAGGGTGATACAGATATACGGGGGCGAGATAGCCCCTGATGGTGATATACTGGCTGAGGTCGGTGATATAGATGCGCAGTTCCGTGCACTGAAAATTGAGGAGGGCGAGATGCTGATATTCAAATCGGATATTTTCAGGGTGAGGGTACTGCCTTAACGGGAGAGAGGAGAAGAATCATGGCTGTAAAGGGTATAGATATTTCAAAATGGCAGGGTGATGTGGATCTTGAAAAAGTAAAGGGGGCGGGGTATAAGTTTGTGATGATAAATGCGGGGTACGGCAGGTATATTTCGCAGAAGGACAGCTGTTTTGAGGACAACTACCGCAAGGCAAAGGCGGCGGGGCTGGATATCGGGGCTTACTGGTATTCATACGCGGTAAGCGCCCGTGAAGCGGAGAAGGAAGCGGAGGTATTTTTGAAAGCTGTGGGTAAGAAGAAATTTGAGTATCCTCTGTGTTATGATATAGAGGATACATCACAGCGGGGGCTATCGGATAGGGTCATAGGAGATATGGTCAAGGCATTTTGCGGAAAGCTGGAGAAAGCGGGGTATTATGCGGCGATCTACAGCTATGCTAATTTTCTGACGGAGAAAGTACCTGTGGAGTGCAGGAAAAGATATGATGTATGGGTAGCGGCATACGGGGTAGAGAAGCCGCCATATGACATGGCATATGGTATGTGGCAGTACACATCGACAGGGAGAGTGAGTGGGGTAAAGGGGAATTGCGATTGTGACAGGGCATATCTTGATTATCCTGCGATAATGAAAGAGAAAGGGCTGAACGGGTTTTCAATTCATAATTCACAACACTAAAAGCGAAGCGTTAGTGTGTTCATTAATTGTTGGCAGGGCAACCACGAAGTTGGGTAAGTATGCCAAAGAGGGGAGCTTTTGGTCAAGCTTTTCGCGAAAAGCTTGCGGGAGTTTGAGGGCAGAGCCCTCAACTCAAGGCGCAAAAGCGACGTGGCTACTCAAAAAGCAATAGCAGACTATCTCCCGACCAAACAGGCGCGGCAATAAAGACATTCCGAGCGTGGACAAAACAAACGTCCACGCTCAAACTATCTGCGTAAAATATTGCCGCGCCCGAAATCGGACAGCGAAGCGAATCCGATTTCTCGACCCGACAGGGGCGACCTGATAGCGCAGTACTTGGGATAAGAGTTCTGCACTCTGGCAGGTCATGTCATAGATAGATGTTCTTGATTATTGTGGCGGGGGTAGTCGGGCTGGTCGATGGTTTGGTTTGGGGGTGTAGCTTTGTGCGGTTTCGCCCCTCTCTTCGTTCGGGTCGAGCCGTAAAAGACGCTTCGCTGTTTGACGGCGGGCGCGGCAATATATTCACGCAGACAGAAAGAGCGTGGACGGTTGTTTTGTCCACGCTCGATTTTTGATATTGCCGCGCCTTTTGACATGGCGGTTAGTTCGCTGTGCTCTTATAGTTCGCTGTGCATTTTGCTTTTGCGCCTTGATGCGAGGACTCTGCCCTCGCGCTCCCGCAAGCCTGCTAGCGCGAGGCTTGACCGCGCGCTTTGTCTCCTTGGCATTCTATCCTAAGTACAGCTGCGTTATCTTCCTGCCATCAATTATGCATTATGAATTATGAATTATGAATTAAAAATCTCCCCTACTTCAAAACACAAAAACTCTCCGCTTCAAACAGACACCTTCTGTCAAAGGATGCCTTCATCCAGCCCTCGATACCGTGATATGCCTTGAAGAATACCGCGTGTCTGCCCGTAACATTCTTCACCTTGCACCTGTATACACCGTCGGAAGTCCCTATATCAAGCTCGCCTATCTCTTCGCCGTCCTCACCGTCCAGCAGGATCTTCACCTTGCAGTTAACACCCATGCCCCGCACTTTCATTGCAAGAGTAATGCTGTCACCGGTATAGTCGTCGCCGAAATCAAAATACTTATACCCGAACACACTGCCCTCGGTGATGTTCGTTATCACCCTTGTGAAGATATCTTTCTCCGTGATGAAGCACCCGCCTTTAAGCACGCAGGCTATCTCCGCAGGGATTATCTTATATGGGTCAAGTGATTTTTCAAACCCGAGTGAAGTCATCTCAACAGGCGGTATAGTGCCGTCTTCGAGTATCTCTATCCTCTCCACACAGGCACGGCGGGACATTATGGTATCATTCGTCATCCTATGGTAGAACACATACCACTGTCCGTTTATGCAGGCCACCGAACCGTGATTGTTGCCCGCAGGATAGTCAACGCCGTTGTCGATGATGTAACCCTTGTACTCAAAAGGTCCTCTGGGTGAATCGCTTATGGCATAAGCAAGTCGGCTTCCCATTCGCGGCGAATATATCAGGTAGTACCGACCGTTTATCTTCCTCGGAGAACTTGCTTCGTAAAATCTCCGCTCAACGGGGATATCCAGAGTATCGGGCATAACAGGGTGCATATAGCTTCCCTTTATTACCGTCCTCATATCCGCAGGGTCGAGTTCGTTCATGTGGGAACCTTCAAATCCGTAGTACACATAAACCTTACCGTCATCGTCAACAAGCACACCCGCATCGTTGAATATGCCGTCGTCCCCGACTTCAACATCTTCACCGTAGATATACTGACCCAGCGCCTTAAAAGGTCCCTCGGGCTTGTCGGATACTCCCACAGCCCCCTTAGACCCAACTATATACGAATACAGATAGTACTTACCGTCCTTTTCGATAACATCGGGAGCGTAGCACTCGTTTCTCGTCCAGTCCGTATCCGCGGGACGTTCCCCGCCGTCTTTCGTCCTGAAGCTGTCACCGTGGCACACCCAGTTATTAAGATCATCTATCGGTGCCGACCAGACTTTCAGCTTGTAGTCGCAAAACTTATCACAGGATACCCTGTCATGCGACCCGTAAAGATATACCCTGTCCCCGAAAACTCTCGGTTCTCCATCGGGAATATATTCCCATAAAGGCAGTATCGGATTAGCCATATTTATTCCTCCTGATTTTAAATGAGGGACGGACGGTGACTGCGTCGACCGTTGCCCCTCATACTCCCCCTGCGCGGCAAAACCCTAACCGCGACTGTGTCGGCGGTGCGCCCGAGAAGCTTGACACTTCGTTCGCTCGTTCCTCGCTCACTACGGTCAAGGGGCATTAACAGCGACCGTTTCTCATATAATACCACATCCTGCCAAAAATTGCAACCACCTCCACCGACAATATGCACAAGGCTGTAACCGCCCCGTCATCAAAATTCGTAAAGAATATCGCACTAAAAACAGTAGCTTTTTCGGGGGATATGTGCTATAATATCATCGGTGAAAGGAACAGCCTTCACCCGTTTGTAATGTACCCGCCTATCATAGCGGGATATTAACAAGGAGGAATAATATATGGCAAGAAAAAACAATAAGACAAAGAACCTTGTCCTCATGGGCATCATGACAGCGATAATCTTGGTTATGGGACTTACTCCCTATGGCTACATCAAGACAGGTACACTGTCCATCGCACTCATAACTATCCCCGTAGCTATCGCAGCTTTCGCACTTGGACCTCAGGGCGGTGCACTGGCAGGACTTTCCTTTGGCATCACCAGCGCTATCATGGCTTTCACAAACCCGAGCCCACTGATGGTAGCTCTCACTGATATCAGCCCCGTAAGGACAGTTATCTTATGCGTAGTACCCAGAGTTCTTGTAGGACTTCTCGCAGGCACTATCGCCCACGTCCTGAAGACAATAAAGTTACCGGGACATCATCTCAGACCCACCAAGTTACCCGCACCGATAGTAGGCGGCATTGCAGGTTTCAGCGTGGCATTCCTGAATACCGTATTCTTCATGAGCACACTGCTGATGATGTTCGGTGATTCCGAAACTGTAAAGGGTATGGAGGGTCATCACAACCTCGTACTGTTCATAATAGCAGTCGTTACACTTAATGTGGCTATCGAGTGGATATCCTGCACCGTACTTACTTCAGCTGTTGCACTTGCACTTTCAAAGGCAAGACTTATCGATGCACCCACTCCCAAACAGAAGAAAGCAACCGTATAATATATCAAAGGACGGCAGTGAGCCGTCCTTTTTTATGTTGACTTATCTTTGCATTTGTGCTAAAATGTTTAAGGCAGAACCGCTTTATAAATGATAACAAGGAGGCATACCAATGCTTTTAGCAATAGACGTAGGCAATACAAATATAGTTCTCGGCTGTATCGAGAATGACAATATACTTTTCCGCGAGAGGATATACACAAATCAGCTCGCCACCGACCTTGAATATGCCGCAAATATCAAGACCGCAATGGAGATGCACGATATCCATCCCGATAAGATAGACGGCGCGATAATATCTTCCGTAGTACCTACCATAACGGCGACTTTTTCCGCGGCTGTACGCAAGCTGATAGGCGTTAAGCCAAAGGTGATAGGACCCGGGCTGAAAACAGGGCTTTCAATAGTTATAGATAACCCCGCACAGCTGGGCAGTGACCTTGTTGTTGATGCCGTGGCAGGTATCAACGAGTACCCCGCCCCCATGATAATAATCGATATGGGCACAGCCACCACACTCTCCGTCATCGACGAGAAAAAGCGCTACCTCGGCGGACTGATAGTAACAGGCATGGCAGTATCCTCCGAAGCGCTGATATCCCGAACTGCACAGCTGCCGAAATTCGCATTTGAAAAGCCAAAGCACGTAATAGGCACCAATACAGTTGACTGCCTTAAAAGCGGACTTATGTACTCCAATGCGGGAGCGATAGACGGCATGATAGAGCGCATCGAGGAAGAGCTGGGGCAGAAATGCACAGTAATAGCCACAGGCGGATTAGCGGGAACAGTAGTACCCCTCTGCCGCAGAGATATCATACTTGATGATGACCTGCTGCTGAAAGGTTTGAACGTTATATATAAGAAAAATATGTGACGAGCACAACTGCGGATAGAATGCCAAGGAAACAAAGCGCGCGGTCAAGCCTCGCGCTAGCAGGCTTGCGGGAGCGCGAGGGCAGAGCCCTCGCATCAAGGCGCAAAAGCGACGCTGCAACTAAGCCATAAATAGCACAGCAAACTTCCGCCCCCAAAAAAGGCGCGGCAACTCAAAAAGCAATAGCAGATTATCTACCGACCACAAAAAGGTGAGGGAGTTTTTTTCTTTTATATTATCTCAGCTTACTATTTGTAATTAATGAAAACACTTTTTTCTTTAAGCTTTTTCTTGGCCTCATTGGTAAGCTTAGTTATTGGGATATTGATACGTATAAGGTTATCCATTCCAACGCTATCAAGCCCCGTTATTTTTCCATCGCTCTCCAGCGACAGTACTTCCAGATTTTCCAGCTGCGCAAAATCTTCACAGTTGATATCATTATTACAACAGATATTCAGTTCCTTTAAATTTTTCAACTTGTTCAGTTGGTCTGCATTTTTCAGTCCTGTCTTTTGTTTAAACTTCATCGATCCATGTGTATTCAGATTCAGTTTTTCCAGCTTCTCCAGCTGTGAAAGATCTTCACAATCAATTTCGTTCAAACAAACGATCGTTAGTTCCTTCAAATTTTTCAGTTCGTTCAATTTGCTTAAAGATAATTCTTCATCATTATAGATAGTCAATCTTTCAAGTTTAGTTAATCCTGATATATCTTCTACAGTTGTAAAATTACTAAAACAAGAAATAAACAACTCTTTCAATTCGGTACATTTATTCAAACTTGACCAGTTAATGCCATCTCCGCTAAGGGACAGTTTTATTAAATTGGGATTTGCAATATCCTCTATATTGAATGTATCCGGATTACCCAAAACGGATAATTCTTCAAGATCATTACAGTATTTTATAAATTTTATACATGGGTCATGAGAAGAAAATAAATATATTTTATTCACATCGCCGGATAGATAAAATTTCTTATCCATGTCTCCGTTAACATTACATTTTATCAAAAAAGGTCTCCCCAGATAAGGTGTAAAGATCCTCACCAATACCAAACATATTACGCACACGGCAATTAAAATTTTCTTACTTTTCTTCACAACTTTTCTCCGTCCCGCAGATCTTTCTGCCTAAAAATTATCCATACCATTATATCACATCTGTTTTTTATTTGTCAATACAAAGAAAAAGCGCAGTACAAAAAAGTACCGCGCTCATATAGTAAACGAAATCAGAGCATCACAGGCTCATATTCTATCCTTATCTTCGGCAGCTTCTCGATGGTCTGATAGCTGTTGAACATTCCGTCCTCCGCACCCAGATCATTTTCGCCGCTTGCAGGTGGTGCAAATATCCTCAGTGTCAGGTCTTTGGCACCTTCAAGTCTGTTCTCGTAGAATGCGCTCATCAGGTCTATGACCTTCGCTTTCGGCGATTTATAGAACCACTTGCCGTTTATCTCTATCATCAGATTGCTCTCGTCCTCAAAGGTCAGTTCACAGAAATGGGGGTCGCCGTAAAAGTGTATCGGTATCTCCAGACCCTCAGCGTCCTCGGAATTTCCCCATCTCAGCTTCACAGGAAAACTTACCTCTCCGCCCCTCTTCATCTCGGGCTTGAAGAAATCATCGTGGATTATCTCCCTGTAAGTCTTCATCACAGGCTGTTCGATACCAACATTCTGATTGTTGGGGTCTTCTATCTCCAGACCAAGTCTGCCCCTGTCGCGGAACTGATAGAAAGTAAATCCGCTGAACCACTGCTCGGGATCTTCTTTCAGCATATCGCAGAATCCCCTGACCATCACCGTCTGATCGTAAGCGCCCGTAACATCGCCGTCCGCATTGAATTCGCTCATCACCATGGGCTTGCTGACACCGCCGTTTATCACCTTGAAACGCTCGTAGCTTCTCTTGGTCATATTGTAGGTGTCTTCCACCCTGTCGCGCTTGTAGCTCTTGACTTTCTGATCTCTAAGCGCCACATCAAAAGGCCAGCCCCAGTGCAGTGCCATGTACTTGTCCACCGACCATATATCCGTATCTTTTACGGACTGTGCGAATTCTTTTTCCATCATTATCTCTTCCGAGTTCGGGTCTTCGATACCGCCTGTGCAAAGCACCATCTGAACATTTGGCGCAACCTCGTGAACTATCTTCACGAACTTGCAGTAGAAATCCGCAACGCCCTGATAGGTCGTCCTTTTTGTAAAGCTGAACCAGTTGCCCGTGTTCTCATGGTTCACACGCAGGAACACTCTGCCGAAAGTTTTCAGGTCTTCCGCGATAGCCCTTATCTGCTCGTCGGATATATTAGGGTCGGCAGTCAGGGTAAGTGTAACGTCCTGTCCGTGACGCCTGATATCCCTCATGCAGGTGAAAGGTTCGTCATCCCTGTTTCCTTCAAGTCCACCCTTGTAAGTGAAGTAATCATCATAGGGATAATCCCACTGAAACTTCACATCAGCGTCCTTCATCACTTCCGATATCCTGCCCGGAAACTCCTTGTCCAGCGGATAATAACAGTACATCAGGCTTATGCTTCTGTGGGGTCTGCCCAGTTTGTGGAGTATGTAATCCTGATCAACATACTCTCCTCTCTCCGAACCGTCACCCAGATCAACAGCACACTTTGCCTTGCCCATGTGTACCGAATATACCTTGTAATCGCTCATAAAAATACCTCCGTTCAACCTGCGGTGTACTCCCCACGCGCCTGATATCCTCAGGCTTTATTCTTTGTCTTTTTCACCCTTGTCAGACTCTTTCGCTATCAGCGAATTTATATCATCAAATACCAGTGCCAGGTCTTTGAACACCTTGCAGCTCTCCTCAGTTTCGGGATACTGCTCCGTCATTATGCAAAGCACAAACGGGGAATCCGCATAAACTATCGCACAGTCGTTGAAAGCCATTTCCTGATAATCCGAACCGTACTTCTGCGCCACCGTGTACTTGTCCCCCAGCGCTGCACCTATCTGTATGTTCAGGTGTGCCTTGCTGAGCAGTTTAATCAGCCATTTGCCGTTCTTGTTCTTCTTTGCAAAACGGTAGATGTCCTCATAATCTTTCATCATATCATCGGTATTGCAGTAGGTGAATATCCACTCCGCATTGTACCCGAGGGTGTAGTTCGAGCCTATCTCGTACTGATGGCTGTTGAAATCTCCACAGCCGTATCTCTGGCACAAAAGCTGGTAAGCCGTGTTATCGCTGTCCAGAATTGTGTACTCGATAAGTTTCTTGGCAGTGTATTCCTTGCCGTATTCCTCGTTGGCTATGCCTTCAAAATCGCCTTCCCACTTGGTGTTCATCGGTATCTTCTCTTTAAGGTCGATACCCTTAGCCAGCAGGGATTTAACGTAAGGCGCTTTAACACAGCTGCAAGTCATGAACTGGTCGTACTGCCTGTAACCCACATACGCCCCGGTGTCGATATTCTTGAAAGAGAACGCCATGTGGAAATCTGCATCACTGCATATCTCCTGAAGCCTGTCAAAACACTTCTCCAGTTCCTCGTTGGAGTATACCTTTTTAAAATCACTCACCGTGAACCAGTAGCCGCCCCCGACAGTACAATCCACCGCTTTTCTTGGCGGTTTCGGTTTTTCTGCCTTGCTTTCCGAAGCTTCACTGCTGTTATCAGCCATACTGCCAACATCGCTCACGACTTCACTGTATTCATCAGGCGACATGACCGAGGGCTTATCCTCCGCTGTAATATTCTCCACAGTTTCTGCCGATGACAATTCTTTGTCTTCAACGGGAACAATATCCGAAGCGCTGACGTCCGCACCGCAGCCTGCCAGCAGCATAGCCGCGCAGACCAAAGCAGACAGCACCCCACATTTATTTATGTTTTTCATATCTATCCTACCTTATGACGGTTTGCATTGTATGTTAACAAAACGAACTCCGTAAACGTCCGCAGATGTTCGTCTGCACAGAGATATCTCCCGTCGTATATGTGAAAATATTATACCATATCCCAAGCCGAAAGTCAACACAAATCGACATCTTCCTCAATAAATGTAAAAAAAGTACCGACCGCACCCGAACAGATTATCCGACCGCGGACGATACCATATATTTATCCTATACTATAATTTGTACGAAAAATCACTCAGTAAATCAACATTTCCCCGTCCCCGGTGAATATCTCAGTATCACACTCTTACCATTATTTTCCTGGCAAGTGAAGCGTCGGATATTTGCTGTCCAAAATCTTACCCGGAACCTATCCTCCGACTTCCTCACCACGGTAACTCAATATCCCCGACATTATGGCAAAAGCCACCTGCCGCCGATACGCCGCATCTTCCAGCTTTGCCGCTTCCTCTGGATTAGATAGAAAACCGCACTCCACCATCACCGCAGGGGTGTCGGTCCTGTCAAGCAGAAAAAGTTCATCGTCCACCGCCTTTGTCTCCCTCTCATTATCGGGCTGTAAAAGCGAAACGAACTGCCTCTGCACCGCCCCCGCCAGACGTTCCCCCGCACCGTTTCTCCGCGAATAGAACACCTGCGCACCGCTGTATCTGCTGTCAGTGAACTGATTCTGATGTATCGAAACCGCCACGCCGCTGCATTTATCAAATATTTCCAATCTGTTTTTCATGTCCGACTGTTTCTGCTTTGAAAGCCCCTCGATACCCTCATCGTATATCGAGCAATCGTCCTCTCTCGTCATCGTAACATCAAACCCAAGTACCTCCAGCATATCCCGCTCCACCAGCGCAATATCCAGATTCAAGCCTTTTTCAGCCACTCCGTTCACCGAAACACAGCCGCCGTCCATGCCCCCGTGCCCCGCATCGAGAACCACCTGCGGCCGCACCATACTCTCCGCCGCCGATGCTTTAGTTACCCTGTTCATAGCCCTGCTGCTTACAATATCGCCTGCCCATATCGCCCCGCAAAGCGCAAAAAAAGCCCCACAGCAGACAGCGATCTTCTTCATTTTTATCCACTCCATGTATGTACCTCCGTAGTGTTATTTTATAGAATGATATGCAGGCAAAATGCAATTATGACCGGGAAATTCCGTGGCAGCAAACCCGAGCCCAAAACACATAAACTATCCGATATAAGCAAATATCCGACTCTGAAATAGCAAAACAGATACTTATTTTATAACTTCCCCGAAATACTCCGCCAGCGGCAGAGTAGCCCCGGAATGAAGCCCCTCGGGTATAACGGTGATATTCTCAGCACTGTAATAGTTTGTTTCAAGCGAGTGGGTATCTATAAGTTCATCACTGCCGCCAATGATACATTTCACTATGCTGCGGTCAGCCTTCGCAAGACCGCCGAAAAGGGCTATCATAGGTGCGATATCACCCTCGTACCCCAGCAGGGGAAGATGATAGAATGGCATAAGACAAGGGTTCACCAGCACTGCGGGTATGCCTGTCTCAGCAGAAAGCAAAGCCGCAAAAAATCCGCCGTAGCTTGTGCCGACAATATACCTTGGAGTATCCGCCTTTATTATCCGACGCAGCTTTTCAGCCACCTTATCGGGAGTGACAGAGTCATAATCAAAGGGCGGCGAAACAACATCGTGTCCAAGTCCTGTCAGTGCCCCGAAGGCCGCGTTCTCAGCGCTTCCTCTGAAACCGTGAATATTAAGTATCTTCATAGATCATCACTCCGTTCACATACTCGAAATACTCATATAAAAACGAAAAAAGCAGCCCAAAAGCTGCTTCTTCGCCAAATCACCTAAACCTTCATAATTCGTAAGAAAATTAACTCTTTCTCACAAGCAATATTATACTACATCCACTTCGATTTGTCAATAGTTTCATAAATATTTTTTTAAAAAATACCACGAAAAATTTCGATTCGTTAAAACATCTAAAGAAATCGTTTAAGTTTAAAGTAACTTCTCATGTACTTGACAACTTACATTTATAGTGTTATACTTTATTACATAAAAGCAATAAAATACGAAAGGACGTTTTTTATATGAAGATAGGCATAGTCGGTCTTGGACTGATAGGAGGCTCTCTTGCCAAAGCTATAAAGAAGAATACCGATCACAGCTGTTTTGCGCTGGATATCGACCGTGCAGCCATAGCAGGAGCAGTGGCTCAGGAAGCGATAGACGGCGAACTCACCACCGATACCCTGCACACCTGCGATATCGTTATGGTATGTCTTCACCCTGCCCAGACTATCAGATTTATCCTTGATAACAAGGCGAATTTCAAAAAGGGCGGCATAGTTATAGATTCCTGCGGTGTAAAAACTTCGATAGTTGAAGCGGTAGAAGCTCCGCTGAAAGAGGAAGGCGTGGTGTTCATAGGCTGTCACCCCATGGCAGGACGTGAATTTTCGGGCTTTGCATACTCTGTTGACAACCTTTTCGAGCGTGCAAGCTTTATCATGACCCCTTCCGATGATACCGCCGCAAAGACCGTCAGAGAGATATCACAGCTTGCCTATGAGATAGGTTTTGCAAAGGTAGTAACCTCCACAACCGAGGAGCATGACCGTATAATCGCCTTCACTTCACAGCTTGCCCATGTGGTTTCAAGCGCATATGTCAAGAGCCCCAGTTTGCTGAAACAGGCAGGATTTTCCGCAGGTTCCTTCAAAGACCTCACCCGTGTGGCAAAGCTGAACGAGAATATGTGGACAGAGCTTTTCCTGATGAACAAGCAGCCCCTCGTGGACGAACTTGACTGTATCATCGCACGCCTGACCGAGTACCGCGACGCCATAAACGCAGGTGATGCAGATGATCTGCGCGAGCTTCTGAAAGCAGGCAGAGAACTTAAAGAGCTTTCAAACAATCAGCAGTAATTATATTACGGAGGACAGCCCATGCTGCCTCCGTTTTTGTTTTGCTGACTGAATATTTAGAAGACCATCGGGCATACTATCATTGATATTGCGAAATATTGTTAAAAAAATATTCATTCGCATAGGGCATTTAACAAAATTTTGACCATATTCTGCCAAGAAAGTCAGTCCGTTAAGAACACGAGATACACGGTGTATAAGAATATAGGTCGTAAAATTAGGGTAAAAAGTCGTTCGAAAAATAGACCAAAAAAGTACACTTTAGTGTGTGAAATCGTATATATAGGTCGTTAAAAAATTAACATTCTGCGACTTTCTGTACGTTTTTTAGTACACAAATTTGTTGCAGATATATACCTCATGGAATGACCCATGTATAAAAAATGCGAAAAATCAAGCTTTTCAGGGCGTTTGGTAACATATGAAAAAACTGTTAAGCTTGCGTAATATTTCTAATTTGACCTTGACATATAGTGTTAAATGTGATATCCTTAAATCAAACGATGATCTATATATTGTGTCAGTGTCCCGAGGGTACGGGGCAGATCGTCCGAACAATTAACGCGGCATGAATGATATCTGGGCTTTCGTAAAAATAACGGGAGCTTTTTGGTGCTGTGCCGCATAGTTAGGGAGAGATGTACAATGGAAAGAAATTGGTTCGATGAGGAGTGGAAAGGTTTCAATCCCGGCAGATGGTCCAGTACCTCTGTCAATCTTAGAGACTTTATCCAGAAAAATTTCACACCCTATGACGGTGACGAGAGCTTTCTCGCTGGTCCTACCGAGGCTACAACCAAGCTTTGGGAACAGGTGACCGAGCTTTCAAGACAGGAAAGAGAAGCAGGCGGCGTGCTGGATATGGATACCAAGATAGTATCTACCATCACAAGCCATGCAGCAGGCTATCTTAACAAGGATCTTGAAAAGATAGTAGGCTTCCAGACAGATAAGCCTTTCAAGCGTTCTCTTCAGCCCTTCGGCGGACTGAGAATGGCTCAGGCTGCCTGCAAGCAGTACGGCTATGAGGTCGATCCCGAGATAGTGAAGATATTCACCGAGTACAGAAAGACCCATAACCAGGGCGTTTTTGATGCTTATACTCCCGAGATGAAGCTGGCTAGACACGCAGCTATTCTGACAGGTCTGCCCGATGCTTACGGCAGAGGCCGTATCATCGGTGACTACAGACGTGTAGCACTCTACGGCGTTGATTACCTTATAATGGATAAGAAGGATCAGCTGGATAATTCTCTGGTCAGAATGACTTCAAAGAATATCAGACTGCGTGAGGAACTGGCAGAGCAGATCAGAGCACTGGGCGAACTGAAGAAGCTGGGCGAGATATACGGCTGTGATATCTCCAGACCTGCAAAGAACGCTCAGGAAGCTATACAGTGGCTGTACTTCGGCTACCTTGCAGCTGTCAAGGAGCAGAACGGTGCAGCAATGTCACTGGGAAGAACTTCCACATTCATCGATATCTATATCCAGAGAGATATCGAAAACGGCGTTCTGACCGAGGAACAGGCTCAGGAACTGGTAGACCACTTCATCATGAAGCTGAGACTGGTCAAGTTCGCAAGAACTCCCGAGTACAACTCCCTGTTCTCAGGCGACCCCACATGGGTAACAGAGTCTATCGGCGGCGTTTCCATCGACGGCGTGCCCATGGTAACAAAGACTTCTTTCAGATACCTCAATACACTGAACAATCTGGGCCCCGCACCCGAGCCTAATATGACGGTTCTGTGGAGTGTTAAGCTGCCCGAAAACTTCAAGAAGTTCTGCGCAAGGATGTCAATAAGAACTTCTGCTATACAGTACGAGAACGACGACCTGATGAGAGCTACTCACGGCGACGACTACGCTGTTGCCTGCTGCGTATCTTCAATGGTAGTGGGCAAGGAAATGCAGTTCTTTGGTGCAAGAGCAAACCTTGCTAAGTGCCTGCTGTACGCTATAAACGGCGGCGTTGATGAGCGCCTTGGCGTTCAGGTAGGTCCTAAGTACCGTCCTGTTGACAGCGAATATCTGGACTTCGACGATGTTATGGAGAAGTACGACGATATGATGGAATGGCTGGCAGGTCTGTATGTAAATACCCTGAACGTTATCCACTTCATGCACGATAAGTACAGCTATGAAAGACTCCAGATGGCTCTCCATGACAGAGATGTCAAGAGATACTTCGCAACTGGTATCGCAGGTCTTTCCGTAGTTGCTGACTCACTTTCCGCTATCAAGTACGCTAAGGTAAAGCCTGTCCGCAAGGATATCCAGATAAAGGATAAGGCAGGAAACGTTGTAGATGTAGCAAGAAATGTTGTTGTTGATTACATCGTTGAGGGTGATTTCCCCAAGTACGGCAATAATGATGACAGAGTTGACAAGCTTGCTGTTGATATCGTTAAGAGATTCATGAACAAGATCAGAAAGCACCATACCTACCGTGACGGCGTGCCTACCATGTCCATACTGACTATCACATCAAATGTTGTATACGGCAAAAAGACTGGTTCCACCCCCGATGGCAGAAAGATAGGCGTGCCTCTGGCACCCGGCGCTAACCCCATGCACGGCAGAGACACTCACGGTGCTGCTTCTTCACTGGCATCTGTTGCTAAGCTGCCTTTCAGACACGCACAGGACGGTATCTCCAATACCTTCTCCATTATCCCCGGCGCACTGGGCAAGGACGATGAAATGTTCGTAGGCGATATCGATATCGCAAGCATCGCGGAGGATCTTAATAATGGCAATTAAAGCTTCAAACGATGAAGACGGCAAGGTAAACGAACTTGTCGAAATGATAGACAGGCTTATGGCAGGCGGCGAGGGTCATATAAATATTGACGCCGAAGCCCTGCTGAAAGCCAAGCGTGAGGGTCAGGACGAGCCCGAAATGACCGTTCAGACTTTCAGAAGCAACGACTGCGGCACGGGAGCGTGCTGTCAGCCCAACGAAAAAGCGCCCGATGAGGACGACGAGGAACTGTGATACGGCAGTTCCAAAGCTATCGTTTAGTATAAGAAAGGACGGATAGTTATGGCAAATTTTGAACCTACCGACGCACAGGTTGATAACCTTATAGGTCTGCTTGACGGCTATGCCGAAAAGGGCGGACATCATCTGAATGTCAACGTGCTTAACCGCGAGACACTTCTGGATGCACAGGCACACCCCGAGAAATACCCCCAGCTGACCATCAGGGTATCGGGATATGCAGTAAACTTCGTCAAGCTGACAAAGGAACAGCAGGACGACGTTATCTCCAGAACTTTCCACGAGAGTTTGTAAATTAATGATAAAGCCCCCGTTCTTCGGGGGCTTTTGTTATATATGGTGACAAATATCTCTGAATGATCAATACCCAACCAATACACCGCTGATGTTTTGTCACTTACCTGCGAAACTTTCTTACGCACCATATTTACTTTTCCCGAAAAATATGGTAAAATCAATATGGGCAGAGCCCACAGAGATAAAAACAGGAGACAAAACAAAAAAGGAGATAATCAGAATGCAAATGAGCAGAGATCGATTTGAACAGCTGACAGGCGAAAGACTTCCGCGCGATCAGGAACTGGTCACCAGCGGTGATATGATGCCGCAGAATGGTCAGAACTACGGTCAGCAGAACTGGCACCCTGTACAGCCGAACAGTCAGCCGATGCAGATGGGTCAGCCTATGGGTCAGAACGTTCCGCAGGGTCAGCCTGTGCAGTTGGGTCAGAATACCCTTCTCCCCGAACACGTGCCCGATAAGCAGTTCAGCCTGAAAAGCTTTGTGCCGTTATTTGCGGGAATAATCGGTCTTCTCACCATAGGCAGATTTTCAGGCTCCCTGGCTGCTATGTCCCTTGGCTTCGGCATAATGGGTACAGGCATACTCTGCCGACGTAAAATGGACGATTATAAACCCGAGCGCAAGCTGAAAGCCCTGATGACGGCTATCGGCGGCGGTGCGGTAGGTGCTGCTGGACTTGTCACGCTTTTCGTACCGTCACTGTCGCTTCATATGTCATCGCTGATACTGACTCTGAGCGGAATTATCCTCATCGGCACGCCGCCTGTAACAAGGCACATGAAACTCCGCCGCTGTACTGAGAAAACAAGGGCAGTGTGCATAGGCAACCGACAAAAGCGCGGAGACAAGCATCATAATATGATGTACGCACCAATATGGCAGTATATTGCAGGCGGAAGAGCCTATACTGCCTATGATGATGTTTATACCAGTCCCCAGCAGTTCTATGAGGGTCAGGGTACAGATATCATGGTCAACCCCAATGACCCAAGGGATATCTACCGCGGCAGCGACCCCTCGGCATGGGCGCTGATGGTTTTCGGCGCACTGATGCTGGGCGGCGGCGTGATATGCCTGTTAAGGCTTTTTGGTATATTTTAAGGAGATGTTTTAATGACGGGACGTATCCATTCGGTAGAAAGTTTCAGCGCAGTTGACGGTCCTGGAACAAGGTTTGTGGTGTTCTTTCAGGGCTGTCCCATGAGGTGCCTTTACTGCCATAATCCCGATACATGGCGGTCTGACGGCGGCAGGGAAGTCACAGCAGAGGATATCCTCACCGAGTATGAAGCGGTCAAGGAATTCATGCATAACGGCGGGATAACCTGCACAGGCGGCGAACCCTGTCTTCAGATCGGTTTTCTGACAGAACTCTTTGAAAAGGCAAAGTCCAAGGGCATAAACACCTGTCTTGATACCAGCGGTATTACTTTCAAACCAAATGATACCACCGCATTCGACAGGCTTATCAAGTCCACCGACCTTGTGATGCTGGATATAAAGCACATCGACCCTTTGATGCATAAAAAGATAACAGGTCACGATAATAAAGGTATACTCGCTTTCGCGGAGTATCTCAGCGATAACGGTATACCCGTTTGGATAAGGCACGTTGTTGTCCCCGACCTTACCGATGACGAAGAAAGCCTGTATAGGCTGGGACACTTTCTTGCCCGCATAAAGACCCTTAAAGCCCTGGATGTCCTGCCCTACCACACCCTTGGCAGACATAAGTACGAAGAACTTGGAATGGAATATCCGTTGGGTGATACTCCGCAGATGACGAAAGAGGGTGCACTCCGCGCCAGAGATATCATCATGAGGGGTCTGAAAGACGAACTCAGAGAAAACTTCAAAAAATAGTGGCGGCATACGCTCGCTGAAAAGCCACACCCCTTGTCAATGATTATGGTTCAAAAATCTCGGTCTTTACTTTTGCTCTGTTCTGTGGTATAATACTCTTATTGAATCAATTCCGAAACGGAGGATTATAATGCGTTTGAAAGCAAACAAACTCACAGCACTCCTGTGCGCCGTTATGATGATGGCATCAGCAGGCTGCGCAAGTCTGGGTGTAAGAGATACAGAGGGCCTTGATAATGGTAAAGAGCCCCCTGTTGGTATAAAAGACAATGGATTGAATTTCAAGAAAAAGACAGAGGACGAGATAACCACCGATGAGGAGCAGGCTGAAAAGCTTCCTATCCCCGAAGATCAGCCCTCCAATGTGGTATCCCTGCTCTGCGCAGGCGATAATCTTGTTCATGATAATATCTATAACGAGGCTTGGCATAAGGGCAATGACGATCATTATGATTTCACCTACGCTTACCAGAATGTGGAGCGTTACCTTGAAGGCACTGACCTTGCGATACTAAATCAGGAAACTCTCGTGACCGATGATTACGGCCCCCAGAGCTACCCCCTCTTTGCCACACCTACGGCAAACGGCGACCATATGGTGGATATCGGCTTCAATGTCATATCCATGAGCAATAACCATGTGCTGGATATGGGCGGAAACGGTCTGATAAGCAGTCTCGACTACTGGGACAGCAAGGGCGTTGTACACTACGGCGCTTACCGCGATGAAGCCGACAGCGAAAATATCCGCACCAAGGAAGTAAACGGTATAACTTTTGCATTCCTGGGATATATGGAGCATACAAACGGTTTCTACATCGAAGAGGGTGAACCCGGCAGGGTGGTATACCTATCCGATGAGGATATAGTTGAACGTCAGGTTAGGGCGGCAAACGAACTCGCAGATGTGGTGGTGGTAAGCTGTCATTTTGGTAACGAGATAGAGAATGAACTGAATGTCGTTCAGGAAACTATGGCGCCCAAGCTGGTAGAATGGGGCGCAGACCTTATTATCGGTACACAGGCGCACACCATAAGCACCTGCAATTATATCGATAAGCCCGACGGCGGAAAGGCTTTCTGCTACTACGGTCTGGGTAATTTCATTTCCACCATGTACGACCTCCGCGCACCTGTGGGTATCATAGGCAAGCTGAATGTTGTGAAAGACCCCGAAACAGGTACTATCAGCTTTGAAAATGTCAAGGCGATACCCATAATATCCCATTTTGAAGCCGACAGCTACGACGGCGATTGGTACAACTGCGCCGAGTATCCATATAAGGATTATACCGATGAAATGTTTGAGAGAAACTATATCGAAGGCTTCAACAGACAGTGCGTTGAGGACTGCCTCAGCTATATCCCCGATGAGTTTCTCAGCATAGAATAAGTATTGAATAAGATGGCTATCCCGCTGACACACCAAATTAACCGGTGTTGTATCAGAAATTGAAATACTTGGCGTTTATCCTCTCCCTGCCTGCGGCGGGGGGAGGATAACTTCGTGTTGATGTACTAAAAGAGTGACCCTATTGAATAATTATTGCGCCCATGTTTTTGCATGGGCGTTGTTTTTTTGCGGTTTCAGGAAATGATATGAACATCAAATCAATTCACTGAAAATTCAGTGCAAAAACCGCAATAATGGGTTAATAATATTACACAATGCAGTAAATTGTTATTGCATTACTTTGCAGAATGTATTAAAATATATCTAAAGCACTTCGGCGAACACTTTCGCTGACGGTTTCATTTTTTGATATCAGGGCAAAATTAGGAGGTAACAGCCAATGAAATTTGCTGACGGTTTCTGGCTCAATCAGAGGGGCTACGAAGTTAACTACATGGTGCAGGCTTATGATGTGGTGGAAGTCGAGAACGGCTTCATGGTAGTGGCTACACCCTTTTCGGGCAGAGAGAGATACAAGCTGCTGGGCAGTGCAAATCTTGAGATAACATATACATCTGAATTTGAAAATGTTATAAGGGTGAATATGACTCACCACAAGGGGTACAAGGATAACGGACCCCATTTCGTGCTTAACAAGGGCAGCTACAAGCCCGCAGTTACTATAACCGAGCACGAAGCAGTGCTGGTATCGGGTGATACCAGAGTTGTAGTATCGAGAGATAACTGGGAAGTTTCATATTATTACAAAGATAAGAAACTTACAAGCGGCGGCTGGAGAAGCACAGGCGTTATCAAGGAGAGCGCATTCAAGCAGCAGGCGAGAATGGTAGTGCAGGCTGATGACACTTTCTGGAGCTATCCCGCTGACCCTCACAAGACTTATATCAGAGAACAGCTGGATACCTCTGTGGGTGAGTACTTCTACGGCTTCGGCGAAAAGTTCACAACTTTCACAAAAAATGGTCAGAATGTTGAGATATGGAATGCCGACGGCGGTACCTGCTCCGACCAGAGCTACAAGAGCGTGCCTTTCTACGTATCCTCCCGCGGATACGGCATATTCGTAAACTCCACCGATAAGGTCAGCTTTGAAGTCTGCTCCGATACCGTATCAAAGGTCAGTTTCACACTGCCGGGCGAGAATATGGAGTATTTCGTATTCGGCGGCGAGAACCTCACAGAGGTCATGAAAGGCTACACCGACCTTACAGGCAAACCGTCACTTCCCCCTGCATTCTCCTTCGGTCTGTGGCTGACTTCCTCCTTCACCACCAGCTATGACGAAGCTACCATCACAGGCTTCATCGACGGCATGGCTGAAAGGGATATACCTTTGCAGGTCTTCCACTTTGACTGCTTCTGGATGAAAGGACTGGAATGGTGCAACTTTGAATGGGATACCGAACAGTTCCCCGACCCCGAGGGCCTGCTGAAAAGGCTTCACGAGACCAAGGGCTTGAAGACCTGCGTATGGATTAATCCCTATGTGGGTCAGCGTTCCCGCCTGTTCGACGAGGGCATGGAACACGGCTATTTCATAAAGAATATCGATGGCTCGGTGTTCCAGTGCGATGAATGGCAGCCCGGTATGGCGATAGTTGACTTCACCAACCCCGATGCCTGCAATTGGTACGCAGGATACCTCCGAAAGCTGTGCGAAATGGGTGTTGACACTTTCAAGACCGATTTCGGCGAAAGGATACCCACCCGCGATGTGGTCTACCATAACGGCGCAGACCCAATCAAGATGCATAACTTCTACACATACCTTTATAATGAGTGCGTATTTGGTGTGCTGAAAGAGTACTACGGCGAAAACAAGGCGTGCCTGTTCGCAAGGTCTGCAACAGCAGGCGGACAGAAATTCCCCGTACACTGGGGCGGCGACTGCTCGGGCAATTACAATTCAATGGCAGAAGTCGTAAGAGGCTGTCTCAGCCTTTGTATCTCGGGATTCGGCTACACCTCCCATGATATGGCAGGTTTTGAAGCTACTGCTACCCCCGATATCTACAAGAGATGGGCGGCATTCGGTCTGTTCTCCACCCATTCAAGACTTCACGGCAACCAGTCCTACCGCGTGCCGTGGCTGTTTGATGAGGAAAGCTGCGATGTTCTGCGCTTCTTCACCAAGAAAAAAGGCGAGCTGATGCCATACATATGGTCACAGGCAATAAAGACCCACGAGGTCGGCGTTACCATGATGAGGGCTATGGTCATAGATTTTGCCGATGACCCCGCTTGTCTCACCCTTGACAGACAGTATATGCTTGGTGATAATATCCTTGTTGCCCCCATACTCAACGAAGATGGCATAGCCCAGTATTACGTGCCCGAGGGCAGATGGACAGATATCATCACAGGCAAGGTATTCGAGGGCGGCAGATGGTACACCCATAAGTGCAGCTATTTCGAGATTCCTGCCCTTGCAAGACCAAACTCTATCATTGCCTACGGTAACTTCAAGAGGGATATAGAGTACGATTATCTGGACGGTACCAATTTCACCATTTACGAACCCGAAGACGGAAAGACTATCCTTTGCCCGATATACGACACCGAAGCTAACAAGGTGTTCGAACTTAAAGCCACCAGAAACGGCAATAAGATCGAGTGCGAGTACACCGATACAAAGGCAGGCTTCAGGATAAGCGTTGCTAATACCGATAAATGCGTTGAAGTCAACCCCGCCTCAGGAAACGGCAAGGTCATCATCGAACTTTAATGACACAAAAAAGCTCGGAGAGCGTTATGCTTTCCGAGCTTTGCTTATTTATCTTTCATATGCACATCCAACTGCTCGAAAGGAATAACAATGTCGTTCTCGTCAAAAGCTTCCTTGACCTTTTGCAAAATATCCCAACGTGTCTGCCAGTAATCCTCTGTCCTTACCCATGAACGGGTCAGTATTATGACTGCATGAGTGCCATGTTCACCGATGACTACCAGCGGTTTCGCAGGTACCGAAAGTACCCTGTTTTCAGCCTGAAGCACACCTCTGATCAGCTCCATGACCTTCTTGTGATCCTCCGAGTAGGATATGGGGAATTTCAGTTCGATACAGCGGTTCTTTTCTGAAGTGCAGTTAGTCACCGCGCTCTTTGAAGCTATGCTGTTGGGAATGTATACCGCCTTGTTTTCGATGGTGTTCAGCTTTGTGTAGAGTATCGAGATGATATCCACCGTACCCTCGTTTTCGCCGATCTTTACATAGTCTCCACAGCGGAAAGGCTTCGCAAAAAGTATTATGAACCCGCCTGCCACATTTGAAAGGCTGTCCTGCAAAGCAAGACCGATAGCGATGCCCGCCGTGCCGATAGCCGCCAGTATCGAGGACATAGGCACTTTCATAGCCGAAAGCGCACTCACCACAACGATGATCGTTATTATTACCTTGACCATGGACATCAGGAACTTGTGTACCGTAGCATCAACGTGTTTCAGCTTCAAAGCTTTGCCCATCAGCCGAAGTGTTATCATCTGCGCGATATATCCTCCTGCGAGTATTATCACAGCCGCCAGCATATTAGGCAGCATATCTTCAAGACGTATAAGAAATCTGTCTAGCATAGAATCACTCCGTAATTATCATTTATTTTCAGGCTGCGCTGAACTTTTTTACATAGATATTATACCACAGTTTTCAAAAAAAGTAAACCCGCTAAAATGCCCTCGGCCGGGCGGGCCGTTTCCGCCTATTTATAGTTTTGATAGTACGATAAAATTGATTGACGGCGGGTCACAATATGGATATGGCAACCACGAAGTTGGGTAAGTATGCGAAGGAAGAGAGCCTTGTTTAATTCATAATTCATAATTCACAATTCATAATTATTGGCTGGAAGATAACGTAGCTATACTTAGGATAGAATGCCAAGGAAGAGAGCTTTTGGTCAATCTTTTCGCGAAAAGGTCCTAACGCCGGACGGGCGGATTTCGCGGCATAAAATGAGAGCACTAAACAGACTAAGCCGCGAATTGAGCTTTGGCTCAAGCCTTTCGCGAAAGGCTTGCGAGGAGTTTGAGGGGCGGAGTCCCTCAATCACCAAGGCGCAAAACCAAAATGCAAAACGAACTATAAGAGCGAAACAAACTCCAGCCAACAAAAAAGGCGCGGCAATAATCATCAATAAGAGCGTGGACAAAACAAACGTCCACGCTCTTTCTATATCCGTAAAATAATTGCCGCGCCCGAAATCAACGGCGACAGCTCGTTGATTTCTCGACCCGAATGTAGAGAGGGGCGACATACCCCGCAGTCCGTCCATATATATTCAATCACCCGTCCGCAAATGATATCATAAAAATCGGATTTTTGAAACTTAGTAAAAAAATATTGTTTTTCAATAAAAAACTATTGACAAACAGTTCCGAACGTGATATAATGATGTCACGTTAAAAATGCATGCAAATTTCTAAGATGGAGAGATGATATGATGAAAAATTATTCGCTGGAGATCATTGATGGTCTGATATGTTCCGTGATTTGTAATATCACTATATTTCTGGGTGCCGCTATAGGCCCGATAATTGGTATTTATATTTCCGGGGCTGTCTTTGGTATTTATTTACTTTGGAGAGTGATCCGTTACGACTCAATAAAGCCTTTTCTGGTCTTTTTGGTTTCGGTTGCATTGTTTACCGTAATAGGGTTTGTGCTCTCGCTTTTTATACCGGTATTCTATTTTCTGTTTACCATTTTTCATTCCCATTGCGGAGAGCCAAATGCTGGCGACGGATTAGGCGTGCTTATCAGTTTATATTTCCATGCTGATGTATGTATAGCAATTTCAATAATCGGAGCTATCAAGATCATGATCAAGAACAGGATAGCAAGTAAAAAACAGATGGAGTGATAATATGGAGAGAAAATCCAATAAGACGCTCATGTACGTTTATGTCATTTATGTTCTCGCTGTTTGCTGCTTTGCGGTGTACTATTCGTGCTTTCGCATCGATCGCGAGCTATAAAGATGATAGCTTTCTTATTGCGATAACCTGTGAGCTTGTTGTCGAAGTCGATGACGCAGAGAAATTTCTGCAAAACAACATAAAGTGTGGTATCGAAAAAGGATACCCCGGAAGCGGCGATGATTACCAATACAGCGACGGCAAACGGATATACATAAGGATAGAACCGTATGACGGAAAATACCGAGTACATTTAAAACACATGGAATAAGGAGAAAATTATGAAACAGTCAACCAAACGTAAACTAGTAAACACAGCGATCTTCGCCGCACTTCTCATCATCGAGATACTCATAGGAAAGTACGCCCACGGCTTCGTCCGTGCATATATCGGAGATGTCCTCGTTATGCCCGCAATGTACTTCTTCGTGCGCATATTTACCGAAAAATTCCCACGCACACTGCCGCTGATACTTTTCATATTCGCCTGCGCAGTCGAAGTATCGCAGTATTTCGAGCTCTACAAGATCCTCGGCTTTGCACCACGCAGTCTGCCCGCAATTCTCATGGGCACAGGCTTCGCATGGGAAGATATCTTTGCCTACGCCGCAGGAAGTCTGCTGAACGCCGTCGCAGCGGTTTGTATGAAACCTACCCATAAAGACTGACGATGCGCACTATGCCACAATAGGTTTATAGATAGAATAGGAGATAACTTATGTTACGATTTATAAAAGAACATATCATTAAAATTATATTTTTAGCAATAGTGTTATATTTTCTGGGGTCTATTGTTTATAGTTGTCATAATTATTTTAGTCTTCATAAAAAAACATCTTTTACCGATCAGGAAACAAAGATCCTTTGGTCAAGACTGGGTATGGATTATGTTGATCTGGATATAAGCAAAGCATATTATAATAGAGAGCTATTTGTTGTATCAGAAGGATTTGACAGCATTGACGCGGAAATCGAATATTTAAAACAGTTCGATGGAAACGAAAATATTGAAATAGTTAACGATCCCTTTAGCCCGGTTACTTCGGATAATTACAAAGGACAGATATTATACGAAATATTTAATATAGAATGTACCGATAAAGGATATTTTCGTAATTGTTACACTTACGAAGATAACGGAAAATATTATCTGGAATTTTATGTCCCAAAAGCCGGGGGATTATATGAGATGTTTGGATTTAATGATGAATAATAATGCTTTATATTGCATTTGATAACCAAGGAATTAAATACTTACACGGCGTTATATTTGTAATGGGGAAAAGGAGATAACTTATGTTACGATTTATAAAAGAACATATCATTAAAATTATATTTTTAGCAATAGTGTTATTATTTTGGGGCTTTTTTGTTTATAGCTTTGAAAAATATGCAGCGCGTGGTACAAAGCTTCATGAAAAAACATCTTTTACCGATCAGGAAACAAAGATCCTTTGGTCAGAACTGGGCTTGGATTACATCGACCTTGATATAAGCAAAGCATATTATAATATATATAGTCATAGACTATTTGTTGTTTCAGAAGGATTTGACAGCGTTGACGCACAGATCAAATATTTAAAACAGTTCAATGAAGATGTCCATATAGGTGATATGGTCAAGAATGAAAATAAAACAGATGATGATAAAAGAAATAATATTCAAGAAATATTGGGTATAAGATATAATACCGATATAGATAATGAGAATAAATCTATAGTTTGTATCACATACGAAGAAAACGGAAAATACTACCTGAGATTTTATAAAAGTGGTGCTGCAATGATTGAAGCTGATGAGGATTTTACATATATTAAGAGCCGTATCAAGACTTATGAAAAAACAACCTTTACCGATCAGGAGAAAAAGAACCTTTGGTCTGAACTGGGCTTGGAATACATTGACCTTGATATAAGCAAAGCATATTATAGAAGCTCTCAAAATAGAGTTGAAAAATTGTTTGTTATTTCAGAAGGATTTGACAGCATTGATGCGGAACTCGAATATTTGAAACAGTTCAAAGGAAATGAAAATGTTTGTCAAGGACAGGAAGATTATAAAATATACAATATATCATATAATACTTTCATAGATCATAGCAATCTGTTGATAGAATGTACCACTTACAAAGAGAACGGAAAATACTACCTGAAATTTATTAAAAATGAAGCTGAACACAGTGGAAATAATACTATTTTATATGAGATGTTTGGCATTGATGATTCAGGCAAACAGTAAACCAAATACAAGCTGTACCAAAATATACGAACCGATACGAAAATATACCAAAGTATACGACCGTATATTTTGGTATCATGTGGTATACACATTATGAAAAAGTATACGTTTAAAATCAATATCGTTAAAATAGGAGATAACTTATGTTACGTGCATTAGAGCATATTTTTAAGCTAATAGAACGTTTTTTCGAGCTAACTACATATTCAGCAATAATATTAGCAATAATATTATCATTGATATCCTATGTTCGTTTTTTAGTGTAAGGTATATACGTTCAAAATCATATCATTATAGAGAAGGTGAGCTTTTATGTTACGTTCAATAGATTATATTTTTATGATAATAGATCATATTCTTAGGATAATTATTTATTCAGTAATAATATTAATTGTGTTAGCATTTGCTTATTTAATTTTTCTACCGACGTTAGAGCGTTGGATATAGATAATGATTTAAGGCTTAGTAGAAAAACATCCTGTGGTATAAATATTGACAGCACATGAATATCGTGGTATAATCAGGTATAGATAAATCCCATTATCACTGCGAAAGGAATGAAGACAATGCGTGGTTATTATGCAAAACTGTGTGATCATTATGAGAGCTTAAAAACAGAAACAAACTGGCTCAAACTGTTTGTCCCGATATTTATAATAATGACAGTCATACTGCTGATACTTATGTCTGCCATCGGGTATATCCACGATGTCATTATCATGAATAAAGCCTTTTCGGGAATAAATGTCGGCTTTGCTGTCTGTGTACCACTGATTTTCAGTGCGATCAGTGCAGGCGTTGTATGTTCTTCAAATCTCAAAAAGAAAAAATCAGAACAATAAATTAACAAATTAGATCCGCTCTATGTCCCTGAGCATTTTTTGAAAATGCTTAGGGGCTGTTTTTTTTACTTGCGATATGTTTATGTGAAAGAAAAATATCTCACAAATGACAATAATTGATAACCCCAAAGCGTAAATACGCTCTCAAAACGCTTTCACTTAACAAATTATACCCCTGTAAACCGACGTTTTACCGCGGTAAGAAAAAATTATTAAAAAAAATAAAAATTTGCCAAAAAGGTCTTGTATTTTTCTGTCAGGTGGTGTATAATTGATACGTATGTTGAATAAATTCTTGGAGGAGTTCTTATATGAGTGATTTACAATTCAAGTTTGCTCAGTTGCTTTCCAGCAATATCCCGCCCGACAAGACCGATCTCGGCGGCGAGACTATCGCATCGGTAGTTATCACGGGTATTTCCGTGGTGTTCATGGGTCTGATAATCCTGATCCTGCTCGTAACGCTTTACGGCAAGATATTCGAGGGTATCAACAAGAGCGCGGAAGCTAAAGCAAAGGCAAAGGCAGAAGCCGAGGCAGCTGCAAAAGCAAAGGCAGCAGAAGCCGAAGTAAAGGCAGAACCTGCTCCCGCCCCCGCACCTGCACCCGCAGTTGAGGACGGTATCGAGGAAGAGGTCGTTGCAGCCATCATGGGTGCCCTTTCCGTAATGTATGAGGGCAGCGGCAAAAAGCCCGTGCTCAAGGGCGTTAAGGCTGCTAAGCCGAGAAGATCTGCATGGTCTGCTGCGGGCATAATGGATAATACCCGCCCGTTTTAGCTTTGGAAAGGAACGTGATCTGATAAAATGGCTATAATTCAATCGTTTTGGAACACTCTGACTCAGCTGGCACAGGAATCGGGCTTTGCAGGATTCTTTGCTGACGGCGGCTGGAAGAACATCATAATGATACTTATATCATTCCTGTTCATGTATCTCGCTGTGGGACGCGGTTTCGAGCCCCTGCTGCTTCTGCCGATATCCTTCGGTATGCTGCTGACAAACCTTCCCGGCGCTGAGATGTATCACCCCGAGTTCTGGGAATACTATAAAGACTACAAAGAAGATGCAGGCACGGTAAATGACCACTACATCGACTATCAACGAATACTTGAACACGGCGGACTATTGGATATACTCTACATGGGCGTTAAGCTCCAGCTTTATCCTCCGCTGATATTCCTCGGCATCGGCGCAATGACCGACTTCGGTCCGCTGATCGCTTCCCCCAGAAGCTTCCTCCTCGGTGCTGCTGCACAGGGCGGTATCTTCTTCACCTTCGTAGGTGCTGCCATACTCAACATGAGTGCTGCTGACTGCGCATCCATCGCTATCATCGGCGGTGCTGACGGTCCTACATCTATCTACGTTTCGTCACGTCTGCTGACCGGCAACAGTTCCAACTCCGTTGGTACTATCGCTCTTGCAGCTTACACCTATATGGCTCTCGTACCTATCATCCAGCCTCCTATAATGAGAGCGCTGACCACCAAGAAAGAGCGTTCCGTTGTTATGGGTCAGCTGAGACCTGTTTCCAGACTTGAGAAGCTTATCTTCCCCGTACTGGTTACACTTATCATCGCACTGATGATACCTTCCGCTGCACCTCTGGTAGGTATGCTGATGTTCGGTAACCTGCTGAAAGAGAGCGGCTGCTGCGACCGTCTTGTAAAGACCGCACAGAACGAACTGATGAACATAATCACCATCTTCCTGGGCGTTACCGTTGGTGCAACAACTCAGGCTGATAAGGTAATATCCCTTGACTTCGGCAAGGTAATGCTGCTGGGCGTTATCGCATTCTCACTGGGTACTGCTTGCGGTATCCTGCTTGGTAAGCTGATGTACATCCTCACAAAGGGCAAGATCAATCCTCTGATCGGTTCTGCAGGCGTTTCCGCCGTTCCTATGGCAGCACGTATCTCCCAGAAGGTAGGTCAGGAAGAAGTTCCTACCAACTATCTGCTGATGCACGCTATGGGTCCTAACGTTGCAGGCGTTATCGGTTCCGCCGTTGCTGCGGGCGTACTGCTTGCGATAGTAAAATAAGATAAAAGCAAAAGAGCTGTCAGTTTTGACAGCTCTTTTTTGTGTGACCAGTATATCTTGCCTTGCATAAGCAAGTAAGGGAAGTCCTGTCCCTGTTATTGATATTATAACACATTACTGACAAAATTGCAATAACCAATTGATAAAAATTTACTAAAATCTTGGAGTATTATGCCATAATCTGTTAAATATATTAAATTCTTTATACCGAAACATAAAAAGGAGCCTGTGCAGCCGCTTTGGTGACATCTGTATCGTTTATCTTTTCAACACCGTTGATATCACATATTTCCATCAATGTCAGCAACTTCACAACTCGAAAAACAATTACATTTCTCCCTGTCCCCGTTACCGAATTGAAAGATTTGTCCCCCGATACGCGCACCGCCGCAAGCAGGGGTTGCGATATGTGCAAAACGGGTGAAAGTAAAATGAAAGGTTGATTATTAGCCTTGAAAATAATGTGAGTTTATGATATAATGTGGGTGAAAAAGATGATGTATGACAAACATCAAATGTGAAGCAAGGGGGTGAGCATATGAAAGACATAGGCGAGAGACTGTCGTCCTACGAGCCGCTTTGGGAGAACTGGTACAAGGATTCCTATCTTGGCAGCGGAGGTTCGGGCAAGGTATATAAGTTCCGTCAGGAGCTTTACGGACAGGTGAGATACTGCGCAGTAAAGGTACTGCCCATTATCCTCGACAGAAGCGTTTCCACCACCCGCGAGAGCCGCGAGCAGGAAATGGCAGAGCGCAAACAGCAGGTGGCGGAAGAGATAAAGAATATGTACCGCCTTGGGGATAAGCCCCATCTGGTACACTGCATAAACCATACCTACCGCGATATCATCGGCGATGACGGCGATGTTATCGGCTTTGATGTGCTCATTCAGATGGAATATTATACCACACTCACCGAGTACATAAACAGCAGGGGAGTAATGTCCCCGCGTCAGGTGGCTAAGCTTGCTTCGCAGATAGGTGAAGCCCTGCGCTCAATGCAGGAGATAAATATGCTCCACCGCGATATAAAACCAGATAATATCTATGTTGACGATAAAGGCGAATTCTACCTCGGTGATTTCGGCATAGCCAAGCAGACAAGGGCGGGAAGTTTCGCCACCTTTGTGGGTACTCAGCCTTTTATGGCGCCCGAGGTCTGGAACGCCCGCACCCCCAATGAACAGCATTACGGCGCTTCCGCCGATATCTATTCACTGGGCATAACCCTGTATTATCTGCTGAATGAAGACCGTCTGCCCCTTGTGAATGAGGGCGATAACCGCAATGCAGTCGATGCGGCTATATTTTCAAGACTCAGCGGCAAAAACTTCGGCAAGCCGAAAAACGGCAGTGAAAAGCTGAAACAACTGGTCATGGATTGCTGTGCTTTCGACCCCGCCGACCGTATCCCCGATGCCGAAAAATTTCTGTCGGCACTGGAAGGCTGCTACTATACCACAGAAGATACTGATAATAAGGTAGATACAAAGTCACCCGAAACTACCCCTGCTAAAGAGGAAAAAACAGACACAAGGGACGAACTCGAACTGACCGACAGCATTTTTGTCCGCCCGGGAGATACCGAGGAGGAAGAGGAAGAACTGATAGTACGCCCCGCCCCCGCAAGACCCGAGCGTCGCAAAAAACAGCCCCCTGCAAAACTCCCGCCAAAGGAGAAAAAGCCTGCACATCTTTCAAAGGCTACAAAAAGGGCGGCACTGATCATCGGGCTGACCATATGCTTTTTACTGGGTGTAGGCGGGCTTTTCTTTACAAAGACCATATGCCTGCACCACTGGCAGGCGGCGACCTGCACAAAACCCGAGACCTGCACCCGCTGCGGAAAGACCCGCGGCGAACTGGCAGACCATGAGTTTGAGGACGCTACCTGCACCCACCCGAAACGCTGTAAAGTCTGCGGGCTGGAGGAGGGCAGCAAGCTTGAACATACCTGGATGCAGCCCGATTGCACCCACCCCAAGACCTGTACCGTCTGCGGAAAGACCGAAGGCGAAGCACTTGGACATACCTGGAAGGACGCTGACTGCGAAATGCCCCAGTACTGTGAAGTCTGCGGGCTGATAGGTCAGGACGCACTGGGTCACAAGTGGAAAGAAGCCACCTGCACCGAACCCAAGACCTGTGAGAGATGCAAAAAGACCGAGGGCAAGGCTATAGGTCACAAGTGGAAAGCCGCAACCTGCACCGAACCCGAGACCTGCGAACACTGCGGCGAAACAAGGGGCAAGGCAAAGGGTCATACCTGGAAAGAAGCCACCCTCACCAAACCCAAGACCTGTACGGTCTGCGGTGCTACCGAGGGTACAGCACTGAATTATACCTCAAAGGGCACAATGTATGTGGATACAGACGGCGATTCGCTGGCACTGCGTGAGGAAAAATCTTCCTCATCTAAAAAGCTGGCGGCCATACCCGACTGCACTCCTTTGCAGATATGGTATACAGGCAGTTCGGCATGGTACTATACCGTATATAATAACACTTACGGCTATGTGAATTCATACTACCTGTCTTCCACCGACCCCATGCTGGGTAACGGCGTGGTAAGCGGCTGGTACGATGTGGGCTATATGGACGAACTTGAAGTCGAAGTCGAGTCCGCCGAGATAGACGGCAACAAGCTGACGGTCGAACTGACCGTGACCAATACTGGTTCGGATTTCCTCTGGCCTGACCTGAACATTTATTATAACGGTTCAGAAAACGCAAGAGGCAACCTTATCGATACCACGGATATAATTCTTGTACCCTACGGCGAACGCAGTGTGAAAGTCAGCTGTCGTACCACAGGCAGCTTCGGCAGAGGCAGTTTGAAAAACATCGTTGTGGTTGACGGAAACGGAAATAAGGTACTGCTTGAACCATGATTTTGATAACTTTGCATTAAAATACTGGCAATATATCCAAAATAATTTGGCTAAAGGTCTTGCAATCAGTGAATAAATATGCTATAATATTTAGGAAAGTTGTGTAGCTTTCCAATTAAAATTTTATTTTCTGTGAACGGAGGAATAGCGTGAAAGGACTGATAAGCTTTCTTGGTTCATTCGCACTGAACCTCCTGCTGAATATATGGGGCGGACTGATAGCCGCAGTGCTTCTGGTGCTGCATTTAAAGCTGGGTCTCCCGATATGGTGCTTCTGGACGGTGCTTGGATGCTGGCTTGCAGGCATAGGCGCAAGGACGCTGTTCCTGCACTGGGTAGCTTCTCAGCCCGATGTTCCAGAAAAACCGAAGGTGAACAAGAATCCCTATTCGCAGAAAGGCTATGAACGGATAGATAGCAAAAGGTAAAATATACCATTATAATAAGGTATTATATATTTATTGAAGAATGAACAATTTTTAAGGAGGGTCTAACTATGGGACTTATTGCAGCAGCCATCGGCGCAGCAGCCGGCACAATGGCAGATCAGTGGAAGGAATATTTTTACTGTGAGGCACTCCCTGATGAAGTGCTGATGGTAAAAGGACAGAAAGTCATTACAAACAGAGGACAGAATAAAAAGGGCAGTGATAATATCATCACCGCAGGTTCTGGCATCGCAGTAGCTGACGGACAGACAATGATAATCGTTGAAGACGGCGCTATCATCGAAGTCTGCAACCGCCCCGGCAGATATACTTTTGAACTGGGCACACCATCACTGTTTGCTGACGGTAAGCTTGGTCAGAAGATCAAGCAGACATTCCAGCAGATCGGTCAGCGTATAACCTACGGCGGCGATCCCGGAAAGGACCAGAGAGTTTACTACTTCAATACCAAGCAGATCTCCAACAACCTCTTCGGCACTCCCGAGGTAGTACCTTTCAGAGTTGTTGACTCCAAGATCGGTCTTGACGTTGATGTTTCCATCAAGTGCAGCGGTATGTACACATTCCAGATAGTTGACCCCCTGCTGTTCTACACAAATATCTGCGGCAATCAGGCAAGCGAATACAGAAAAGAGACTATCGCTCCCAGAATGAAGGCTGAATTCATCGATGCGCTGACTCCTGCATTCTCCACCCTTTCGGATATGGAGATAAGACCCAACCAGATCGCAGGCAAGAAGACCGAGCTGAAGAACGCAGTAAATACCGCTCTTGCTGATTCATGGGGCAAGAATATGGGTATCGAGGTTATCGAAGTTGCCATCAAGGCTCTCAACCTGCCCAAGGAAGATCAGGAAATGATAAAGCAGGCTCAGCAGGAAAGCCAGAAGCTCTTCATGGAAGGCAGACGTATGAGTATGTACGCAGATCCTACCATGGCAGCAGGCGGACTTGTTGCAGCACAGGGCGATGCTATGCGTGCGGCAGGCAGCAATGCAGCAGGCGCTATGACAGGCTTTATGGGCGTAAATATGGCTCAGCAGGCTGGCGGCATGAATGCTCAGCAGCTATTCGCTATGGGTCAGCAGCAGGCACAGGCAGCAGCTCCCTCAGCTGACAGCTGGACTTGCTCCTGCGGTACATCAAATACAGGTAAATTCTGCCAGAACTGCGGCGCAGCCAAGCCCGCTCCCGCAGAAGTCAACGGCTGGACCTGCTCATGCGGTACAGTAAATCAGGGCAAATTCTGCCAGAACTGCGGTGCACCCAAGCCCGCAGGCGCTAAGGTATATAAGTGCGACAAGTGCGGCTGGACTCCTGCGGATCCTTCCAATCCTCCCAAGTTCTGTCCCGAGTGCGGCGACGTATTCGATGATAACGACGCAACTACCTGATAAGCGCATTTTAACATAATAATACGCGATTGCAGAGGTGCAGGCATCTCTGCAATTGTTTTGTATGGCAAAGGCTGTATCAGTCTTTTGACAGAATATAATGATTAGGAGAAACATAGATGGCAGTACAAGAATATAAATGCCCGTGCTGTGCAGGTGCCATAGAGTTCAATTCTCAGGTGCAGAAGATGAAATGCCCCTACTGCGAGACCGAGTTCGATATGGATACCCTCCTCGCATATGACGAAGACCTCAGCACAGACGGCAACGACGAGTTAGACTGGAACCCCGAAGCCAACCAGTGGCAGGAGGGCGAGACAGATAATATGCGTGTCTATTCCTGTCAGTCCTGCGGCGGTGAGATAATCGGCGATGAGACCCTTGGTGCAACTAAGTGCCCATACTGCGATAACCCCGTTGTCATGACAGGTCAGTTCCGCGGCACCCTTAAACCCGATTACGTCATACCTTTCAAGGTGGATAAGAATGCGGCGGTTGAGGGTCTTAAAAAGCACCTCATCGGCAAGAAGTTCCTGCCCAAGGTTTTCAAGGATGAGAACCATCTTGACGAGGTAAAGGGCATATACGTCCCCTGCTGGCTTTTTGATGCCGATGCCGACGGAGGTGTGCGTTATAAGTGTTCCACGACCCATTCCCATACTTCGGGCAATTACCGCATCACCGAGACAAGCTACTATTCTGTATACCGCGAGGGTACTATGTCCTTTGATAATATACCCGTTGACGGTTCCACAAAAATGCCCGATGACCTGATGGAGTCCGTAGGTCCTTTCAATTTCAAGGACGCAGTACCTTTCCAGACCGCTTATCTGGCAGGTTATCTGGCAGATAAGTACGATGTCAGTTCCGATGATTCGACAGAACGCGCCACAGTACGTGCCAAGGAAAGTGTTGACGACGCATTCAGAAATACGGTTCAGGGCTATTCCAGCGTCACCAAGGAGGGCGATAATCTCCGACTCAAACAGGCAAAGGCAAAGTATGCCCTCTATCCTGTATGGGTACTGACCACCAGCTGGAACGGCAAAACATTTCTCTTCGGCATGAACGGTCAGACAGGAAAGTTCGTAGGCAACCTGCCCTGCGACCCCAAGGCTTTCTGGCGCACATTCTTTATAACGGCCATAATATCAGCTATAGCCATATTCGGCATAGGCTATATGTTTTTCAGATAGGGGGTGCGCATCATGAAGAAGATTTTTGCAGCCCTTGCGGCAGCAGCAGTAATGGTGATAAGCGCAATACCCGCGTTTGCCTCTATTCCCGAGGAATTCGCCTCTACCCGCACTATCCCCGCGGAAAGGCTCAAGCCTCGTCTTGTAGATGATGCCGATATAATTCCTGAACTTGCAGAATCTGCCCTGCTTAAAAAGCTTGACAGGATAAGCGAGGAGTATCAGATAGACGTTGTGATATTTACCTGCTATTCACTGGGTGACAGAAGTCCTCAGGCTTATGCAGATGATTATTACGATTACAACGGTTTCGGCTTCGGGCAAAGCAAAGATGGCTTTGTGCTGATGCTTTCAATGGAAGAACGTGACCGATGGTTTTCGGGATGCGGTAAGGGCATAGAGATATTTACCGATTATGGTCAGCAGTTTATGTGGGATCAGATACTTCCCGAACTCAAAAAGGGCGACTATGCAGAGGCATTTGATGAATTTGCCGATATCAGTGAGGATTTCATCAAGGAATGGCAGAAAGGCACACCCTATGATGTAAACCACAAGGCAAAGGGCAGGCTTCATCCCGGCTGGATATTAGGTTCTCTGATAGGCGGTGCGGTTATTGGTCTTATCGTATCGGAATCCATAAAAGCACAGCTGACTAGCGTATCCATGCAGCACGGTGCTGACGACTATATACGCAAGGGCAGCTTCAAAATTACTGTTAAGCGCGATAACTTCCTGTACAAAAACGTCACAAGGACACGTATCGAGAGCAGCAGCGGAAGCAGCGGCAGAAGCGGCGGAACATCGTCACACCACAGTTCCTCAGGACACAGCCACAGTGGTTCGGGCGGAAAATTCTAAAAAAACTCGGCGGAGAACATTAAGCTCTCCGCCGTTATTTTTTTCTTAAATTTCTGTGATAAGCGATCTCACCGCTTTTCCTCTTTCTTTCTCGTCATTATCTTATCTATCTCACTTATTATCTTGTTCGCCCATTCATCGTCCTGTGCGCCCACAGTGAATACCTTGAAACCGTATGTCCGACCGTTCTGCGCAACGGAGATATCATCATCGATATGCAGGTCGATGCGGTATTTGCTGGGGTATTTCGATGGCATACCCTCCGAATGTCCCTTCTGTACTTCGTCGGCATGGCGTTTGCCGTTAACGACTTCATCAAGCTTTATGCCATAGCGGCGGAACATCCCGCGGATATATTTCTCCGAACGGAAAGATGTGGTGTATATCCAGAGTTCTATACCTGCATTCCTTATATAATTCATAAGGTCGATAGTCCCCGCCCTTAGTCTTTCCTTGTAGATCAGATTCCACGGAAAGCCCAGCGCAGGTTCAACTTTAAATTTCTTCTCTGATACGAAAAGCGTGTCATCAAGATCAAATGAAACTTTCATAGGCCTGAACTAATCCCTTGTAAATTCCTTGCGATACTCGCCGGGAGTTATCTCTTCATACCTCTTGAAAAGTTCGCACAGGTATCCGGGGGTGCAGAAGCCTGTTTCCACAGCTATCTGTTCGATAGGCTTCTCCGTATTTGCAAGAAGCGTCTTAGCCTCGCGTATACGGCGTTTTGCCACATATTCAGTAGGACGGCAGTTAAGGGACTTTCTGAAAAGCCTGCACAGATGCTGTTTGCTGACACCGGATACATCGCAAAGCTGTTCCAGCGTTATCTTTTCGGGATAATTGCGGTTTATGTACTCGATAGCCTTTACCAGCGGTCCCGAGGGTTCGCTGCCCTCGTACTCGCCTGATACTACCCTGTAAAAATCTATAAGGAAGTTATAAAGCAGTCCCGATGCGCGATAATTACCAAATATCGTATCACTGCGGAGCGCCTCATGCATCTTCATAAAGCCTTCTTCCAGCACATTAATATCGCTAAGCCTGAACACGCGGGGTTCTGTCATGCCGAATTCTTTCAGCATACGGTCATAGCCGTAGCCCCCTGCGGTTATCCAGCGGGTATCCCAAAGATCACCTGTGGTATAGTATTCATGCGGCGTTTCAGCAGGCAGGAAAAATCCCATATTAGGGGATATGCGGTAGCTTGCGCCGCCTACGTTCAGCATACCGCTGCCCTTTGTGCAGTAGATTATCTGCGGGTAGCGGAAGCCCTCGGGTCTGCTTACGTGGGACTGATATTCATTCTGTCCGATGGTTATTATGTATATAGGCAAACGTGTCTCGGTGCCTACGATAGGGTAATCGTCAAAGAACATGGTGTGTAACCTCCATAGGTTAATATTGTTATATTTATAATACCACAAATACTCTCCATCGTCAAGAGCAAACAAGCCCTCGTGCAAAATTCCACATTCTAAATAATTGTAGACTGCGACTTTTGTGCATTTACACGAAGATGCTCTTTTCTGTCTCAAAATTGTTGACAACTATCCTTGTCAGTGGTATAATGCAAATATGACAAGGATAGTTGTCATAAAGAAAAGAATACTTGTCAAAGTGAAAAAGATAATTGTCAGAATGAAAGGAAGTATTGTCATGAAAGAGAACATAGCATCTATAAACGGAAAGATAAGCCAGACAGATATAAGCAAGGTAAGGATGAAAAAGTTCGCTGACCCCAATTTTACCGCCCTTTTCGATGATACCGAAAAAGTAAAGGCAGCCTGTGAAAAAGCTTTGGGCAGCAAGGGCATTGCCTACTGTCTCACCAATAAAGAGAAGCAGTGCATATGCCTTTATACCTTCGATAAGATCATCGACCCCGACGACAAAAAGCGTTTCAGGCTGGTAAAGAACTACAATTTTACGGCAAAGGGCTATGAGTTGAAAGAAGATGCTTTTGTTGAATATCTCAAAGCACAGATACAGGAGATAATCGTCTTCACAGGTGTTAATTCTGTTGACTGGAACGGCGAGATAACCACTGCAAAGGATGTTGAGGACAGCGGTTTTGCCCCCTTTGGTATGACAGCATCGTCATTTTTCACCTTTTCGATAGTATTCTTCATTTGCTTCAAGGATAACACCATGAATGTCATAGGATTTGTATTTCTGATACTGGGATTCATCACGTTATGCAGCGGTGCGGCTATCAGGATAGGCAAGGATAAGGTGAATATCGGCGGCAATGAGGATGACGAGAAGAAAGAGGATATGCAGCTTTGAAAATAGGGGCTTAAACATAAGCACAAATAATAAGACCTCCGAAAAATTTCTCGGAGGTCAGGGTAAAAACGGACAAGGAGTGGTGAGATGCCGCTTTACAATCATTTAAAAGAGATGCGTGCCCGTCTTGGGGTAAATCAGGCTGAGATGGGCAAGCTGGCAGGTACTTCCCGACAGACTATCAGCCAGATAGAACGGGGAGATTATTCGCCGTCGGTCACGCTGGCGCTGAAACTGGCGAAGATATGCAAGGTAAGTGTAGAAGATATTTTTGAATATGAGGAGGACGAAAATGAAAAAGAGTAAGACACTGAATGTGGTTCTGAAAGTTGCGTGTGTTGTACTGGTGATGTATTTTTTGGGTTACGCTGTCGGAAGAATGGCGGGAAAAGCCACCAAGGGAGTGGATTTCAGGGAAATATTCAGGGTAAACGAAAAGTACGCCGCGATAGTATTGACTGTTCTGCACGCTGTAATAGTAATAGGCGGACTTATCACTGCTTTTGCGAAAATGATATCAGCAAAAAAAGCCGCCGAAAAGTGGGACGGCGACGATGAAGACTATATCGACAGTGTGGAAAGCACCCTTGACCATGCTAATATCATCGGTTCCACCGACATGATATTCAATACCATGCTTTTAGCAAGTGCAGTATATTTCCTGGAAAAGTCAAGGGTATCTGCAGCGCTGTTTACATTGGTCACAGTGGTATTCCTGCTGGGTATGGCAGGTGCCCTTTTACTGACTGACAGATGTGTGGACCTCGTCAAAAAGCTGAATCCCGAAAAACAAGGTTCGGTATTTGACCCCAAATTTGAGAAAAAATGGCTCGACAGCTGTGACGAAGCCCAGAAACAGCTGATATGGCAGGCAGGATTCACCGCATACAGGGCGGGAAATGTCGCTTGTTTGTTCATGTGGTTCCTGGCTTTTGTACTTCAGACGATACTGCACTACGGGCTTATCCCAATAATATGCATAGGTGTCATATGGCTGACAATGAACACCGCATACTGCGTTACGGCGTATAAGCTTGAACATAAGCACTGATATCCCCAAAAAGCCGCAGATATGGCTCACTGCATAGTAACAGTCAGTATGAATTTGCCGTTTGAAAGCGCAGCGGAGATAGTCCCGTCCAGCATTTCGGTAAACTGCTTGGCTATCGCAAGCCCGAGTCCTGTGTTGCCCTTGGTGCGGGAGATATCGGTAGTGTAGAATTCATCGAAGATATGTTCGGTGTCGATATCCTGAGAGATAGGAACGTTCTCAAAGGTTATACGCAGTTCATCGCTTTCGATCACGGTGATGGTCAGGTCGCCTTCGCCGTGTTTCAGGGCGTTGCCGATGAGGTTATCGAAAATTCGCAGCAGCATATTCCTGTTTGATGATACCATTCGTTTGCGCTGTGTGCAGTTGAATACTATCTGCCTGTCCCTGCCGCAGTAGTCATCGTAGTAATGTACTATTGCTTCTTCAAGTACGGCTACGATATCAATGTTTGATCTTTCGGGACTTTTGCCGCAGGAGATTATCTTCCACAGCTCGAAGAATGAGTTTATCAGCTCCTGAAGTCTGATAAGGCGGTTTTCGATTATGGCGAGCTCCCGTCTTTTTTCTTCCTCGGATAGATCCGAATGCTGTATCAGGTCGATATAACCCATGGCAGAGGTCAGCGGTGTGCGCAGGTCGTGGGATACATTGGTTATCATCTGCTCAAGAGAGTGATTTTTCTTTTTGTATTCAGCCTTTGTCTCGCGTATCTCTTTCAGCATGGAGTTTATCTCAACGATAAGCTTATCTGCCATGCCGTTTTCGCCGTTGATAAGGCGGTTCGTGTCCTGATTTCTCAGCTCGGCGAGCTGTTTTGCTATGTTAGCCAGCTCTTTCTTTTCAAGCATAAAAAGCGCCGTCACGACAGCAAGTATCACCGATAAAATTATAACTGCCGCTGTCATATCGGCACCCCCAATCCTAAGATCGATATTTATTCATCATCAAACGCCGCAGCTCAGTCTTTTGCTGCGGCGTATAGTATTTCAGACTTCTCTGTTTTTCCAGGTGATATATCCAAGCACACATGATATCACGGTCACGGCTGCGGATACTATGTAGCAGTCGGTGCGGTAGCTTTGCGAACAGCCTAAAGCAAGGTTGCCTATCATGGTGCTGACCTCGAATTTTACCAATTTTTCGGTGATCTTCTGCGCACTATCTATATCACAGAGTATTGACAGGATAACTGAATACACCAGAGGTGAGATTATCACAATGGAGTTGAATGCAGCACCCTTTTTGAAGAAGAAAGCAAGGAAAATGAACAAGGATACTATCGCCACAAAAACAGGGAACTGTCCGAAAAGGACTTTTGAAAATTCACCGAGGGACGAACTGTACTTGCTGCCGTTGACAGCGCGGTTTACGAAATAGAATATGTAGTTCGCACCGAGGAAACAGCTCAGGCAGTAAACAATAGCAAACAGGGTCTTAGCGACATAGAACCTGCCCTTGCTGACGGCTGAGGTTATGGTGTTTTTGATGGTATGCTCGGTGAATTCCGCAGTGATTATTCCGAAAACAGGCATTATAAGCAGAAAGTAGTACAGAAGGTTCATGGCTGTCTGCTTGATATCCAGCTTCTGAGCACCGTTCAGGTCGAAATCTCCGCCCAGAAGTATGCCGCCGGGCTCATGCAAGGCTATGGACGTCATTGAGACCATTATAGATATCAGCCAGAATATGATGAAGCCCTTTGTCTTTACTATGCGGTAAAGATCCGCTTTCATAAGATTTATCATGACTTCACCTCCCCGACCAGCTGCTTGAAATAATCCTCCAGCGAAACGCCTGATTCATGTATCTTCATTACATCCACATCGTTCTGCACCAGTGTCCTGTTAACGATATTGGACTTTGCATTCTCGTCGTATATCCTTATCTCATGGTTGTCTATCACCTTATAATCAGTGATGCCCAGATTTCTTTCAAGTATAGTCGAAGCTTTTGCGGTATCGTCTGTACCCAGTGTTATACATCTGCTACATTCAAGGTCCAGTTCGGATCTTGATACCTCTTTCAGGACTTTTCCGCTGTCGATGAACAGGAATCTGTTAGCCACCGCATAGAGTTCCGAAAGGATATGGCTGGATATTATCAGCGTCATGCCCCTTTCGTGTGAAAGCCTGCGGAAAGTATCACGCAGTTCGCTGATGCCTATGGGGTCAAGACCGTTTATCGGTTCATCAAGTATGACTATATCGGGATTATCCAGTACAGCAAAGGCTATGCCCAGCCTCTGCTTCATACCCAGTGAAAAGGTCTTGAACTTTTTGTTCCTGGCGTCGCTCAGTTTTACAAGGTCAAGCACTTCGTCTATCTGCCTGCGGTCAGCTATGCCTTTCTGATAGCAGTAGTAGCGCAGGTTCTGGTAAGCTGTCATATTCCCGAAAAATGCAGGATTTTCAATAAGACAGCCTATGCGCCGCTTTTCGTTTTCCGCCGCAAGACCTGTTTTTCCGAACAGGGAATACTCGCCGTTTGTAGGGGCGGTAAGACCAGAAACCACTTTCATCATAGTTGTCTTGCCTGCACCGTTCCTGCCGATAAGACCGTAGATATCTCCTTTGTATACAGTCATATCAGCATGGTCGAGGGCAGTGGATCTTCCGTAGCTTTTTGTAAGCTTCTTTGTCTGAAGTACGATCTCTCGCATTTTCCTGACCTCCGTTCTTCTGTTATAGTAAACGACATCAGAAACTGCACTTTAAGTTCTGTAAAACCGCTGTTTATGTCGTATGTCGCGGGATAACAACGATGTCGTTTGCTATGTTTTTATTATAACAGTAAGGTCTTAATAAACACTTAAATCAACCCTTAAAAAAATCTTAACCGATCATTTCTTCATGCGGTAGCCTATGCCCCATACAGTTTCTATGTATTCCTCGTCGCTGCACTCCTTCAGCTTTTTGCGAAGCTTGCTCATATGCACGTTCAGGGTATTGTCGTCGGCGGAATTTTCATAATCCCAGACGGTATCGTATATAAGGCTTTTGGTGCAGGTGCGGTTCTGGTTTTCCATAAAAAGTTTCAGCAGTGCGAATTCATAGCGGGGGAGTTCCACTTCCTTGCCTGCTACTTTCACTGTGAAATTAGTGACATTCAGCTCTATATCCTTAAAGGTTATCATCTCACCCGATGCAGTCCCCGAATTCGCCCTCAGCCTTGCGCCGATACGTGCAAGGAGCTCGTCATTATTGAAAGGCTTTGTGATGTAGTCATCTGCCCCCAATGAAAAAAGATCGACCTTTTTTTCAACATCGTGTATGGCACTTGTAATTATCACAGGGACGTTGTGCTTCTCTTTAAGGTCACGTATAACTTCTTCACCGCTGCGCCCGGGAAGCATCAGGTCAAGTAGTATAAGGTCAACGTCCCTGCTGTGGGCGAGAAGCCCCTCAGTGCCCGAATAGGCGCTTATGGTGCTGTATCCGTTTTGCCTTAGCAGTATGCGGAGCATATCGTTTATCTCGGCATCGTCTTCTATTATAAGTATTGTTTTTTGCATATAGTTTTCTACCTCCGTTTTGTTCTACTTTGTCTTTATCGGATCTAATGACTTTATTCCGACCTCGGTATGGGGTCAGTAACAAGTCCGTTATATATTATAACAAATTATTTCCCGATTGTAAAGGCATCGGGAATAATTTATCGGGTATACTTTGTATAACCGTCCGTAACGTATCGAGCTCTCTGGGAACATGATAAAAGGCGGGTAGCCCCGCCTTACGATCAGTCTATAATATCGTCTGCAACATCTCTGCCTGTGTCGATGGTGTCATCAATGACATCGTTGCCCCCTTCGAGGATATCGTCTATACCCTCACCGATACGGCTCATAACGTCACCCGAATCATCGCGGGATATGTCATTGTCGCGGAGTGATGATTCCTCGTCCCTCCTGGAAGAACTTTCCTCACGGCGTGATGATACCTCATCTTTACGTGAAGTCTCAGCCTTTGAGGTAACAGCGGGGCGTGTTGTGGTCACGGTACTGCTTTCCTCGTACTTTCCCGTCTTATACTCAGAATCATTGCGTTCGCCTGCCGAACAGGCTGTAATGGCTGCCGCTGCCGACAGCGCACAGATGGTCACTGCAAGATATCTTTTCATAGTTATCTTTCCTTTCTTTTATGGCATACTATCGTTAAACGGTTCTTATCTGCCGTTCACTGTTTTTATTATTGACCATGTTAACGTGATTATACGGTGTCATGATAACATACTAAATTTTACCTGCTGAAAGTTCATAAAAAACCTGACCATAATTCATTTATTGGGTTGAAAAAAATTCTTAAATATGTTATAATGTCAAAAGGTAATTTTTATTTATATTTTTGATATTTTCACGTCGGGACGTTTTGCGGTGTGAGGGATATCAAGGAAACTGGAGTGTTAGAAAATGGAAAAAACAAGCGGAACAAAGCGAAATTCATTTTCAAGCTCCCTGGGCTTCGTGCTTGCTGCGGCAGGTTCGGCTGTGGGACTTGGAAACATCTGGAGATTTCCCTATCTGGCGGCTAAAAACGGTGGCGGTATCTTTCTGGTTATATACCTGATACTCGCCCTGACCTTCGGCTTCACCCTGCTGGTCAGCGAAGTTGCAATGGGCAGAAAGACCAGGCAGGGATGTCTGACAGCTTACGGTGAACTTCACAAAAAGTCAAAGTGGATAGGCGTTTTCGCGGAGATAGTACCTTTTATGATACTTCCTTACTACTGCCTGATAGGCGGCTGGGTGCTGAAGTATTTTACTGTATTCGCAACGGGCAACGGCACTGCTGCGGCGTCTGACGATTATTTCGGCGGATTCATCACCGCACCTGTTTCGCCCATTATATTCGACGTTATTTTCCTTGGTGCGACGGCTATCGTTATCGCACTGGGCGTAAACAAGGGCATTGAGTCCATATCAAAGGTACTTATGCCTCTGCTTCTGTTGACGATAATAGGTATATCGATATTCGCGCTGACACTGAAAGGCAATGACGGCAGAACAGGTCTGGACGGCTTCAAGATTTTCGTTGTACCGAATCTGGAAGGCATGGGCGCAAAGGATATATTCAACGTTGTGCTTGACGCTATGGGACAGCTGTTCTACTCAATAAGCGTTGCTATGGGTATCATGGTAACTTACGGTTCATACTTCAAGGACGACGAGAACCTGATGAAGTCTGTAAACCGCATCGAGATATTCGATACACTGGTAGCTTTCCTGGCAGGCGTTATGATAATCCCTGCTGTATACGCTTTCATGGGCGATGAGGGTCTGAAAGAAGCAGGTCCCAGTTTGATGTTCAAATCACTCCCCAAGGTATTTGAAGCTATGGGTCCTGCGGGCACATGGATAGGCGCGGCATTCTTTATAATGGTACTGTTCGCTGCGCTGACAAGTTCCATATCCATACTTGAAGCCGTTGTTTCGGGTCTGATGGACAAGTTCGGATGGTCTCGTAAAAAGGCTGTTACTATCGAAACAGCTGCTGCACTGGCACTGGGCGTAGTTATCTGCCTGGGCTACAATGTATTCTACTTCGACCTGAAACTGCCCAACGGAAGCGTAGGTCAGATACTGGATATCTTCGATTATATCTCCAATAATATCCTGATGCCCGTTGTTGCTATCAGCACCTGCATACTCATAGGCTGGATAGTAAAGCCCAAGACCATCATCGACGAAGCTACTAAAAACGGCGAACGTTTCGGCAGAAAGGGGATGTACATCGTTATGGTAAAATTTATCGAGCCTGTACTGCTTTTCCTTTTGCTGCTGGGTTCACTGGGCGTTTGGGAAAAGCTTCTGAAATAATATAAAGCAGCCACTCCCGAAAATGAGGTGATATCATGACTATATCCGATAAATATGATGTACAGACAGGCTATTTAAAAAAGGAAGCTTTTGAAGAATTTGCCGATATGGCAGAACGTGAAGACAAATTCAAAAGCGTACCGATAGGCGTGCTGTTTACGGATATAAATGATCTGAAAAAATATCATGATTATCACGGTCATGCGATGAGCGATCTGCAGATCAGAAAAGTGGCTTTGGTAATAGAGGAAGCCACCAAATGCAGAGGTGAGTACTATCGCTTCGGCGGTGACGAGTTCGTAGTGGTGTTCTGGGGTTTTAAAAAAGAAGAGTTTGACAGATACACGAAGTCTGTTGATGATTCCAGAAAAAGTCTGGAAGAATCAGGCAGTATCACCTTTGCGGCGGGATCATGCTTTGCTGAGTCCGTTAAGGATATACGTTTTGCATTGAAAACCGCATATGAGAATATGCGTGCCGACAAGGAGCGGTATCATGCCGAGCACCCTTAAACTGAATATTTCGGGGTATTTGATAATATAAAATCGGGGAGTTCCTTTTGAAGAGGGACTCCCTGTTTTTATATAAGTGTGTGGGCTGAGCGGATATTTGCTTTGGTGTATAGTTGCCGACTTCTAGCGCGGCAATATTTCCAACAAAGAAATAGCGTGGACATTTGTATTGTCCACGCTATGAATGTTTATATTGTCGCGACTTTTGGGTTCAGAAGTTTGAGGAGTTTGTAGTCGTGTTGATTTTGTTGATCATTAGTGTTCGTGTGACCTTGATTTTGCTTCACGTACACGGAAAATATGTATCACCTGTGCAAAGATAATGAGGACGATACCCAGTCCGAAAAGTATGCCGTTTACGAAGATTAGTCTGTCGGTCACGCCATATATAGCGCTTGTGATAGCATAGTAAACACTTTTGTTTTCCATGAACAGACCGTCGAAATAATTTGTAAATCGGCAGAAAAGTGACGGAATAAGGAAAACTCCAGAGCAGGAGAAAAACAGCGTTCCAAACCAGTAGGGCATATCGAATGGGTGGTGGCGGTCGATGTAGAACATAAGACCCAGCAGCACTGCAAGAACAAAGACACATATGCCGATACCAAGGCTAAGTTCGGGAACTATCTTTCTGAAGACAGAAGCTGATGAGCTCAGCGCCAGTTTTTTTGCCATCAGGACATCGAATGTGGAATTTATTTTCTTTTCTGCAATATCGATGGTATTATCTATGGAAGCGTAGTAATCTTTGTCTTTTTCGATCCCTCTGTCATCGGCATCTTTTTCTACATATTCGATAATATCGTTCTCGAATTCGGTGAAGTCGTAATCGACATCCGGTTTTGAAAGAGATCTGCCGAACATATAATCAAGGGAACTTCTGGTGAGTTTTTTCGCGGTGACGGAAACTTTTTCTTCATCAAGGCTTTTGGTGTAGACCTCTTTCGGGATCCCGGTTGGATTGGAATACTGACCGAGGTATTCGTCTATCTCGTCATACAGTGCTTTATCAGAGCCGCTGCTGCTTATAGTCCACACATAATAATCGGTATTGAAGACCATTTTATGGCAGAATATAAGAGCCTCTGTCAGTACTGCAAACAGGCTTGCAAATATGGCTAAGGCCAGCATCGGGCGGTAGTGATATAGTCGTTTCATTCCTTTGTCTCGACCTCTTTCCATTCTATATCCTTCAGCTTGCATATGAAAGCAAGGCGGTATTGGGACATACCGAGTCTGCCCTCGTTCCAACAGGTATACATAGTCAGTCTGTCATCATCGGTGGGGTAGACATATGTATAATCAGATTCGTGGAAAACAACTCTTTCATCGATTATATAGGTGCATTTGCAGTAAGAGGTCTCAAGTGTGACAACGTCGCCTATTTCGCACTTAGGCAGATTATAGAAAAAAGTGTGGTTATGACCCGCAATAACGACGTTGCCCGGTCTGCCGATAAATACGGAACCGTTGTACCAGCCTGCGCCTTTTTCAAGTACATAGGCGTCCTGGCCGCTGTAAACGGGGACCTTTTTTAATCCGGCGGCTTCGCAGTTGAGTTCGGCATAATAATCGCCATAGTAAGGATAGACCATGGTATGAGTTTCCTGCTTGCCGTTGACTTCGACTTCGACTTCCTTGATCTGATCGGGGGCATCGTCGTCGCGGTATTTATTGATAGTACGGAGATTTCTTACCTCCATTGGTGTAGCGCCGAATGTCGTATCGAGGTATGGTTTAAAGTTCTTGAATGGTTTAAATAATGCGAGAACAGCCGTGCTGCACAATAAAACTAATATCAAAAAAGGTGTGAGAACATAGGTAACTGTCCTCAACACCCGTGATGACGAAGTTTTATGCTTATGAGCGTGCTGTTCCGTTTTCTTTACGGCATCACTCATGATAAATCACTCCGAAATATAATTTTGATTAAGCTCTGTTCTTCTTAGCAACCATGAACACACCGAAGCCAGCCATTGCAAGAGTAACAGCTGCTACAGCTGCTGCTGCACTGGATGTCTCAGTCTCACCTGCACCTGTGGAAGCAACAGGATTGTCGCTCTTGATAGTAGTGCCGCCTGCATTGTTGTTGCTGCCGCCGTTGCCATTGCCGTTTCCATTGGAAGAGCTGTTGTCGTGCTTGTGCTCAGCTGCAACTGCAAAATGAACGTCATCTACCTTGGTGATAGTAACGGTTACGTTGTGCTTCTTACCGAGGTTGATAAGTGCGTCCTGAATAGCCTTCTTCTCGTCCTCAGTCCACTCCTTACCGATAAGGATCTTATCCTGTTCGCTAAGGTCAGCCGGAGCCTTATCAACCTTCTGCTTAGCACCGCCAAGGCAGTAAGGTGCAACATAAGTGTTCTTTATGTTGTTAAGTTCAGCAATCATATCATCGTACTCATCGCTGGTGAAGCAATCCTTGTGTACCTGCAGGAAGTTGTCCAGTTCCTGAACGTTGTTAGCCTGAACGCCTGCGTCTTTTGCTGCCTGAACTGCATCTTCATATGTAGTAGCAAATGCAGATATAGACATTGAAGCTGCTATAACAGTTGCTGCTGCAAATGCAGAAATCTTCTTTATCATGTCATATTCCTCCAAACTCAAATCTTTTTTAGGTATAGCCCTCGACTATCTCCTCTTTGACATTATCTATGATAGCATAAATCGTTTGAAATTTCAAGAGCATATATATAACTTTGTTTAAAACGTACAAGAAATTTTGTTATATGTGTATACTATGTGCATTATATATAATTTACATAATATTATGCTTAATTAATGTTAAGTTACACATCATCAGATGTGGAAAAAGGAGCCATTGGTATGCCGTTTTTCCCGAATACAGTGACCTCTCCGTAGTTTGTCCAGTTATATCTGACAGCATTGGGAGAGGGGACTTTTTCAGACCATACGAGGGCTTTTCCGCCGCCAATAGCTGCCTGAGCGGGGGTGAATTTGCCGTCATCGCCTGCTATCTCGAAGCCTTTGATGGAGCCTTTGACTTTGAAACCGTTTTCGGCGTGGGAGAAGCTCACTTCGGCTTTGCCATCGTTGAAGATACAGCTTTCGTAGATAGGGCCGAATGCGTCAACGTCCATACCGTAGACAATCTTTTCGGCTTGCAGGCAGAGTCTTTCGCCCACGGGGAGTTTATCCTTGGGGTGTATCTCGTTGAACTCGCCGCAATCGAGGATAACTGCGATGCCTGTATTTTTCACGGTGCGGAAGGTCTTCATCTGGGCTGAACGTATCTTGCACCAGTTTTTATAGTCGGGGTCTGCGGCGTAGCTGTGCATTGGAAGTTGTACCATTATAAAAGGCAGGGTATCGTCGCCCCATATCTCACGCCATTTTGCTATCAGCGCTGTCAGCAGTACATAGTAGCTGTCAGGTTTGTGGTCGTCGGATTCGCCCTGATAGTAGAGAAAGCCGCGGAGGGTATAGGGGCAGACCCTTGTGAGCATATTTTCATACATATTGCAGGGTCTGAAGGGGTTGAATTCGTTTCTGGGACCCGGCCAGCCGTATATGCCCAGTTTTTCTTCAAGCTGACCCCATGACATATTCGGGTCAACATCCCAGTAGACCTGCGCTTTTTTCAGCCAGTTCTTTTCATGTTCGAGAAAGGCTTCATACTCGGCTTTCTGTTCTTCGAGGGTCTTGCCTTTTATGGTATCTTCGTACTCGGTGATATAGGAGGATATGCGCCTGTCGTTTTCAAGAGTTTCTCTGTCGACCCAGTTTGAAGCGGAGGTGCCGCCCCAGTTACAGCCGATAAGACCGACTACAACTCCGAGGTCTTTTGAAAGCTTGCGTGCAAAGTGGAGACCTACTGCACTCCAGCATTTTGAAGTTTCGCTGTCAGCCCTTTGCCATACGGCTTGTTCACCCTGACGTTCGGCTTCCTCGGCGGTAGCGACTTTCGGGGTGTAGTAGTAGCGTATGGGGGTGTCCTTATTCAGTTCGGCGAGGCATTTTGCGCCGTCCTTGGCGTTCTGTATCTCCAGTTCCATATTGGATTGACCGCCGCATAACCAGACTTCACCGATCGCAATGTCGGTAAAAGTAATGGTATCGGTGCCGTCGGTAACTGTCAGGGTAAGACCCTCTGCCGCTTCCATGGGAAGCAGTTCACACTGCCATTTGCCGTCCTTGACGGTACATTCGGTTTTGTTTTCGCCGATAGCCGCGGTGATGATCTTTCCGTCTTCGCCTGTGCCCCAGACAGCTATGCATTTCTCACGCTGGAGAACCATACTGTCTGAAAACATCTGTGAACATTTCAACATGATTATCCCTCCTGTTTATACCCGATTGATTTTATAGTAAACGTAATATCAGCCTGATGATGAGGTAAACCGCCTGATAAAGCGGAACTACCCAGCCGCCGCACGCAGTCAGTATGAACCCAATGGCGATACCGTTTGTGAAACCTTCTCTGCCGTATTTACGGCGACATTTGCTGTTTTTCAGGGCGGGTGCAGCCCAGCCCTCTTCTATGCCGAAGATAGCGCAGTGTATGCCGATGTACAGCCATAAGACATAGTATCCCAGTGATATCCGGAATATCCATGTAAAGACAAGACCGATGATGTGCGGCATATTGGCACCCCCTTTATAGGTTTTACAGCGGTGAACTTGTTTTCTTTGTTCTGATTTTACCACAACGGGAAAGCTTTGTCAATGAAAAAACGCCCGAAAAAGGTGAATTTTTTTCGGGCGCGACAGTGTCATTTGTATTTCGTATTTTTATAGACCGTTGGGGTTGTTCTTGATGAAGTTCCAGCTGCTGGCTGTCATTTCATCGAGGGTCAGCTTAGCCTCCCAGCCGAAGATCTTCTTGGCTTTTTCGGGGTTTGCATAGCAGGTGGCGATATCGCCCGCACGCCTTGGCATGACCTTGTAGGGGAGTTCCTTGCCGCAGGCTTTTTCAAAGCTGTGGAGAACATCGTAAACGGAAGAACCCTTGCCTGTGCCGAGGTTGACTGCGTCACAGCCTGTATGCTCCATAACGTATTTAAGTGCGCAGAGGTGACCCTTTGCAAGGTCTACCACGTGGATATAATCGCGGACACCTGTGCCGTCGGGGGTATCGTAATCATCACCGAAGATACCAAGTCTTTCCAGCTTGCCGACTGCTACCTGACAGATATAGGGCAGCAGATTGTTGGGTATGCCGTTGGGATCTTCGCCGATAAGTCCGCTTTCATGGGCGCCGATGGGGTTGAAGTACCTCAGCAGGGATACAGACCATTCGGGATCGGAAACACATACATCGCGGAGTATCTGTTCTATCATCACCTTGGTGTAGCCGTAGGGATTGGTGGCAGAGGTGGGCATATCCTCGGTATAGGGCGCTTTGTTCACGGGACCGTATACCGTAGCTGATGAAGAGAATACTATCTTTTTGCAGCCTGCCTTGCGCATAGCCTGTATCAGCAGGAGAGTGCCTGTGATATTGTTATGGTAGTACTCAACGGGTTTTTCAACGCTTTCGCCTACAGCTTTGAGTCCTGCAAAATGGATGACAGCGTCTATCTTGTTTTCCTCGAATATCCTGTCCATTGAAGTGAGGTCAAGCATATCAGCCTCATAGAAGCCGAATTCCTTGCCTGTTATCTTTCTTATCCTGTTAAGGGCTTCGGGTTTGGAATTGGAAAAGTTATCCATTATAACTACGTCATATCCCGCATTAAGCAGTTCAACGACGGTGTGGCTGCCGATGAAGCCTGCGCCGCCTGTAACGAGTATCATTGCCATGTCAGATTACCTCCGGTAAATTATTTTAATTAATATATAATCATTATACCATATTTTGCTCATATTTCAATTGACAATTCTGCTAAAAATACGGGGCTGATGCTGTCATGACAGCTTTTCTTTCAGTTGTTTTTCGATGCTGTCTGCATCATCGGAGATTATCAGTATATCAAATCCGCCTGCGTTGAATATCTTGGCGTTTTCAAGCTTGGGTACTTCCTCGGGGCGGTAATCGCGGAAAGTTGCGGTTCGGCTTTCAAGGCGCTGTTTAAGAAGTTCCTGACCATCGATGCCCTCATCGAACTTTACGGCGGAGACTTCGTCGGGATATCCGCCGTTCTCGTTGTAGAGTATGGCACCATCGAGGATATTAGCAAAGCCTGTTTCATAGAACTGTGCCGCGTTTTTGTCGTATTTTCCGTCACCCTTGGAAAGTCTGCCGTCAAGATTATCATGGCTTATGTCGGCAAGGAGTTCTTCGGCGGAGATATCTGCGGCTTTCTCGGTGCCTGCGGCTGAGGAAGTATCCGCCTTGGTATCGTTATTTGTGCTGCAGCCGCACATCATCAGCATTGCGGTCAGTATCAGCGCGGCTGTTTTAATTGTTTTCTTCGTTATAGTTGTTCTCTTCATAGTTGTCTGCCACCTCAAAATCTTCATAGCCTTCTATCTCGTGATTATCGTAGAGATAGGTTATGATAGTGTTATAAATCTCCCGTTTGCAGCCATCACGGGCTGAGCCGAGATATTCGTCCGCTTTTTGGGACATTTCTTCTTTGATGTTCATGCCGTTTTCGATATATCCGCAGAGGATATCGGCAAGCTGTTCGGGGGTATCGGCTTTTTCGCCGAAGGGCTTGCCCTCGGTGCCGAAGTATATCAGCGGCTTGCGCATTATGCCTGCGGAAAGTTCCTCGGGGTCATCGGTGATGATGAGGGACGAACGGCTTTTAAGTTCATCGGCATTGAAATCATCGGTCAGGAATGTGACTTTATCAAGTCTTGGCAGGGCGTTTGCTTCATCGTTGGTCACACCCTCAAAAGCAATGGTAAGGGAATAGCCGCTGTCATTGAGGGCTGTTTTTAGTTTTTCGTTTTCGAGAAGTTCTTTCAGAAGCTTAAAAAACTCGGTATCTTTGAAGGGTGCCTGTTCCTCGGGGACGTATTTTGCAAGCATCAGCAGCATATCACTGCTTGTTGAATTATCGGTTATGAGGTCATAGCTTGTAAGACCTGTGAGTTTCAGCACCTCGGTGTTCTCATAGCCGTATTCGGGCTTTCTCAGTTCTTCTATGTAGTCACCGGTACCGCAGAAGTAAAGTCTGACATTGTCGTGCAGACGATGGTTTTTCGTGATAGCGGGCTTGTCCTCGGGAGAATTTTGCAGGAAAACATTTGTTGTTGTGCTGAGCCTTGTAAGGCTGTACGATGTATCATCATTTCCCGGGAAATTCTTTTGCAGGATATCGGGAACGGTTGTGATATATACCTGCGCGTTCAGGAAAAGCAGTTTATGCAGCAGAGAACCTCTGTACAGGGGCTTGTAGCCGTCTTCGATAAGGCGCTGTGCCGCGGGGCTTTCCCTATCGGTGATGTAATAGCAGTAGAGTTCGTCATGGCGGGTCATGGCATAGCGGAACATATCCTCTGCCGCACCGCCGCCTTTTTGGGTATCATCTGCAAAAAGCCAGATATTCTTGTTTCTGAACCAGAATTCAGTACAGCGGTAGGCTGTCCTCAGGTTGAAAGACACGCCTTCCTCGGCTGCCCTTTTCATCGAACCGCGGAAAGCTCTGCGCTGTGCCTTTTCGGAGAGTGCAAGAGTGACAAGTCTGCCGTTTTCGGCGCGGGCGAAGAAATTGTTTCCGAGAGGGAATATACTTTCGTGACAGCCATCTTCAATTCGGCTGCCGGGAGTGCGGAATATTGTCTTTAGCTCGTATTTACAGCCTTTGAAGAGTATGAAGAAACACAGCTCGGCCCTTTCCTCCGATATAGGTATGCTCAGGTGGAATGTTCGCTGTCTTTCAAGCTTTTTACCGAAATACATAACAGGCTCGCCTTTGCGGTCGTAGTTCAGCTTGTATTCGTCGCCTGCGTATTCGGCGGTCAGCTTTGTGCGGCGCTCGCTGAATATGTTATCGAAACAGCAGTCTATCTCGAAATTGTTCTTATACAGGTTCAGCTGGACAATCTCGATGAAGAGCCTTGTGCTGTCGAAAAGGACGATATCTTTCTGCACCGAGAAAAGCCTGTCACTGTTGTAGCTGATATCGGGGAAGTAGTTCTCGTGGCCGTGCTTCAAGCCCAGAAGCAGGCGCTTTTCTTCGGGATTTGCGGAGAATAAGCCGTATACATCACATATCACCTTGTCCTCGATTGGACGCAGGACTTTTTGTATGGTGTCGATGACCCTGCTTCTTTCATCCTCGGGAAATTCTTTTATGCGCAGACCTCTATCGTTACATTCCATTACCTTTGCGGTGATGAAATGCTGTAGGAAAAGGGGAAGTCTGCCGTCCTTTCCTTTACAGGTCTCAGTAAGGGGGATAAGGCAGTTATCGAAGATGGCGGTGTAAGTTTCGGCTTTGTCCGAATTTTCGGGGAGCATATCTTTCTGCGCGGGGGAGATCCTTTTTTCAGCCAGCCATGCGGTAAGGCGGTCATCGTAGAAAAATCTCTTTTCTTCGCAGAGGGCTTTCAGCATACATTTTTGCTGAGTAAAATCGCCTGCTTCTGTCTCAAAACGGTGTTCGGCGGCAAATGAGGTGCGCACCACCACGGCTTCAAAAGTCGAAGGAAAGCAGTTGTGGCTTTTATTAAGGTCGATGACTGCTGCCCTGACCGATAAGGGGAAGAAGGTATTTTTACCGCTTCCTGCTAGTCTGCCGCAGGCTATATGCAGTTCTGGGTCGCTGTCAAGGGCGGCTATAAGTCTCGGAAAATATGAGGGGTCAACCTTGCCGCCTGCACGCATGACGGTGCAGTAATCGGCGTTTGCATACTTTATAAAAGTGTTCAGCAGTTCTGCTTCGCTTTTGCCGCCGATGTTGATAAAGGCGGTCATTCCGAAAGCGGAGGAACGTTCAAGGTAGAGCTTTTTTCTGTCGTCTTCGGTGAAATCACCTGCGATGATAAGGAATATATCCTTTACAAGTTCGCCCGACTGACCTGCGATGTTCAGAACGGTATCAAGGGCTACCCTGTCGGAGGCACCTACTGTCAGCAATACTGAAAGCTTCATTTGTCTGCCCCCTTTCTGCCGAATATCTCAGCTATTATCCTGTCGGTGGAATGTCCGTCACAGCTGCCCATGTGGTAGGATACGCACTTTTCAAGTTCTGCGGTGCTGCGGCAGGAAAGTTCGTGGTCGATGGCGGTGAAAAGCTCATCGGCTGTTTGTGCGACGGTTGTGGGGAAGCTGTGGTAATCAACGTAGAATCCACGCTCGGTATCAAAGTCTTTGAGGTCGGGGGCGAAGAATACGAAAGGCTTACGGTAGATAAGCCAGTCGAAAACTACGCTGGAATAATCGGTGACGAGTATATCCGCAATGGCGAAAAGGCTTTCGGTAGGGAAACCGTCATCGGGCTGCATATGAGGGTGCAGCTTCTTTATAAGGTATCTGCCCTGAGCGGCGCAGACCTTTTCGATATCCTCACCACCCACAACATAGGGCTCGGCGGCATTTCCGCGGAATGTGGGTGCCCAGAGGACGATCTGTTTGCCGAATGCTTCGGGGTGGGATTTGAAGAATTTCTCTCGGCAGAGGTCGTTGTACTTTTTGCTGTAATAGATATCTGTGCGGCTGATGCCGAGAGGGCGTACATTATCGTATCTCTGGCGGAAAGAACTTGCTATCACGGGGGCAACGCAGGGTGCGCTGACTGTCCAGAGGTCGTAGCCACCAAAGACATCGCCCTTGTAGAACGATGGCACGCAGTCCTCGGAATCGTAGCCTGCTTTTTTCAGCAGACCGCCAGAATGCCACAGCTGAGTGACGAAAGTTTCACTGCGCTTATGACAGCTTGAAACGGGCAGGAAAGTATCACAGATGAATATTTGTTCAGCCCTGCCGAAAGCAATCATGAAATCCAGTATAAAGCGCACAAGAGCGGGCTTGGAGCATTTTTTGAAATCGAGGTAGAACTCTTTGACGTGAACACCTTCCAGCTTTGCCACCTTGTGGCGCATAACGCGCATACTGAAAGGGCAGGTATCGTGGTGGGCATCAGCGAATATAACAAGACCTTTTTCGATTTCGCCGCGGGAAAAGATGAAATATATAAATGGCAGCAGTACATTCTGCAAAAACATTTTAGCAAGCTGCCTGAGTTTCAGTTTAAGGCTCATGATGATCTCCTTGTATGGGGTTATGATTAGGATACCCGTTGACGAAAGGCGTGAACGGGCATATTCTTGCGTATACAGTATAGCACAAAAGGGCGGGGGTGTCAAATCGTGGTGATTATGAATTATGAATTAAAAAGCGCTTCTCTGCAAGTCAGCAAAAATCAGTAAAAGAATCACAAAAAATGAACATTCACAGCGCCTATTCTCGTTGACTTGTAACTAATAATGTGATATAATAGTTGTGTTATCATGGTGGCAGATGTTTCTGCCTGCCGACGATTTTTTGTGTATTTTTGCACATGATACCGTAAAGGAGGACACATATAATGAAGATCTATTCGGTTAATGATCCCGAATTCAGAGAGTTCGGTAAGGTGCTTGAAGGTTATGACACCAAGGAACTCATCGCTGCGATGAACGCTGTTGAGATGCCTGCGGAGGGCGTTGCCTATGAGCCCTGGATCGATTCTCTTGAAAAGTGCGGCATTTTCACCAAGCTGGAGAACAACGCTTTCGGCGGTATGCCCATTGAACTGGGTATGTGCTGGGGTCACAACAAGGCGCTGAACTGCCTTGAATACCACAGAAACAGTGAGATAAATATCGGTGCTGATGATTTTATACTGCTTCTGGCTAAGCAGGAAAAGATAATTGACGGCGTACTGGATACTGCTGATGTAAAGGCATTCCGTGCACCTGCGGGAGCTGTTGTTGAGGTATACGCTACTTCACTGCACTATGCTCCTTGCCAGACTGCTGACGGCGGTTTCAGGGTTGCGATAGTTCTGCCCAGAAACACCAATACCGATCTGCCCAAGGGTGAGATCATAGATGCAGAGGACAAGACTCTGTGGGCAAGAAACAAGTGGCTGCTGGCTCATGCTGATTCTGCTGAGGCTAAGCAGGGCGCTTATGTTGGTCTGAAGGGTGAGAATATCACCATCTGAATATTTTGAATGATTTACGAAAAGGAAGTACCGTCTGCGGGCGGTACTTCTTTTCGCATAATAAGGAAAGGCATTTCTGCATGGATATAGCAGAAATGCCTTTGTTGTTATATGGGCTATGAGAAATCTCTTTTGCCTTTTACTTTAGCTGCCAGTCTTATGATATCGGTAATATTGATTTTGCCGTCGTAGTTTATGTCTGCAACTTTCTGTTCGTAGTCGCTGAGCATTTTTTTGCCCTTTACAAAGGCCGCTGTTCTGGTAATATCGGAGATGTTTATGATTTTATCGCCGTTGGTATCGCCGAGATGGTATAAATACACATCCAGATCACTTGGGCTGTTTCTGCCCATAAATTCCATGACTTTTGTCACATATCCTTCAGCCTCCATAACGACGCGGTAGGATGTGGTTTTGTCATAACCGAACATCATGCGATCCAGCTGTTGTCCTCGGTACATCATTTCGTCCATCAACAGCTGATCGTCTGCATAGACAGATACATGTATCATCATTCTGTTGGTTATCGATATTACCGCGGCGTTACTGTAACCGGCCTTATCGCCGGAATATACAGCGTACCTGATCTTTTCGCCGTGGAAGAAGCTGTCGATCTTTTTTGAAGCCTCAAAGGGTATCCATTCGGCTGAGTAGAAATCGTAGTACTCCCAGCCCTTGGAGGTCACTTTGCCGTCAAAAGAGTAAGTCGGGACAGTGAGCTTGCTTACGGGAGTATCTTCCTTTACCTCGAAGATACCGGGAATATTGCTTACTAAAGGCGCATCTTCGGAATAATTTGCGATATTATAGCCTCTGTCGGCAACACTTATGGTATAGTCGGTAAGGTCTGTGATATCGTATTCAATGGTCATACAGCCATTTTCATCGGGTTCTGCGGGTACTGCATCGATGAAATCAAAACTGAGATTATCGGGTTCATCCAGCCAGAAATAAAAGAGGATGTCATCGAATGTTGCGGAACAGGTGAAGTTTCTGCCGTATGACCCTACACCTCCTTCTGAGGAAGAATAGTAATTGGCAGTGGGGTCAAGGAATTCGAGAACTTTTTTTATATCATCTGAGGTATATCCCCTGTTATCGGAAGAGCCCTTAATACAGCCCTTGCCTGTTCCGGTGATATAGAAGCCTTCGAGCTCAGGATCTTTGGCAGTGACAGTAAGTATCTTTCTGCCATTTTCTTTCTTTATGCTGATATCGCTGAACTCGGGTGGATCGTTATCAATAGTTATTTCTATGGACTTTTTCTGCTGCACCTTTTCACTCGGGCTCTGTAAAAGCTCGGTGGTGATATTCAGGAAATATCTGCCGTTTTTCAAAGTATTTTCGGGCTCGATATACAGGATCTTCTCACTGTCCTGAGGACACCTTTCCTCAGGTTCGCTCTCAAAATATACATTGCCGTTCTCGTCGGTCAGGGTATACTCCTTGATAGTGCTTGCGCGGTTGGGGAAGAAATTATATTGCATAAAATCAGATGTTGAAGGTGTTAATGATGAGCTGTTCGATACCACGTATCCATGACGAGGCGCAGGGTCGAGATTGGGACAGTAATCCTCAGCGGAACGGTTTTTGTACAGCGAGAGAGCCTTGGCGATAGATGCCGAAGCAGGGATATGATTTCCGAAGAGGTGTTTTCTGAGGACGTTCTCGGCAAGCATTGTATTATCAGCGGAGTAATCCTTTCCGATGATTGGGATAGAATTCCAGTCGCCGTGGAAGCCTGTGATCGGGATAGAGATATCACTGCAGTTATCTGCTCCCGAGAGGGTGAGATAGCCTTCGGTGAACCAGCCGTTGGTGAACACACTGTTGAGGGCAGTCACGTCATCGGTATCAAGGGTGACGGATACGGTCAGGGTAGCTTCGCCGCCTGCGGGTACTTTGACGGTATCAGCAGAGAATGACGCTGTTGAACCAAGAACGGCAGGGGTATCTGAGATAGCATCATTGTTTAGCAGGTCACTGAACTCGGTGGTCTCGTGTATCATTTCAAGGTCGGCACTGTTGAATACTACTTCGGAACTGCCGTAATTATGCAGAGTCACATCGAAGCTGAAGTTATCTCCCACCTTTTCACCTAAGCAGACTGAGGCTTTGCCGTTGTTTGTCATGGTAACAGTGCAGTCTGCCAGGTCTTCCATATTTACAAGACCTGCGCCCTGTATCCTGGGAGAATAGGGTATGTCGCATTTACGTACAGGGTCGGCAGTGTTCATCAGCAGATTTTTCACAAGGCTGACTTTTTCGGTTCCTGAAACGTCCCAGCCATTTTTTTCGATATACTGCTCAGCCAGTACGGAACAGCCTGCGGCAAATGGTGTTGCCATCGAGGTGCCGTCCATATAACTATAGCCGGTGTACGAATATGAAGCGGAGTAAATATTCTCACCGGGGGCGCTGATGTCGGGTTTGAGTTCCAGTGACTGAAGACCGCCGTGGGAGGAGAAGGTTGCCATATCTGAAATCAAGAAATCCATAAAGGTATCTGTCCTGAAGAAAAGACGGTTATCTTCCTGTGCTTTGATGAGCTTTGAACCCTCGATGTTGGTGCCTATGACGAAGAAGTTTTCGTCTTCATAATAGGGGTTATAGTATGATTCATCATTGGAACAGAACATCAGCCCTGCCGCACCTGCTTTGTCTGCTTCTTCTATCAGCGCAATGAGACCTCTATCATAGTCAAAATAATCTACCAGGGCGATCTTGCCCTTGACATTTGCGGATTTGAGTTCTTCCTCGCTGCCTGTGCCGCAGTACACGAATTCGTATTCGGTATCTTTGTTGACAGACTTAGGCGACATTATTGAGCAGGGCAGCTTAGTACCGTCGGCGAGTTTTATGATGTTGAGCTCGGTGGAGAGAACGCTTGCTGCTGCGATGGTGAACATATCATCCATGAGACCCGGAGAATTGAGCGAGTTTCTTTCGACGTTATCAGGGGTATGGATCGGCCAGTTTGAGTTGCCTCCGGCGCAGCATATCACAATGCCTGCATTATCTGCGTTTTTGAGAACTTTAACGTAAAGATCTTCCTGTTCATCGGTAGAGTATTGACCGCCGAAGCTTAGGCTTATAACATCTGCGCCGAGTTTTATGGCATCTTCAATACCTGCGACTGCAACGTTATCATCCATGGAGGGGATCTCATCGAATTCCTGTGTGAAGCCTGCCATGAATATCAGCTGTGCATCGGGTGCAACTCCGCTCATATCGACGTAGTCTTCATATTCTTCCATATAAGGCTTTACTCTGTTACCTGCCGCGATGCCGCATACATGGGTGCCGTGGTACATAATATCGTCTGAGTTTTCGACATTGTAGCGGTTTTCGGAATCTACCAGTGATATGGCATAGGGTATCTTGCTGCTGATGTAGGCGGAGTCGGGATCGATCTCGAAATTGAGATTTCGGTTCTGGGCTGCGTCAGCGATATCAGCCTTTGTGAGTTTTACAGAAGATACGTCCGTAAGAGGGGCAAACATCTCGTGGTCGGTCTTGAGTTCGGTATCTATAATGGCGATAACCTTGCCTTTGCCTGTCAGACCTGTTTCGGAAGAAAAATAGTAAGAGCCCGTACCCTCAATAGCCTGATAAAGATCCGGAGCCTGATTTTTCTGAGAAACAGTGACATTCTTAATTGCAGGAAGGTCTTCTGCTTTATCGAGAAGTTCATCGGGCAGAGTGCAGGAGAAGCCGTTGAATACGGCATCGTAGGTGAAATCCATCTTTGCATCAGGATAAATGGAAAGTATCTCGCCGAAAGCGTTCTTTCTGAGAGCTTCCAGCTGCTGAGACCTTCTCTGTGCGTCGGCTGTATCGAGATAATCCGAGCTCATATCGCCTGTATCGGCTGCAAGGATCGGGTCGCCGTAGAGTTCGACTATGACATGTACGATATTGTCATAGTCGGTGCGGGTGTCCGCTATCTCTACCGCCTGGGCTGCGGAGGGCAGAACTGACGATGCTGTGATAGCAAAGGCGGATATCAGCCCCGCCATTCTTTTGAACAATTCTTTATTCATTTTGTCTCCTCTCTGGTTGTAGATTATTAATACGAAATTTATTTGCAGATGTTGTGTTTTCGGGACTCTGCTCACATTTATAATTATATCTTAACCCTTACCATTTGTCAATAACTATCTGATTTTTTATGAATTTTTTAAGAAGATGCAATTTCGTTGCATCGTGAGAAAGATGATGATCTTGCTTTACTTTTGCGCTGATATATGCTATAATACCATCAGGAGTGATGACAATGGACGAGATGTCTTTTTCATACAGAGTAAAATCTGAGATAATAGATAAGATAAACACCTCACAGAAGGCTGATGCCTGCCTGATGGGTCTGCTTTGCTGCTGCAACGAACTCAGCGACAGGGAGATCCTTTTTCTCACAGAAAACTCATTGGTCAAGGATTTCTTTGTGAGGAACGTTTGCAGGGTGCTTAAAGATGACAATGCGGTGGATATCAGCGAGGCTGAAAGGCGCAGCGGTGTCACGCTGTTCAGCCTGACTATACCCGATGAGGGTCAGAGGATATATCTGCTGGACTATTTCGGTATGGACGAAAGCAGGAGACTGACGGAGGAGTATCTGCCAAAGGACAAGTTCTTTCCGTTCCTGACAGCTGGTATATTCCTTGCCTGCGGTTCGGTGAACGACCCAAGCAAGAAGTATCACATGGAGTTCGTTATGCCAACACTTGACCTGTGCAACGACCTGGGTCTGCTGCTTATCGAGCGTCATGAGATAATACCCAAGCACGTTGAGCGCAAGGGTGCGCAGGTGATGTACATAAAGGAGTCGGAGAACATAATAGATATGCTGACCCTTATGGGGGCTACCATGTGTTCTATCGAGCTTATGAACGTGAAGATGGAGAAGGATGTCCGCAACAAGATAAACCGTGCCATGAACTGTGACAATGCAAATATCGACAAGACTTTGCGTGCGGCTGAACGTCAGGTGGCGGATATAGAGCTTATCGATCAGAAAATAGGACTTTCGGCTTTGCCCGAACAGTTAAAGGAGATGGCGGAGCTTCGTCTGGAGAATCCTGATTACAACCTGAAACAGCTTGGCGCGGAGATGGTTCCGCCCATATCACGTTCAGGAGCTAACCACCGTTTGCAGAAGCTTTCGGAGATAGCTGAAGAGCTGAGGAAAAAGCATGGTTTAGAACAAGGTGTGCAGGATACACAGCAGTAAGATAGTACCGTTACCTGACAGCATTATGTTGATATTGACGAATTTCATAAAGAATGTTGGGTGATTTCCGAGAATATCGGGCTTTTGTACTTGACAAATGCTGGATTTGGGTATATAATATTATCGTTATTTATTTGACAAAGGCAACTTATGACAATACGGTTAATTTCAGCTTAACGAAACTTAACGGTAAGCGGGATAACTCGGGAGGGCTTAGAAGATGGCTAAAAACGGTAATATATCAACATCGGTGATAAAGCGTCTGCCGAGGTATTACAGATTTCTTGGCGAGCTTGAAAAGCAGGGAGTCGAGAGGATATCATCGCGGGAGCTTTCAGAGATGATGAAGCTCACGGCTTCGCAGATAAGACAGGATTTAAACTGTTTCGGCGGATTCGGTCAGCAGGGATACGGCTATCATGTTGCATCTCTGAGGGACGAGATAGGACATATCCTCGGGGTGGACAAGGAATTCCCTACCATTCTGATTGGTGCGGGAAATCTAGGCAAGGCGATAGCCATGCACATAAATTTCAGCACGAGAGGATGCAGGCTGGCAGGCATTTTTGACGCTAATCCAAGGCTTACGGGTGAGACTGTGGGCAGTATAGCGATACGTCACACCGATGAGATAGAGGAATTCTGCAAAGAGGAACACCCTGTTATAGCAGTGCTTTGCATACCCAAGGCAAATACTCAGGCGATAGCTGACAAGCTTGTTGAACTCGGTATAAAGTCATTCTGGAATTTTTCGCACTATGATCTTACCATTGACCACAAGGGTATCGAGGTCGAGAACGTGCATCTGGGTGACAGTCTTCTGACGCTGACTTATCGTACTAATCAGCTTGTCAAAGCAGAAGCAGAAGATGAATAAAGGTTCGTGTGAACTGACAATGAAATAAAGCCCCGAAGCGTGTTGAAATGCTTCGGGGCTGTTTTTACGTTATGTATTTTGTATTATCATATTATCCTGCGCATACATACTATCGGATTGTACATAGAGAAGCTTGCGAGGTCGGAGAATATGATGCCTTCGCTGCTGTTAGCGGCGTGTACTATCCTTCCGTTGCCGTTGTATATCGCAACGTGGTATATACTGCCTATTCCGCCGTAGCCGAAGAATATCAGGTCGCCCTCCTGAAGGTCGCCGTAGCTGACTGCTGTGCCGTAGCCTGCCTGTGACGATGCAAGGTGTGGAAGCGATACGCCTATCTGTGCATAGCTGAGCATTACAAGTCCCGAGCAGTCGTTGGCACGGTAGCTTGCTCCGCCCCATACATATGCTCCGCCGACGTTGCTGCGTGCGTAGCTCAATACAGTGTCGATCTTGCTCTGTCTTGAATCATCTGTCGGCTGAGGCTCGGGCTCAGGTTCGGGTTCCGGCTCCGGCTGAGGTTCAGGATCGGGCTCAGGTTCGGGCTGAGGCTCCGGAACTGGTTCGGGCTCAGGCTTGGGTTCTTCTTGTTCTATAGTTGTGGTCGTTTTCTTCTTTTTAGTGGTCTCGGTAGGTGTATCCTCGGGTTCGTCCTCAGAGGGTGCAGTTGTCTGCTTTGTTGACGATGCTTCGCTGCTTGAGATTTCGTCGTCTTTATCCTCAGTAGTAGTCTTGGAAGCCGTGGTTGTGGTAGTTGTGGCGGTCTTTTTGGCTTCTGTCAGCTGTGCTGAGCGAAGTTCAAGGGCTGCCTTATCGAGAGCCATGGTATCCAGTTTGCCGTCTGCACTGTCAATGAGTTCTTTCAGCGATTTTTTCTCGGTGTTGAGTTCTTCCATCATTGCTGAGTAATCAGCTGACTTTTTTTTCAGTTTATCGGAGCTTTCCTTGATCTCGGCTTCAACTGCTTCGATCTCACGTTTTTTCTCCATAAGAGTATCAAGAGCTTCATCATCGTGGGATGCAACGCGCTTTACAAGTTCAAAGCGCATCAGCACATCGAAGAAATCGGTAGAATTAACGAGGACGTTTTCGTATGTGCTTACGCCGCCTGCCACATACATCGATTTCAGTCTTTGCATGAACTCGTCTTTCAGGACTTCGATCTCTTTATTTTTGGTTTCCAGATCGTTTCTGGCATTTATAAGGCGGGTGTCCAGCTCGACCATAGCGTCTTCGTTTTTAGTGAGCTGTTCCTCAACGTTGTCTATCTTGGCTTTTACTGCGGTGTACCTTGCTTTAAGGGCTTCGAGATCGCCTTTCTGCTTTTCAAACTCTGCATCGGCTTCCGCTATCTTCTTGTCAAGAGCCTCCTGCTCGGCTTTCAGCACTTCCAGATCGGCTTCATACTGCTCCTGACTGGGAGCTGCCGCTGTGCTGATGGCATTATATCTTTTGCCTGCTCCGCCGAAAACGCCCGCTGCCATGGTAAGTGCAAGGCAGATAGCAATGGCTTTCTTGACTGTATATTTGTTGGTGATCATTTTTCGGTCTATCCTTTCAACTGTCTTGAAAATTTGTAACCATAACGTAATCATTAATGATAATTATACTCATTTTCGGCATTTTTGTCAAGTTAAATATTTCTGAACATACGTAAAATAGGATTTTTTCGGATTTTGAAATATCGGAAAAAGTTACATTTCGCTTACATTGTGAAGAGACGGTGAAACTTTTTTTGACCGCTTATTTTTCCTGCAAAGTGCAGTCTTTGAAGTAGTGATCAAGTATTTCCTTGCAGGAACTGCCATTTTCTGCCATTGAATTTGCACCGTACAGGCTCATACCTACCATATGTCCGTAGCCCCTTGCGGTAAATACGAAAGCTTCGCCCTTGATCTCATATGTAAAACACGGTGATGATATGCCTAGTGTATTGATGAACTCCTGAACATTTACCTTGGTTCCGCACATGGTGACGGATGTCACGTAATCACGCTCATTTTGCTCGGTGGTCAGCCAGTTATCGGGAGTGCCGGTGAGGGTGATGCCGAAGCTGTCATGGGAGATACTGCGCATATCCTCAAAGGGGATAGAAGTTCTGCTTTCTATTCCTTTCAGTTCGGTATCGCTGCGGCTTTCAGCGGGCTGAAGGTAGGGTATATCCTGCCCCCATGCACACAGAGCACTCTCGGTAATGCCAGAGGATGCGGAATGATAGGCGGGAGTTATAGGTTCGCCGTTATATGTCAGTATCCACGGTGCGTCGCGGACGGCTTTCAGTACGCGGCTGCGGGCTTTTTCGTAGTCTTCACCGTATAATTCCCTGACTTCTTCGGGGGTGAAAAAGCTCTGGTAGGTGTGTTCGTCATCGCTGATAAGTGCGCCGTGGAGTGACTTGGTGGGGGAGTCCTCCTCGGTAATGGCACGGCGGTATATGTATGTCCTGGCAAGAACAGCCTGGGCTTTCAGGGCTTCATCGCTGAAATCCGCTGGCATTTGTGCGAGGACAGCGCCTGCGGTGTAGTCTTCAAGGGAGTATTCTTCGACTCGGTCTTCGGCTGTGATGTATACGCCTACTGTCATTTCTGTGTTGTTATCTCGGGCTTTTACGCCTGTAAAGGCCAGGCAGGGTATCAGTGCCATGCATATGGTAAGTACGATGGCACATTGTAGGTCGGGTCTCATATTATCTGCCTCCTATCGTGGAGTTGTTTGCTGTACATAATATTATCTGGTTATCCCGCTGACACACCAAATTAATTGATGAAATACCGAAACTTGAAATACTTGGCGGTTATCCTTCCCCCGCCGCAGGCGGGGGGAAGGATAACATCAACATGATTTTGCAGTGGTGTGTTAAAGGGATAGCCATGTAATATTATATGCGGCTGTGTGAGTATCAAGAACTGATATTTTTAATATGTAATTGTAAAATTTGTTTATTTATACTTTACTTTTGGAGCAGATTATGTTATAATATCATAAGTATTGATTATCTCACGGGAGGTGAGAGAATGGCAGGCAAAAAGGATAAGAGTTTTGTCCGCAACGTTGCAAAAGAACGTACTTACAGAAATCAGAATGAGGAGTATGAAGACGCTTATTTCAAATGGCGTGCAGATGAATCAAATCAGTATTCCTTTAATTATGTACACGATTCGCGTGAACATTCATATATGGCAGGAAGAGGCTTCATAAAGCACGGTGCTGATACTGCTGAAAGCCAGACGCTGCATAATTGTCTGAGACTGCTGGGTGCTGTTATGCTGGTCATGCTGATGTTTGATGTTGTGAATTATCTGCTTGCTATGTATATGAACGGCGGTCCGTGCGGAGTGTTATATTTTTCAAAAAGATACACCATCGGAACTTCTGAAACATTTGCTTGTATAATTTATACCTGTGTCAGCATACTTAAATATATAACTGCGATAATAATATACCAGATGCGCATGAAGCTTCCGCGGCAGGTCGCACTGCCTTCGGGCAAAAGCAATAACACGGCGGAATTCAGGGCAACGGCTATTATGATAATGCTCATGATAATAGTTATGGGCAGGCTTGCAAACACTCTGCTTTCGGTGATACTCAGTGTTGTTAATGTGGACAGCGTGTATATTTATATGTTTGACAGCAGAGAGCCTTTGGTTCAGATCATTTCTGCTGTATACAACTGCATAATAATGCCTGTATTGTGCGAACTGCTTTTCAGGGGACTTGTTTTGCAGAGTTTCCGTCAGTTCGGAGATTCCTTTGCTGTGGCTGTAGCGAGTATAGCCTGCGGGTTATGTTTCTATGACCTCACATATATAGGTTTTTCGATACTCTGTTCGATGGTGATAGGCGTATTCACCGTTCGTTCGGGCTCTATTGTTACGGCGATACTGATGCACGCGGTGACTACCACGGTGAATTATATGGTGGTATATGTGGGCACGCTCAATCCTACACTGGGACGCATAGTTGCGATAGCATTGTGTATACTGATCTGTATAGGCGCTTTGGTGGCGTATACCAGGCTCAATTACCGCAATGACTGGACTTTTAACGCGGATACCCATGAGTCGGAACTTACATTTACAAAGAAGGTCAAGCTAATGCTTTCATCGAATACTGTGGCTATGTGGTTTGTGTGTGCGCTGATACTCACGATAGTTAATATGAGGATAGGTCAGTGACGCGGGACGAGATGTATATGCGCAAGGCGCTGGAGCTGGCGGCTCTTGCGGCTGAGGAGGACGAAGTCCCTGTGGGGGCGGTAGTCGTTAAAAAGAGTACGGGCGAGATAGTCGGCAGGGGATTCAATAGGCGTGAATATGGACGTTCACCCCTGACCCATGCGGAGATAGTAGCTATTGAGGAGGCAAGCCGCAGACTTGGCGGCTGGCGGCTCATCGACTGTGAGCTTTACGTTACGCTGGAGCCCTGCCCAATGTGTGCTGGTGCAGTGATAAACTCGCGGGTGGAGCGTGTGATATTCGGGGCGTATGACCAGAAAGCTGGATCATGCGGCACGGTGGTGGATCTTTTTGCTCTGCCATACAATCACAAGCCCGAATGTATCGGCGGCGTGATGGAAGAAGAATGTGCCGCGGCACTTACGGAGTTTTTCAGGGGACTGCGGATAAGAAAGGCTAAGAATGATGGATAAGACATGGGTGTTACTTTTGTGTGTATACGCCTTGGTGAATCTGGTGGTGTTCGGTATGTATGCCGCCGATAAAGCAAAGGCGAAGAAAGGCGCGTGGCGAACTCCCGAGATCAAGCTTATGACAGCTGGCGCTGTTGGGATAATAGGCGCTCTTCTGGGCATGGTGGTGTGTCACCACAAGACGAAGAAGCCTTTGTTCGCTGTGGGTCTGCCGGTGATATTTTTTGCGGAGATCGCACTTGCGGCGATAGTCTACTTTAAATTTATAAGATGATCTTACTCCTTCGTTATTGAGGTTTTGTCAGTGGCGGAGGGGGTTAGTTTTTAGTAAAGAAAAAGCATCTTCGCTGAAAAACGAAGATGCTTTGTGTTTTATATTTCGCTGCGGTTTTCAAGCGCTTTATACAGCGTTATCTCATCTGCATATTCCAGCTGACCGCCGATAGGCAGTCCGAAAGCTAACCTTGTGACTTTTACGCCAAGAGGTTTCAGCAGTTTTGAGATATAGAATGCTGTTGCATCGCCCTCAACTGTGGGGTTGGTCGCCATGATGACTTCATCGGCTGTGCCTGAGTTTATACGCGCAAGCAACTCCTTTATTTTGAGATCATCGGGTGATACTCCGTTTATCGGGGATATCAGACCATGCAGCACATGATATACGCCCTTATACTCTCCCGTGCGCTCGATAGCTGTGATATCCTGTGGACTTTCCACCACGCATATCACGCCGTGGTCGCGCCTGTCATCATCGCAGATAGGGCAAAGGTGTCTGTCGGTATAGTTCTGACATTCCTTGCAGAGATGTACATTTTTATGTACATTAAGTACCGCGTTGGCAAAAGCCTCGGCGTCTTTATCGCTCATACGCATAACGTGATAAGCCAGTCTCTGGGCGGATTTCATACCTATGCCTGGAAGCTTTGCGAACTGCTCGGTAAGCAGTACGAGAGGCAGTGCGTTAGTTTCAGCCATTTCTTAGAACAGGCCGGGGAAGGATACGCCGCCTGTCAGCTTCTGCATCTCAGCGTCGCTGATCTCGTCGAGGTTGTCAACAGCAGCGTTGAATGCAGCCTTTACCATATCCTGCAGATCCTCGATCTCCTCGGGATTTACGATCTCGGGAGCGATCTTCAGGTCAAGAACGTTTCTCTTGCCGTTGATGGTAACTTCAACAACTCCGCCGCCGGCGGTGCCCTTGAACTCTCTCTGTTCGAGGTCAGCCTGGAGAGCAGTGATCTGATCCTGCATCTTCTGTGCCTGCTTCAGCATCTGATTCATATTGTTGGAAGGACCTTTGCCCATTCCGTTGGGAACTCTTGCTTTCATTGTCAATAACTCCTTAATTCAATTTGATTTTTTTATATCGACTTCGATATCAAGCTTTTTAGCCTTTTCAAGCAGCCTGTTGATCGGGTTTTCCTTATCTTCGGGCGAAACGTTTTTAGCTGACTTTGCTTTGATATTGAAGGTCTGTCCGAAATTTTCCTTTAGCACTTGCTGTATAAGCAGATGTGCGTTGAGCTTTTTGAACTGCTGGAAGAAAAAGTCATTATCCACGATGATAAACACCGTGCTTCCGCCGAGAAAAGCTTTTGATTTCCTTAAAAATCCGCTTATGGCCGGATTTCTGCGGCTTATCTCATCTACCAGACCTTCCCAGTTCTTGATGGGCTGTATCTGTGACGGGTCCATCTTTTTGAAATCGGGGTCGGGCTCGGGTTTGGGCGGTGCTTCAACTTCCTGCTTCGGGATATCTGCCACTGAACCGCTGCGCACTGCATCTTCGAGCCTTGTGAGGCGTTTGAGCAGTTCGCCGTCGGGCATACCGGACTGAGATACAGCCGCGGGGGCAGCCTTGCCGAAACTTGACGTACACAGCCTTATTACGCACATCTCAAGCTCTATCCTTTTGGAAGTGCTTCTTGCCAGCTTGTCCGAACTTTCCTGCAAAAGAGAAATGCAGCCAAGTATATCGTCAAGTGACATTTTCTTAGCTATATCCTCGATGCGTTTCAGTTCATCGGGGAGACAGGTGATAAGCTCCCTGCCGTTATCTATGGTAGCGGCCAGCATCACGTTCCTCATCTGTTCGAGAAGTTCGCCTGCCAGCACTTTAAGGTCTTTGGACATCGAGTGCAGCTCGTTTATCCTTTTCAGGGCACCTGCTGCGTCCTTGTCGGCTATGCTTTCGAGTATATCAAAGAGGTAATCCCTGCCTGCTATACCCGAAGCGCTGGATACTGTATCCAGTGTGATATCATCGGAAAAAGCAACACACTGGTCGAGAAGCGAAAGGGCATCTCTCATACCGCCGTCGGAAAGTCTTGCGATAAGTTCAGCAGCGTCCTCGTGAAGAGTGAAGCCCTCCTGACTTGCGATATACGTTAGCCTTGCCACGATATCCTCGGTCTTTATGCGGTTGAAATCAAAATGCTGACACCTTGAAACGATAGTCGCGGGGACTTTCTGTATCTCGGTAGTCGCCAGTATGAACTTTACGTGGGGAGGGGGTTCTTCCATAGTTTTCAGCAGAGCGTTGAACGCGCCTACCGAAAGCATATGCACCTCGTCGATGATGTAAACTTTATACTTACACATCTCGGGGGTGAACATAACGCCCTCACGCAGTTCTCTGATATCGTTGACGCTGGCGTTTGAAGCTGCGTCTATCTCGATTATATCACCCAGTGAGCCGTTATCTGCGGCTTTGCATATCTCACATTCACAGCAGGGCATACCGTCCTTGCCGTTTTCACAGTTTACAGCCTTTGCGAATATCCTTGCGCAGGTGGTCTTACCTGTTCCGCGGGAACCTGTGAACAGGTAAGCGTGGGCTGTTTTGCCTGAGATTATCTGGTTTTTGAGGGTTGTCGTGATATGAGGCTGAGATACAACGTCATCGAATGTCCTCGGACGCCATTTTCTGTATAAAGCCTGATACACGTTCTCACTCCCTTAATAAAAATCGATCCGACATATAGGCGTGCAGGCGAAACTGTAACACACGAAACAAACCGCTTAATGCTGCTCGGTTCCCCGCCTGACATGGTTCACAGCGTTTCATTGTACAGGACCCGCACACCCATATCTCGGATCGAATCAACGTCCGGATATCTGTTTCCAGTCTTTACCGCCGATAGAATCATCTTCCTCGTCGGAGTACTTTGATATTATAGCACACTTCTCTAAAAAAAGCAAGTGTTTTCACAAAATTTTCTTAAAAAATATTTAAGAAGTAGTTTTGTGCAGTTTTCTCATATATACAGCACGAAAAAAATACAGCCGCGCTGAAAGGGGGAGGGAGCGCGGCTGCCTATGGTGAAGGTTTTTATGAAGTTATTTTGCAAAAACTCTCAATGAAGAGATTTTTTTATCTTATTTATCATCTCATGCCGAAGAACTCAAAGGGATCCATGCCTGCGAAGTCATCGCCGTAGCCGTACTGATAATTGCCGCGGCCATCAGGGCTGCCCTGTACTTTGTTATCTTCGGTGTTTTCCTTTTCTTCTTTTTCTTCGTCCTCGGGCTTGGTCTCGTCAACAACTATGCTGAGTTCCTTGGTCTCGCCCTGTCTGTATACGGTAACGGTGATCTTATCGCCCTTTTTGCACTTTCTGATAGCAGCTACCATATCGGTGGAAGATGTGATCTCCTTGCCGTCTATCTTAGTTACGATATCGTTGACTTCAAGACCTGCTTCCTTAGCGGGAGAGTCATCGTTTACCTGTCTTACAACTGCGCCCTCGGGGATGCCGTAGGACTTCATATCGCTGTTTACGGTCTCAACAGATACACCGATGTAGGGCTTAACAACGTAGCCGTTTTCGATGATGCTGGTAACTATATCCTTAACGGTATTAATCGGAATAGCAAAGCCGATATTATCGATGGAAGCTTCTGTGCTTGAATTGCTTGAATACTTAGCGTTTGTAACGCCTACTACCTCGCCGTACATATTGAACAGTGCACCGCCCGAGTTGCCTGAGTTGATAGCGCAGTCGGTCTGGATGAGGTTCATCATAACGGAGTTGGAGGTTGTGATCTGTCTGTCCATAGCGCTGACAACACCCGATGTCAGGGTGAATGTGAGCTCGCCGAGGGGATTGCCGATAGCTACTACATTATCACCTACGCTTAGTGCTTCGGAATCACCGAGTGTAACTGCTTCAAGACCTGTTGCATCTATCTTCAGTACAGCGATATCGTTGCTTTCATCACTTCCGACGATCTCTGCGTCGTAGGAAGTATTATCGTAGGTAGTTACCTTTACCTTGTTTGCGCCGTCGATTACGTGATAGTTGGTAACTATGTAGCCGTCTTCGGTGATTATGAAGCCCGAACCGCTGGCTGCGGCTGTGGTGGTGTAGCCGAAGTAGTTGGTGCTTATCTCGGTGGTGATACCTACTGTAGAGTTTACATTATTCTTATATACCTCGGAAGCGGAAAGCTGTGTGCCGTCGGTCTTCACTGTCTGCATAGCTACTGCCTTTTCACCGGATTCAGCTGTCTTGATGACTGCCTTGCCTTTCTCGGTATTGCTCTCGGTCTCAGCCTTAGTATCGGCAGATGCTGACTTGGTCTGTGCGGAAGATGAATCAGCATTCAGGTACTTTAGTGCTGCGAAAGTTCCGCCTGTACCAAGTGCGCCGCCCAGCAGGCTGAAGCTTACTGCCAGTGCCGCAAGACGAAGCTTGCTGTTCTTGGTACGGGGAGCCGCAGTCACGGGAGCGGTATACTCCGCAGGCTTGAAAGTCTGAGTATCTGAATTTTCATTAGTGTTGTAAATGTTGTTGTTTTCCATGTTATCCATAAGACATACTCCTTTGTCATTGATTTTATTATCTTGCGGTCTGTGCCGCTGTTTGTTTTCTATGCTTAAAGTATATTTCACTAACTTAAAAACTAATTTAAACCGAAATGAAAATAGCTTGAAAGAATATGTATGTATCTATCACATATCTTTCATTTTAGCACTTAATGTGATGGCTGAGTGAAAAAAATGTCACCCGTTGATGAAAAACGCATTTTGACAGATAATTTTGGGTTAAGATGTGATGCGGAGTATATGAATTTAAAGTTTTGTTAACATTAAAATGTACACGGATGTGAAGCTGGACGGTGGTGTTAAAATTGTTAATATACTGAATTATATGTGTGCGAATATTCTGAAATTGTATAGGTTTAAAATTTTAATATAAATCATACGGGATTTGCTCTGCTGAAAAAATCGGGTAACTGAATTACAACGCAAAAACGACGTCCCGCACATTGCCATGCGGGACGTCGTTTTTAAGGAAGTTTAGAAAAAATATATGAAGAAAAAATATGAAGCATTCTCTGCTGATGTTAATATAATAACCTTGCGATGTGAAAACTGTGTGATAGAATATGGAATAATTTCAAAAATCACAAATTTATCTTTTGTGACATCATACGACTTTTACAGTGATATTCACAATAACATCTACTGCGGAAAGCAATATTTCAGGGGTGTTTTGGTATTTCAGCCACAGTTTGGGAAAACGTTGTTTTATCAGAAGCGATGTGCCGAAGATATCTGTCCCGTTCCGGAGCATTCCGGTTTGCAGGTAAGTGCAGTCAGATACGAGTGTATTGGAAACTGCTGTGCTGAGTTTATTGCTCTGGTCGGTATCAAGCTCATGGTCGGGACGGGCGGATACAATGATATTGGTTGTGAGCATCAGCCTGCCGTTTTCGGCGGTGATGGTTCGCTTGCGGCGGCAGTTGTCAAGTTCGGATGTGATGCTTATGTCATCAAGGATAGTAACTATACTGCCTTTTTCAGCCTTGCCCGAAAGCAGTGCCGCGAAAAGGGTCGCGTCCTCGGGCAGTATGCTTTTGCCCTCATGCGTGATGACGGCTGTCCCTGCGACTTTGACACTTTGTGATATAGTCGGACTGTCGGCAGAACTGCTGTCGGTATCGCTCTCACTTATGACTTCAAGCACAGGCATGGCGATACTGCCTTCGTCCGAAAACAAAGATCTAAGGTCACAGCCGATGGTACGTGAGTATTCGGCAGAGGTTTTGATAAGGCTCGAAAGAGCTTCGGCAGAAGTTTCGTCCTCGGTGAGTTTCAGCTGCATCAGCTCCTCCGCCTTGCCCTGAGCCATGCAGATATCGGCTGAGGGACTGATATTCCTGCCGCCCAGGGCAAAGGCAAAAAGCTCCCGTGGGTCATCGAGTCTGATATCACTGCCCAGACATATCAGTTGTAAGTGTCCAAAAAATAACTCTTTTCCTGTTGAACTGCCTGCGGCGGAAAGGGCTTCGCTGACAGTTTTGCCCTCGCTGACGGCAACTGCCACGTTTGCGCCAGTAACATCTACCGCAGTATCGGAGCCTGATCCCGCGGGCTGGAATATCTGGATAGATACGCGGTATCCCTTCTCACAGGTATCTATTCCCATTGCGTGGACTATACCGCGCCTGTCGATGCTGATGCTTCTCCCGCGGGCTGAAAGCAGGATACAGCACATGACGGCGGTGACGAGTAGGTAAACGGTTCGGGCGGAATGTTTATAGTGCTTTTTCATGTCAGACCTCTCTTTCGGGGGCAGGTTCATGTTTGATGCAAAGCAGATATGCGGGAAGTATCAGCCCAAGAATGATTATCGGGGCGGCAGGACGCGGCGAGTAGATGACTTTATCCCAGCCGTAGCCGAGAAGCAGGGGGAGTGCTGCTGCTGCGGGAAGAAATCCAGCCAGAAGAACACTGCCGAGTTCAGTTGATGCGGGTCGGAGAATACGGAGACAGCAGGCGGAACAGTAAAGCAGGGTAGTCAGCTTGACGATGCCTGTCATTACCCATATCAGCAGAAAAACTGCGTCACTGCGTTCGGTAATGATGTTTTCGGAGTAGGCTGCAAGGGTGAATACAGGAAGTTTTTCAAGCGATGCAAAATTTCCGAGAGCTGAAGTCACTATGCCAGCGATCAGCGTCACCATGACACCTTTTGCAATGAGGTAGTACCTAGCTGTCTTTTCCGGACCGCCCTCTGTATCTGACGCAAGAAAGCAGAACATTACCAGACATTCGCAGCGTGAAAATTCAGCGTATACAGCCTTTGTTAGCTCGGCGGGAAAGTCGTTGACGGCGTAGTTGAATCGGGTGATATCCATATCATCGGCAGCGCCTGCGGCTATGATGACAAGCATGATGATGACTCCCGCAAAGGTGATACGAGCTGTTCTGCTGATAACGGAAATGCCGGTTCTTGCGGCATATATCGCAGTGAGTGCGACACATAGCACGGTCATTACTCTTGTCATGTTGACATTGAAGAAATAGTCGGTGAAACAGGCGATATCACCAAGGACGCGGAAGGCCGCATATATAAAGTACAGCAGAAAACCGATCGCATATGTTTTGCCGAGGACTTTGCTGCGCCGGAAAGCGATGGCACATGGGTCTTTGCGAATGCGTGCGGCGAGCTTTGCGGCAGGTATCAGGAAAAATGCCTGCAATACCGTTGATATCACTGCGCCTGTCATATAGGTCAGACCGTCTGCTATGCCGACGGGAAAGTGGGTCATGGTGGTGAAGCTTCTGGCGCACAGAAGCAGGCATATCAGCGCGGCAGGGGATATTTTTTGTTTAGTCATAAATTGTCCGTTTCATTGTACAGATTTATTATTGCTCGTCTGCCGTATCGTTCGTGACAGTAGTGTGACGTTTCGCAAGCTGGGGAAATCCCGCACGCGAAAAAATATCGGTGAGTCCGTGAGGTCGCATAGGAAGCAGCGGCGAAGTGAATGCCGTTCCGTATTGATCAACGGCGGCGATATTGAATATAAGAAGTGTCAATGCGACGGCGATGCCGTAAAGTCCGCCGAAACCGCCTGCGATAATGAAAATAAGCCGCAGGACGGTTATCGCGGGATAAAGAGAGGGTAGTACAAATGAGGCTGTGGCGGTCATGCCGACTACGATAAGCAATGGCTGTGAGACCATTCCGCTTTTTACTGCCGCGTCACCGATTATCAGTCCGCCTACGATGGACACAGCTCCGCCAACTGACCGTGGCAGACGTACACCCGCCTCGCGCATTATCTCGAAAAGCACCATCAGCAGGAGCATTTCAACAACAGGAGGATATGGTGTGGCGACCTCGGCAGCGGCAAGGTTCAGCAGTAATTTAAGTGGGAATACCTCGGGGTGGAACATGACTAGGGCAGTGTAAAGTCCGGGCAGAAGTACCGCAAGCAGGAATGAGATGTATTTTATCCACCGTGAAAATGCGGCATAAAAAGGCTTTTCACAGTAGTCGTCCATTGTGCGGAAGTTATCTGCAAAGACAGTGGGCAAAAGCATACACCCTGGAGTGCCGTCGATGATGACCAGGATTTTACCTTCGTTCAATGCGGCACAGGCGTTGTCTGGGCGCTCGGTTACTGTCACCGCCGAAAAGACAGAACGGCTGTAAGTCTTGTCAACAAAAGGCATGAGATATCCTGCATTGAGAATAGTGTCCAATTCTATGGACTGCAACTTTTGCCTTATGGTTTGTAGAGAATCGGCGTCGGCTCTGCCTTCGATGTGAGCGATGCAGACATCGGTAACGGAGAGTTTCCCGACTTTCAGTATCTCAAAACGCAGCGCGGGAGTTTTCAGCCTTCGGCGGACGAGGGAAATATTTGTGCGCAGGGTCTCGGTGAAGCTGTCACGTGAACCGCTGATGGTCTGCTCAGTTTCGGGGATAGATACTGGGCGCTTTTCAAAACCCTGTATCCCAAGGCAGACTGCGCGGGGTATGCCGTCAATAAGTATCGCGGCAAATCCCGAAAATAACAGCTCAAACAGCGTTCCGAAATCGGTGACGATTTGTCTGTCTGTGGACATAAGGCTGTGTTTTTCAAGCATTTCGATCATATCGCCGGCGGTAGGCTCTTTGTTTGAAAAGCCGGTGAGCGGCTCAAAAACAAGTTCTGCCATAAGCTGTGTCGATGCCATGCCCTCGATGGAAAGCACTGCACAGTCGGTGCTGCCGATGGCTATGTTGATAATGTTGAAGTCAGCAGTTTCACCAAGGGCGGAACGAGCTGTATCAAGATTGGTTTTAAGGTCTGAACGCAGCAGTTCGGATTTCATGTTAATGAAGTATGGTTCGTTCATATTGCGGAACACCTCTCTCATATATGAAGTATCCCACGTTTTGTGAAAATTATTCATGGCACAAAAAAGAGGACAGCGAACTGTCCTCAAAAATGTACTTCTATATTTCATTCCTCAAACTCACTGACCAGCTGAGCTACAGTATTCTTAGCATCACCGTAGATCATAACAGTGTTGTCGTTGGTGAACAGAGGGTTCTCAACACCCGAGAAGCCTGTGCCCTTACCACGCTTGAGAACGAAAACTGTTCTTGCCTCGAATGCGTTGATGATGGGCATTCCGTAAAGAGGAGAGCTCTCGTCATTTATAGCGGAGGGGTTAACAACGTCGTTAGCACCGATAACGATGGCAACGTCAGTGTTGGACATCTGGGGATTCATCTCGTCAGCGGTCTTCAGCTGCTCGTAAGGTACGTTTGCCTCGGCGAGAAGTACGTTCATATGACCCGGCATACGTCCTGCAACGGGGTGGATAGCAAAGTTTACTTCTGCACCGTTTGCTTCAAGCTTGTCGCAGAGTTCCTTAACTGCGTGCTGTGCCTGTGCAACTGCCATACCGTAACCGGGAATGAATACTACACTGCTTGCAGCCTCAAGGATAAGATAAGCGTCCTCAACAGACATTGACTTGGGCTCTTTCTGCTCGCCTGCCGCACCCTTCTTGGCAGCGCCGAAGCTGCTGAAAAGCAGTGCGTACAGAGTTCTGTTCATAGCCTTGCACATGATGAGGGTCAGGATAAGTCCGGATGTACCTACCAGACAACCGGAAACTACCAGCACACTGTTCGAGATGGACAGACCTGCGAATGCAGCTGCAAGTCCCGAGAAAGCGTTCAGCAGTGAGATGATAACAGGCATATCGCCGCCGCCGATTGCTACGACCATTGTGAAGCCCAGGATCAGGTAAGCTGCTGTTACGATGATGATACCGATTGTACCAACACTTGCATCAAGAACTTCTGCGATGCTCAGAGCGTAAATAACAACGCCCACAAGTCCGACTGCTGCCAGCAGACCGTTTATAGCGTTCTTGGCAGGGATAGTTACGTTCTTCTTGAACATCTTGCCGCTCAGCTTGCCCCATGCAACTATGGAGCCTGTGAATGCTATCGCACCTATAGCTACTGTAAGTCCCAGTGCGATGGAAGAGAATGTGTTTATATTCTCGTCGGTCATGTACTGTGTAAGTGCCACCAGTAAGCTTGAAAGACCGCCGAAGCCGTTGAACAGAGCTACCAGCTGAGGCATACCTGTCATTTCAACTTTCTTAGCCCATACAGCACCGATGATGCTTCCCAGTGCTATTGCCGCAACGCCCCAGATATAAGCGTTGCTTGCAGGTCCGTTTGTGAGCGTATCTGTTACCTGTTTCTCGAAAAGCACGGTAACTACTGCTATAAGCATACCTACAGAAGACATAAGGTTGCCCTTACGTGCTGTGTCTGCCTTACCCAGAAGCTTGATGCCTCTTATAAACAGTACAGAGGATACCATATAAAGCACTGTCGTGCAGACGGTGCGGATATTTTCAAAATTCACTTCTTATCCTCCCCTTTTTTCTTGAACATACCAAGCATTCTGTCTGTTACCAGATAGCCGCCGATAACGTTTATAGTTGCCAGAACTATCGCTGCGAATCCGCAGATATTGCTGAGCATACCATCTGTCTGAAGTGCAACTGCTGTAGCAGAAATCGCACCGACTATCGTGATACCGGAAATCGCGTTTGTACCCGACATAAGGGGTGTATGCAGCTGCGAGGGAACTTTCGAGATAAGCTCTACGCCCAGAAATCCTGCGATAACGAACACGAATACCAGCAAAAGAATTTCGCCTGTCGCCATTTTACTTTACCTCCTGATCAATTTAAAGAAAACATTTTCCGATTCATTTGCTTTAAGACTTAGTTATTCTTGAAGCGCTCGTGGATTATCTGTCCGCCCTGTGTGAGCAGGCAGCCGCGCATTATCTCATCTTCGAGGTTAACTACGAGCTCCTTGCTCTCCTTATCATAGAAGTGAGTCAGGAACGCATAGAAGTTACCCGAGAGCATCTTTGATGCATCATAGGGCACCTGTCTTTCCAGCATATCGCCGCACATGATGGTAACGCCGTTTTCGGTAACAACGTCCTCGAAGAGCTTTGAGCCTTCAACGTTACCGCCTGTTGAAACAGCCATATCCACGACCACAGCGCCCTTCTTCATACGGTCAAGAACGTCCTTGCCGATAAGGCGGGGAGCCTTTCTACCGAATACCTTAGCGGTAGTTATAACGATATCGCTTCTTTCGCATACCTTAGCCTGAGCTTCCTGCTGTTTAGCTATCTGCTCGGGGGTAAGTTCCTTAGCGTAGCCCTGATCGGTCTGTCCCATTTCACCCAGGTCTATCTTTACGAAAGATGCTCCCAGGGATTTTACCTGTTCTTCAACAACGGGACGAGTATCGAAAGCGTCAACTCTAGCACCGAGACGCTTAGCTGTTGCGATAGCCTGAAGACCTGCAACGCCGACACCGATGATGAACACTCTTGCGGGCTGGATAGTACCTGAAGGTGTTACCATCATAGGCAGTATCTTAGGCAGTTTAGCAGCTGCGTTAACTACAGCTGTATAACCTGCAAGGGAGGTCTGTGAGGACTGTACATCCATTTTCTGGGCGAGGGTAGTTCTGGGGATCATTTCCAGAGAAACTGCCTGTACGCCTGATTTTGCGAATTCGTTAAGGAGTTCCTTCTCATTGAAGGGATCGAGGTAACTGAGGTGGAGAGCACCGGAGGGTACGCCCTGTATGCTTTCGGGCTTCATTATCCTCAAAATAATTTCGCTGCCCTCGTATCCTGCTTCGTTTGAGGATACAAGAACAGCGCCTGCTTTCTCATATGCCTCGTCATTGAAGCCGCTTTTTTCTCCCGCTCCGCGGGTCACTTTTACTTCGTAGCCCATCGATATGAGCCGCTTGATGTCATCGGGGATCAGCGCTACACGCGTCTCTCTCGGGTCTGTCTCTCGGCAGACTAGTATTTTCTTCATGATAAAACTCCTTTCAATAAATAAAAAACTATTTTCAATATACCATATTTCCCCCGAAATGTAAAGATTATGGTGCGGAAAATTTTTTTAATAAATTGTGTGAGTCAGACGGAAGAGTATCAAGTTATACTGCGCTGTTTTTCGTGATGAAAAACAAGGTATTAATAATGTGTATTTTGGAATGCGGTTTTGGCTAAATTCACAAAAATAATGTGCGGCTATTGTAAAATATGCGGGAGTGTGATATACTGTTAAAGTATATGTGTATGCCTTTGGCAACAGATAAACGGAGGATAGAAAATGAGTTTGAAGCATAGGTCTATATGTTTGATGCTTGCCGCTGCGATGTGTATCTCGATGGGCGGCTGCAGTGATAAAAGTGTCGGTGAGGGCAAGACGAAGATCAGCACTTCCGCAACAAATAAAAAGTCCGATAAAACGGACATAAATGTTCCCGATGAGCCCGACCCCGACGAACTAGGCAAGCAGCTTCAGGGCGTTGGTAAGGAGGTCGACTATTCGGCCCAGCTTGAACAGATAAGTGAGCAGACGGACGCTTTTCTTGATGCGGTGAAAGCGGGCGATATCAACACTTTATGCGATCTTCTTGAACCGTCAAGCGCTTACTATAAGTTTTTTGACCGCCACAGAAAATCGGCACAGCTCAGCAAAATAATGCAGACAGTTTTTGCGGATATGGTGTGGACGCACTGGGCGGAGACCGATATGAACAATAAAAACTGGCTGCAAAACACTTATTCCGAGCATGGACAGTATACCCGCAGCTATGTTTGTGCGGGCATCAAGGAGATGCTTTTTTACGATGAGTATTTTCTTCTGAATTTCAGCAAGGGCGATTCGGTCAATGCTAAGTTCCGCATTGAAAACGAAGAAGACTGCTATTCGTGGCTCACGAAAACTATTGATATGATGCCCCTTTTGAAAAATAACTGGTCATTAAAATGTACACTTCCCGACAATGACGGCAAGGTGCTTTTCAATATCGACGAGGATTTCATTTTCGATTACACGGCGCTGACTTCCCTTGATGAGGTCAAGGACGAAAATATGCCCCAGACCTACGTGAACAATATCGTTACGGCAAGGGGAACTATCGAGGACGAGAACGCGACTTTCGACAACAGTCCCGAACTTCGCGAGAGCGTTGCACAGATGATAAAGGAAAAGCGTTTCGAGGACGCATGGAAAGCGCTGAAAGATCTGGACGATGATGGTTTTTTTGCGGATAAGAAGACTTACAGCGACCTCGATAAGGACGCAAAAAAGCGTGTGAAGAAGTTCCTGGAGGAACACACATATTCCGTGGTATGCGACCATTCTACGCAGGTTTATGACGCTTCAAGGCGCAGACACATCTTCACACAGATATACTACGATGCTATCCCTGCTGAAAATGAGGATGAGATAGCTGACTGGCTGGAGAAAAACAATATAAAAGAGGGCGGAGAGGCTGTATTCTTTGATATAACCAATGATAACAGGCTTGCCACCGCTCTGGGCGGATATTTTGATATAATAGCTAAACTGGGATAATTTTCGGACAGGAGGTCATCGGTATGAAGCTTATGAAAATAAGCAAGGTAAACAGTCTTGTTGTAAATCTTCTGCACAGCGCTTCATATGCGATGGTCTGCGGTTATATAATTATGGTAGCGGTATGGCTGATAAATGGCATGGGTATCTCGCTGATGGAGTGCTTCAACATATGGGTTATTGTGATGGTTTCACTTTTCTGCCTGTTTGGGACTGTTTCAGCGTGGATAGATGTTATGAAGCATATCGAACTTGATGAGCTGGCAAAGCATAGGCTGACCAAGGGGTATGATGACGAATATTTCAGAAAGCTGGCTGAATTTTCCCATGCAACAAACAGCGGCAGCGGAAAGCTTTTTATGGCTTCGATGTACTTGGAAGGCGGACGTTTTGCTGATTGTCGTGCGATGCTGAAAGAACTGGATTTTGCTGAACTCAGCAGCAAAGAACAGGAGGAGTACTTCAACATCTGCCTGTATTCCGCCGTACTTGAGGGAAATACCGAGCTGGCCAATGACATATACCGCAAGGCGCGGCATTACTTTGACCGTGCGGTGATGGGAAAGCACAGCGGGTTCATACTTCATACACTTGGTATGCTCTGCCTGCTGAATGGCAGGACGGAAAATGCTTACAGGCTTTTTCAGTCGGCTATGCGGCAGAATGATGAGGGCCTGCAGTGCGAGTGCTGCATAGGGCTGGGAAAAGTCTATCTGCAAAGCGGTGACAGGGCTTCTGCCAAGGATATGTGCTTTGCGGCGGCTGAACTTGTGGAGACAAGAGCACAGGCAGTGCGCCTGAAAGAGCTGATGATTGAAGTCGAGGAAGCTTACGGCAAGCGTCACACGGCTGATGATACTTTTAAGGAGACTACATAATGCTTACTAAATACGGTCATTTTATAACATTTCTCATTTCAATGGTTCCTATTGTCGAGCTGAGGGGCGCGATACCTTTCGGCGTGATGAAGTGCGAGGTGCCATGGCAGCAGGCGGTAATTATTTCCATGATAGGCAATATGCTGCCTGTACCTTTCATATTCTTTTTCGCGAGAAAGATACTGGAATGGGGCAAGGATAAGCCTGTTATCGGCAAGTTCTTCACATGGTGTCTTGAGAAGGGACATCACGGCGGTGAAAAGCTGAAAGCAAAGGCAGGCGACAAGGGAATGTTCTGGGCACTGCTGCTTTTCGTGGGAATACCTCTCCCGGGTACGGGTGCATGGACCGGTACACTTGCGGCAAGTATGCTGGACCTTGATTTCAAGAAGAGCGTTATCGCTGTAATTTGTGGCGTTCTGCTGGCGGCTGCTATCATAACACTGCTGACTGTTATGGGCTTCAATATGTTTATCACAAAATAGCAGGGTCGAAATACATGAAAAATTGCGTAACAAGATGGTAAAATGACGTTCCTACAAAAATAAAAGATCAGAGGGTGGAAGAAATGGTATACAAAGACAGGGACATCTCTCCCGAAGCAAGAAAATTTTACAGGATGCTGAAAGCCAAGCCCGAACAGTTCCTTGGGTGCGAATGCATAACTTTCCTGCGTACATATATGGACGGCATGGTAACAGCCGACAGACTTTTCAACGGCACTAAGAATATCATAATACCCTACGGTTTCACGGATTTCATTGAGTGGTACTACGGAGATAATACCTGTCAGGACTGCTTTGAATGTGTGCTGAAAGCCGAGGGTGACGAAAAGAAAGCCCTCGATAAGTGGTTCAGCCTGCTGGACGAGTATCTGAAAGGGCTGGGATACGAGCCTATCAGCTAAATAATGCGTGTGATATGATGAAAATATAAAGGGGTAGTATTTATGGAGATTCCAAATGACATCGAGCTTTCGCTGGTGAAAAAATTCAGGCAGGGCATATGGTCGAGATTTCTCAAAGGTATAAAGGATTATCAGCTGATACAGGAGGGCGACAAGATAGCTGTCTGTATCTCCGGCGGCAAGGATTCTATGATGATGGCAGTCTGTATGAAGCGCCTGCAAAGGTATTCAAAGGTGCCTTTCGATGTTGAGTATATCGTCATGGACCCTGGGTATGCTCCCGCAAACAGGCAGAAGATAATCGACAATGCTGCAAAGCTGGAGATACCTATAAAGATATTTGAAACGAAGATATTCGATTCTGTGGTGAACGTTAAGCAGAACCCCTGCTACCTCTGTGCCAGGATGCGTCGCGGATACCTTTATAAAAACGCTCAGGAACTGGGTTGTAATAAGATAGCACTGGGACATCATTTCGATGACGTTATCGAAACGATAGTTATGGGTATGCTCTACGGTTCACAGGTACAGACCATGATGCCCAAGATACACAGCGAGAATTTCGAGGGTATGCAGCTGATACGCCCTTTATATATGGTGCGCGAAGAGGATATCATAAACTGGTGCAAGTATAACGGTCTTTCATTTATACAGTGCGCCTGCCGCTTCACCGAGGAAAGGGAAGTATACGAGGACGGCAGCAGTAATTCCAAGCGGCAGGAAGTCAAGGAACTGCTGAAAAAACTCCGTCAGGTCAGCCCTGCTATAGATAAGAACATTTTCAGAAGCGTTGAAAATGTCAATCTTCAGACCATAATCAGTTATCACATTGGTGATGAGTACCACCATTTCCTTGATGATTACGACAAAGGAAGAAGCGTCCGCGGAACTATCGCGGGAAGCGATGAATAAAAGATATGGATAAGTCCGAAAGTTTAAGTTGCTTTCGGACTTAATTTTTTTGATCAAATTCAGGTAAAATCGTCTTAATTATCTGATGAATTTCAACAAATCTAAAGAATAATTAGCTTTAAAAATAAATTTCTCTTTACATCTCAAGTTTAATGTGATATAATGATTAAAAGTAGATGGAAGAACCTTGATTGAATCATGTAATATGTATAATTAAAGGGAGTGGTGATTGTGTTGTTTTTTGGAAAAAAGAAAAAAGATAAAACCAGACACTCGCCCCAGTATTATGTAGTAAACGACTGGTGCAAAGAACATGAGAATGAGATAGCTGAGATCAGGAATTATATATCTATGGAGGTTGCACAGGGAAAAAGGCTCTCTTCGGCACTTCTGATAGAAGCCTGTCTGGAAAGGTCCATATCAATGCCTTTTCCTTACAAGGATCTGCTGAAATACGGCAGGGTAAGACTATTCTGATAAGAAAATAACGAAAAACGGGAGGTCACATACAACGACCTCCCGTTTTTTTATTGCATAGTTTTTTGAGTGTGCAAGCGTTTATACTTACATTATTTAATGAATATGCCGTGCGCAAGCTGCTTATTGCGCCAGCGTTTTTGCAGCCTTCGGGCTGCCGCGAAGTCATAGTGCAATCACCTCTTTTCTTGATGGGCTGCGGCGGCAGTGGTATCGGCTGCGCCGCGCGTAGTGTTGGCTTACGGTACTTTATGCCGTATACCGTAAGTACATCTAAAGGTTATGTCTGCGGAGCAACAGACGCAGGATCATTTTGCATCGGGTGATCGGTCCGATGTCAGCCGCTGTTATCCGCTTCGTTTCCTTTCACCGACAGTATAGCACGTATCCCGAGGTATTGCAAGGGATAAAGCTGGATTTTAACCGCTTGTTGTCAAACTGGAAGACCTTGTTTTCATTTCGCAAGACTTTTATTAGAATATCATCACAATTTTTCACATTACTATTAGATTTCTGTTCAAAGAGGATAAAATTCAAGCTGAATGGATTTATTTGGATACATATTAATATAATACTGCTTTTTTGATATTGCAATCGGTCATATAAGTTAATTAAATGGTAACATATCAAACACAAAATTTTCATGCGAGGATAGTATAATAGGCTATGGAATTTTGACAGATGTATAAAAATTCGATTAATGTATAAAATTCGTATGTTTGTAAGAATTTTGGATAGATGTATTATTTGAAGGATATTGGCAGGTTTATCGTATGAAAAAGCTTTATATATTCGATCTTGACGGCACGCTGGCGGATTCGCTTTGCGATCTGGCAGATTCGGTAAATATCGTGCTGGAGAGACATGGTTTTCCCACTCATGATACCGAAAAATACAAGTACTTCGTCGGCAACGGCGCAGTGAAACTGATAGAGCGCGTCCTCCCGGAAGATAGGCGCACCCCCGAGGTGATACAGGCTGTTCACGCAGAGTATTCTAAGGTATATGCCGAGAGGATGCTGTGCAAGACCAAGCCCTATGATGGCATAAAAGAATTACTTGCTGAACTGAAAGGGCGTGGCTGTAAGCTGGCTGTGGCTTCAAACAAGCCTGATGACTGTACTGTCAATGTGGTTGAATCGCTCTTCGGAAAGGATATTTTCGACACCATACACGGCAAGCGCGAGGGAGTACCAACCAAGCCCTCACCTGATATAATGTATCAGATAATGGAAGAACTTGGCTTTGAACCCGATGAATGTATACATTCGGGGGATTCAAATGTAGATGTGGCTACAGCCCACAATGCGGGTATAGAATGTATCGGCTGTACGTGGGGATTCCGTACCGAGGAAGAACTGATAACAGCGGGAGCAGACCATATAGTCCGCACACCAAAAGATATACTGAAATACTGAATAGAAAAATGGAGGCAAATTTATGTCCGAGATGAACGATTTTTATAAACAGTTCGTCAATGTAGAGGTTGACGAGAAAGGCACGCTTAAAAAGTTCGAGCTGAATCTGAAAGATGATTTCAACTTTGGTTATGACGTTATCGACGAACTTGCAAGGCGCTATCCCGATAAAAAGATGCTTCACTGGGTAAACGACCACGGCGGTGAGAGGGAATTCACCTATGCAGAGATGAGCAGACTGTCAAACCAGTGCGCCAATATGATGCTGGCTCACGGCGTTAAAAAGGGCGATATGCTGCTGGCAGTGCTGAAAAGACATTACGAGTTCTGGATACTGGCTTACGGTCTTATAAAGATAGGATGCATACTTATCCCTGCGACTTCTCAGCTGATGCCCAAGGACTATGTATACCGTTTCAATGCGGCGGGTGTGAAGTACGTCTGCGCTACTTATTTTGATGAAGTTGCGGATCGTATAGATACAGCCTGCAAAAAGTACGATGGCATAAAGGAGAAATTCATCTGCCGCGGACAGAAAGATGGCTGGACAGATTTTATGGCGGAATTGTCCAAATATCCCGACACTCTTGAAAAGCAGGAAATGTCCAAAAACGACTATATGCTGGCATATTTCAGCTCAGGAACAACAGGTCAGCCAAAGATGGCTATCCATGCTAACGCTTATGCGGCAGGTTCAATAACCACTGCAAAGTACTGGCACCATGTTGATGAAACTTCCATTCACCTGACAGTTTCCGAGTCGGGCTGGGCAAAATGCGCATGGGGCAAGATGTTCGGTCAGCTGATATGCGGAGCTGAAGAATTCATATATGATATGGACAGATTCCACCCCGACAAGATGCTGAAAGTTTTGCAGGACTACAATATAACTTCATTCTGCGCTCCGCCCACTATGTACAGGTTCTTTATAAAGGAAGGTCTGGGCAATTACGACCTTTCGGGCATAAAGTACAGCTGTATCGCAGGTGAGGCACTTAATGCAGAGGTATTCAACCGCTGGAAGGAGTACACTGGTCTGGAACTGATGGAAGGCTTCGGACAGACCGAGAGCGTTGTTATCGTTGCGAATTTCTACGGAATGAAGCCCAAACCCGGTTCCATGGGCAAGCCCTCGCCTCTTTACGATGTTGATATCATCCGCAAGGACGGCACCAGCTGTGATGTTGGTGAAACAGGCGAGATAATCATAAGGGCTGAAAGAGGAAAGCATCCCGCACTCTTCAAGGAGTATTACAACAATCCCGAACTTACCGACAACGCATGGCGCGGCGGCATCTACCATACAGGTGATACTGCTTACCGCGACGAGGACGGATATTTCTGGTATGTTGGAAGAACCGACGACCTTATAAAGGCATCAGGCTACCGTATAGGACCTTTCGAGATAGAGAGCATACTTATGGAACATCCCTCAGTAATGGAAGTTGCTGTTACTGCCGCCGATGACGAGATACGCGGCAAGGTCGTTAAAGCGACTATCGTGCTTGCAAAGGGTTATACTGGTTCTCCCGAACTTGTAAAAGAATTGCAGACTTATGTAAAGAAGTCCACTGCGCCATACAAGTACCCCCGTATCATCGAATTTGTTGATGAACTTCCCAAGACCGACAGCGGTAAGATACGCCGTGTTGAGATAAGGGACAACGACCACAGAAAGTATGAGGAAGCTCATAATAACTGATAAATACTACACGGACAGCGTTTTTTGACGCTGTCCGTTTTTGTATATCCGTCATTTGCTGTTACAGACATTGTAAAATTGATTTGTGTAAAATGACATGAAAATATTGAAAAAGTTCTTGCATTTTGTTGATAAATGTGTTATTATATAATGTATAGTGTGCGGGGTGTTCCGCACAAAGAATACATAAAGAGGGACACATTATGAAACTCATTTCGGTAATATTCATGAACCTTTTGGGTTATGATATACTTATATTTTTTGCGGCTTTTTTTACAGCAGTGGTATATCGCCGTCTGAAGCATTCGGCTGATAAACTGTACAAAAAAATGCACTTGACGGTCTTCGTTCCGGATGGCGGAGCATCACGGCGAGAAGCTGACAAGGACATATCGGGAATTAGAGAGCAGGATATAGTGGCGATGAGGAACCACACGGGCAAGCTGTATTCGCTGTTCGTGAACCTTACGGGAATATTCCCTCTGCTGGGAATACTCGGCACGGTAATTTCCCTGCTGAGTCTTGTTTCGGACAGCACCAATGTTACGGGCAATTTCTACGGCGCACTGACTTCCACATTCTGGGGTCTGGTGTTCGCTATAATATTCAAGTTCCTTGACGGCATAGTTTCCGCTAAGATAGAGGACAACGAAAAGAGCGTTGAACTTTATCTTACAAGAAATTTCCGCAACAGGCAGGAGGACGTTGAGCCCGATCCTGCACCGACACCGAGAAAAGTCAGCACCATAAAGGAAAAGCCCGCGGTGATGGAGGAGTATAAAAGCACTGTTTCACCGAAGAAGAGCCTGAAAATGATGGGCAGTCTTTTCGGTATCACAGATGACGATGAGGATATCCCCGAGTATAAGGAAGAAACGCAGAAAAGCGGGTCGTCAAAAAAGGGCGTAGCTCTGCTGAATGAGCTTTTCGGAATGTCCGAGGGTGATGAAGATGAGGAAAAATAAAGGCATCATCATCGAACTGACCGCGCTTCTTGACGTTATATTCATCATGCTTTTCTGGATGATGATAAACGTGCAGGAAGGAAGTACAAAAGTCCGCGAGGACGCTGACAGCCGTATCGCACAAGCAGAAGCCGAGGTGGTACAGGTCAGGGAAGAAGCCGAAGAAAAGCTGGAAAATATGAGAAAACAGGCTGACAGCGAGATCAAAAAAGCGCAGGATAGGGCTGATAATCTCAACAGGGACGCCGCCGCTAATCAGCGGGCGCTGGAAAATTTCGGCAAAGGGCTGATGCTGACCATAAATTTGAAGTATTCACCCGGGGGTGAGCTTATCGTCACAAACGGCGATACCGAGCTTGCAAGAACTGCTGTGACTTCGGAGAACGATGTTTATTCGGCGATAAGTCAGGCGATGACAAAAGCAGGTATCGTCAGTGATGATGTGGTGCTGTGCGCCTTTGTATACGACGGAAGCCGCGCACTTTTTCGCGATGTTTCGGAGATAAGTGATGCAGTGAACAGGCTTGGTAAAAGCTACAAGAATTTCTACTGCACCTTTATAAATACTGCAAGATAACAGGAGGATAAAACTATGAGCATAGAGAAAGAGGTTGAGAAGATGTACAGAGAAGACGCTGAAAAGCAAAAGAAAAATCAGAAAAAGAAGAAAAGCGGTCGTGCTGCAACTATCATTGTGCTGATACTTATCGTGATACTGGCACTGCTGCTGGCGAAGCTGCTGGGTCTGTTTGACGGAAGCGGATTTGGTTTCGGCGGAAAGGGCAAGGAGACCGAAGACGGCAGCGGTACTCCCGACAGAGCTGTTGTGGTATCTGCAGAGGAAGACGAAAGCTCTGAGGCTGAGGTGAAAAAGGTATATGACAACATCAAGGTATCAGGCAGCACATACCTCTACAAGGGCAGTGAAGTAAGTCTTGAAGACATTAAAGACACATTCTCAATGGAAAAGATGAACAAGGAAGTTGTTGCTCTCATCGAGGATGACAATGCTACCCAGAATACTATGGAAGATCTTACCAATGCACTTACTGAAATGGGCAGAGAGTATACCATAGAGAATGCGACCGGTACGGAATCCGAGACAGAATCCGCGGCTCAGTAATATATGCTGGGACTTACTCTTGAAGGCGGTGCAAGCAGGACGATATACTCCTGCGGCATACTGGACGCACTGCTGGAAAATGATATAATGGCTGATAAGATATTCGGCGTATCGGCAGGCTCGGCTTTCGGCGTGAGCTATGCTTCGCGTCAGCATGGCAGAAATTACAGGCTGGCGACAGAATATATGCCCACCTCCGAGTATATGGGTGTAAAGCACCTCATCGACCCACGCAACAAAAGCTACTATAATCTCGATTATGACTATGATACTATCCCAAACAAGCTTCTGTCTTATGATTATGAAGCCCTCGGCAGATACAAGGGGGAATTCTACGCCGTGGCGACCAATGTTGAAACGGGTAAGGCAGAATATCTGCGGGTGGACGAAAAGGACAGAAAATGGTATAAGCTTCGCGCAAGCTGTGCCATGCCCATGCTTTTCCCCGAGATAGAGATAGACGGCAAAAGGTATCTTGACGGAGGAGTTGCCGACTCCATACCCTATAAAAAGGCGATGGAGATGGGCTGTGATAAGAACATAGTGATACTCACCCGCCCGAGAGATTACCGCAAACATTCCGACAGTATGACAAAACTCTGCGCATTGAGATTTGCAAAATATCCCGCATTTGCCAAAGCTTTGACCACAAGGGCGGAGCGTTATAACAAGTGCGTCGATGAGATAATGGAACTCTCAAAACAGGGCAAGATATTCGTATTCACGCCCAAGACCACCTTCGGCGTTGAACGTATCGAGGGCAATGCCGATAAGCTGAAAAAGCTCTACGAACACGGCTATAAGCACGCTCTGTGGGCGATGGACAAGCTGAAAGCTTATCTTGAGAAGTGACAATAAAGAGCAATACAATGTTTGAAAACTTTGATTTTTCCGATTTCTGGCATGACAGCCAATATGCCCTCGATGAATATGTGGGCGAGACTCCGACGGAGGAGTATATAAAGTCTGTGGAAGATGAACTATAAACTGCCCGATTCATATAAATACCTTATTAAACAGCACAACGGCGGTATGCCCAAAAATACTGCTTTCCGCACGGCTATCCCCACCTCATGGTCGAAAGACCACATCTCCATAGAGGGTATCTACGGCGTTGACAGAAAAAGGGATAACTCCGTATGCGGTGAAACGGGTACGGAATTCTGGATAGATGATTGGGAATATCCAGCAATAGGCGTAGCCATATGCGATACGCCCTCCGCGGGGCATGAGATGGTCTTTCTCGATTACCGCGAATGTGGAACAGACGGTGAACCAAAGGTGGTCTATGTCGAACAGGAAAACGACATGAGGATAGTTCCCCTTGCCGATACCTTTGAGGAATTTATCCGCGGGCTTATCAGCGAAGACGAATTTTACTACGAATAGAGATTCTGTCCCAAAAACAGGACAGCATAGAAGGGGTTAAAAAATGAAATGGAAAACTGCTCTGCTCGCGGCAGGATCATTGTTTGCGGGCTTTAATGCTTTTCTTGGCAACAGACAGCTGGTCGTTGCAAAGGAAGTAGTGTACAGCCGAAAGCTTCCCGATTCCTTTGAGGGCTTGAAAGTCATGCTTTTAGCCGATCTTCATCATAAGAAATTCGGTAAGGATCAGTGTTTTCTGCTTGATTCGGTAAAGGCGGCCTCGCCTGATATCATTATATTTGCAGGCGATCTTTACAGCAAGGACGAATTTGAACTGGACGGGAAAGTAAAGTTCATCAAGGCGCTGAACGAGATAGCGCCCGTATACTACGCCCCGGGCAATCACGAGATGCACCATCCCGACTTATGCGTGGCAATGTTCCACAAGCTGAAAAGCATGGGTATCAACGCCCTGCGCAACGAGATGGCAGTCATATGCCGCGGAAGAGACAGGATAAATATCTACGGTCTTCAGATGCCCCTGAGATACTTCATAAACAAGGACGGTTCATATAAAGACCTGCCAGTGCCCGACCACAATACCATTGCCCGATATCTGGGTCAGTGCGACCCCGATCACTGCGATCTGCTTATAGGGCATAATCCTTTGTTTTTTGAAGCCTACGAAAGGTGGGGCGCTGATATAGTATTCTCTGGACACGTTCACGGAGGTGTTATACGTCTGCCGATAATAGGCGGCCTGCTTTCCCCCGAGCGCAGATTTTTCCCGAAGTACACAAAGGGTCTGTACAGGCTTGGAAAAACTGTCATGGCAGTTACGGCGGGTCTTGGAAAATTCAGGATAAACGACCCCTCCGAGATAATGCTACTGACGCTGACAAACAAAAAGCAGCCCTCCAAGCATATGAAGGGTCATGCGTGGGATATTTAACGAGATATAAACAGCGCGGTGTTTTCTTCCCGGCTAGGTATGGGAAGAAAACCGCCTGTATTTTTAATAAGGAAAGGCGAATGATATGGATAAGACACAGCTTGCCGCGGCTTTTGCGGAATATTTTGACAAGCACACAGATGAGATACTTGCCGACCTCTCGGAGATAATCGGAATAGAGAGTATCGCTGACGAAAACGCCGGGATCAAGCCATTTGGTGAGGGCTCAGCAAAGGCGCTTGCCTGGGGCGAAAACAAAATGAAGTCCCTTGGTATGGCAACGAAGAATTTCGATAACTACGCAATAAGGGGCGATTATAATAACGAGGGCGAACCCGTTCTCGGAATACTCGCGCACCTTGATACCGTACCTGTAAGCAGCAACTGGAGTTATCCTCCATTTGAACTCACACAGAAGGACGGCGTGCTTTACGGCAGAGGAACCATAGATGATAAAGGTCCTGCAAGTGCGGTTTTATGGGCAGTAAAGGCTATACGAGAGATGGATCTGCCCATGAAGAATTTCCGCGTGATATTCGGCGGAAACGAGGAAAACGGCTGCACCGATATGGAGTACTACGAAAGCTGTGAGAAATTTCCGCCCATGGTATTCACTCCCGATGGATCATTCCCTGTGCTGAACTGTGAAAAAGGCATGGTCCACATGACTTTCTCCGCACCCTTTGAAGACAGCGAGATAGTGTCCATAGATGCAGGCATGGCGATAAACGCTATCCCCGACAGATGCGCTGTAGAGTATGCTGACGGAAGAGATTCTCTTACCGTGGGACTTTCAGCACACGGTTCACGCCCCGAAAATGGCGATAATGCTATCACCAAGTTCCTTGCTGACTACGAGGGCACAAATTCTCTCCTGATGGGTCTGAAAAAGCTGTTCCCCCACGGTGAATTCGACGGAAAGACCTGTGGACTTGGCTTTGAAGACAGTGTGTCGGGCAAGATGACCTGTGCTTTGACAGTTCTTAAAACAAAGGACGGCAGACTTAACGGCGGTATCGATATCCGCTTCCCCATAGACCGTACCTACGCCGAGATAAGCGGAATCATCAAGGACGCAGTAAGCGGTATCGGCTTTGTTATCGATACCTGCGAGGGCATGGAACCCCATTACGTTGATGAAAACAGCGATTTCGTTCAGGCACTGCTGAGGGTCTACGAAAGGGTGAAGGGCGAAAAAGGCGAATGCATCGCCGAGGGCGGCATTACCTACGTCCACAACACCCCCGGGGCTGTTGCTTTCGGCGCTGAATTCCCCTGGGAGAACAACAATATGCACGGCGATGACGAGCATATCTCCATGGAAACATTCAAGCTGAACCTTAATATGTACGCAAATGCTATCGCCGAGATATGCATGAAAGACTAAAATAACGAGCCGCAGAGGTCATATCCTCTGCGGCATTTTTGTGTGTATTTCATACAAAGGAACACCTCTGTCATCAGGCAAACAAATGATTTTATTTTTAACTCAGACATATTTCTGCAAAAGTTGTACAAAAACGTACAACTTTTTTGCATTTTTACCTGATAGTGAAAGATGTTTTTTCTGAGACATCTTAAAGAATAAATATGACAAAGATAAATGAGGTAATACCATGAAAGAACTATATGAGTTAATGAAAGCAAAGATGTCGGACAGAGAATTTACCGCATCAGATAGCGATACCTGTGACTCCACTAAAGAAAACAGCCCGAAGTCGCAAGCAACGGGCCGTGGGTATCATTCCGTTAAAGCGATGTTCCTGCCTATCTCCAGAGCAATGAACTCGCCGTTTTCAAATATATCATCAGTCAGCTCACACATCAGCAGTCCGTACAGTCTGCTGCCGCATACCACAGGGAAAGATACAAATCCGTTGCATCTCATCGTCAGCTTGTTGAACCCGAAGATGTCCTCGACCCTGAACCTCTGCCTTTCCTCGGGCATAAGGTACAATTCTCCCATGTGCATCATGCATTTGAGCATTATATTTTTGGGGAATACCGCTTCTTTCCCCTGCTTATGTATCACGGGTCTTTCAAATATGAAAAGCAGTGCATTGTCAAGCCCAAGCTTGTTAAAATTGCGGTACAGACTTCGTGAGTCCGTGCTTTCCATACCCGATATTATGTATTCCTTAATATGCTGGTGCGTAAGGCTGGTCTTGCGTTCATTGCTTATCAGCTTTTTAGACTGGTTCACCAGTGCCTGGTCTTTCATACGTGAGAACAGCCTGTTTATGGATACTGTTGCCGCCAACGAATGTGCAGTCCTGTTAAGGCTTACCTGTAACTTCTCGATACTTGAGGTGAGTTTGATGGGGTCGGTATACTGCATCGCACCCTTTTCAAAGAACTTGTCTATCATCATATTCAGCCTGCCGAAAGTCTCGACACTCATATATGAATGTTTGCAGGCTGAAAGCATCTGTGACATGAACTCATAGAACAGCCTTCTGAGATCGATCTTCTCCCTGTCGATGGATTCAAGGCGATATCTGTAAAATCCGTCGTTGAACATTTTGTATATGAAGGATTCATCTCCGTTTGAAAGCTCTATCGGGTTGTAATCATACATCTCATAAGGCAGTGAAGCTCTTCCGTAAAGCCTTGTATCAACGGTATCAGAACTTACCTCATCCCCGTTTATCATAGCGAGCAGCAGTTCCAGCGCCCTGTGTCCCAGTGATGAATCATCAGCACCGATAGATGAAAGGGGAGGGTCTAAGTCACCGGACATACGTGTGTTGTCAAAGCCGAATACCATCACATCGGTTCCTATGACCTTTCCGCGGGCTTTCAGCGCAGTGTACAGACCCGTTGCCACTGCATCGTTTATGCAGAATATCGCTTCTGCACCGGGGTTGCGGTCAAGCAGCCTTTCGGCAGCCGCAACGGAATCATCTGTCATATCCGTATTTTCAAACTGTTCCTCTGTGTAACTCAGTTTGTAATCATTCAGGCATTTTATGAATATCTCTTTTCTGGCGCGGGCATCCTTGTTGTCATCTCTGCCGCCAAGCATACATATTTTGGTAAGACCTTCGATATTTGCAATGAATTCGATAGCTTCACGTATGCCGCTCTCGTTGTTGTAATTCACCGTGATCTCGTCTTTAAGGTCGGAAGCTACCAGCACTTTCGGAATACCTTTAAGTCTTTCAAGAAGTCCGTCAGCTTCGCCGGCATCCCTCTTGTCCTGTTCGTTGAAACTGCCGAGGTGTATAATGAAACCGTCGATAGTGCATATCTCGCTGAATCTGAATATTTCGTTATATACTTTTCTGTATCTGTGTATATAGTCGTCTTCAATGCCGTAATCGTACTTTACGGGCAGTACCACCAGCCTTATATGCTTGTTTTCTGAAATAGCATTGGAAACGTTTTTTACCAGTTCTTTTGAAAAATCACTGTTGATCTCTTCAAGTATCATACAGATGACTTTTTCGGTTTTTCTGACATTTTCCATCAGTTCACCCCTGTCATATCTCGGGACAAGGCTTCGAGAACAGATATCCCTGAGAATAATCTATGCCATAGCTCATCAGAAGGTCTTGTATCTCCTGATTTTCAACAAATTCCGCTATTATCCGCATCTTATGTGTGCTGAGCTTCTTCCAGCCTGCTATCAGCGCTATCAGATTTGCACACTGTTCGTCCTGTATGCAGTTGCGTACGATAGAACCGTCTATCTTCAGATAATCCGAATGTATGCTTGCAATATGTTTCAGGCTTGAGAAACCGCTGCCGAAATCATCAATTGATATCTGCCCGCCAAGGTCATGTATCTTGTCAACAAAAGCCACAAGCATATCGTAATCGTCGATATCCTCGTTTTCAAGTATCTCGAAAACGAAATTCTCCGGGTGTTTCACCGTGGCAAGAAAATCATAGATATATTCAACTATCTCGCGGTTCTTTATATCTCTCATTCCTATGTTTATGCTGACGCTTTTATCGGTGATATCCTTGAATCTCTCAAATACCTTGGATATCATGCGCATTGAGAGGGAATCATAAAGCAATCCGTAAGACCTTGCAACCCCAAGGAAACTTGCGGGGTAATATATTTTCCCGTTCTCGTCCTCCAGCCTCATCAGTGATTCATAGTGGTGTATAGTATTGGTGGTGTTATCATGTATCCCCTGAAAATAAGGTATCACCTTGTCGTGATTTATGGCGTAGTTTATCACATTCACCATATGATACCGCTCGCGAATGCTCTCCTCATCGGGTATATCGGAATTTGCATTCCTTACGCAGAACTGTATGTTCTTGCTAGACATCGTGATCCTTGCAGAATGTACAGCCTGCTCAATATTCTCTACAGTACAGCCGTCAAGTACGCTGAAAAGCGGAACTATGGCGATATAGTCCTCAGATGTTTCAAAAAGATCTCTCTGCAGTATCTCCATATCGCTGACAAATTCCGAAAGTGCGTACATATATGACGGCGCACCGATGGCGATGTTCCAGTCCTTGATATGGTAGACCTTATAGCCCTTCTGCTTGGCAAAACTCATGCACTTGGTGATATAGTTCTTATAGGTCAGGTCTATTATCGCCTTCGGGAACACAGTGCTCATAGCGTATGTCTCAAATACATTTATAATGCATATGCGGTCGAAACCGTTGAGTTTTATATCCATGCTCAGAGCAGCAGCATTCGGAAGTTCTTCTGTATCCGAATACAGCAGCTTCAGCTCGCAGTCCTGTACAAAAGCTTTCAGGCTGTCCGCCGCGGAGAAAGCTTCATTTGCGTTCAGTTTGTTTTCTATATCGTAAAGATAGTTCAGCAGCTTTCTGTTATCAGCCACTAATGAATCCGTATGTGAGAAAGCATAGGAATTATACTCCTGTGTGGCTGGAGCTTCGCCTATTACCGAAACCACAAAGGAGCAGTTTGCAAAAGTGTTTCTGCCGCTCACATTGGCTATCTCACCCTCGGTTATACATCCGCATATATTTGAGTTCTCATATGCCGAAAGTTCCCACTTTACGCAGTTTGAGTATATCATCGATCGTGCTATGCAGGAGTATCCGAACAGTGTCTCCGCCTTTTCAAAATTCTCTATCCTTCTGAAAAGCGAACGGTTATCCGCAATGACCTTGCGGTCGTATATAAACGCACGCCTCAGCTTTTTGCCCACAGTGACATTGTGGTTGGCGCATATCCGTTCCCGCTTTTCGTCATAATCCCTTTCGGGGCGCAAAGACTGAAATTCCTTTATAACAGGTTCGTTCTTGTCAAAAAGATCGTTCAGTGACTGATTTTCCGAAAAACGAACGAATATGGGTATATCGCTTACATCTGAATATACGTAAGGGAAAAGATTTGTCAGCTCGGGTCTGTCAGTCAGTTCGTCACCTATGCCAAGACGGTACTCCTTTGCCGCATCTTTGCCGTCCAATGAAAGTATGCAGGAACAGAAAGTATCGGTTATCTCCCGTTCCTCACCCAGTGCCTGAACACCTGTTGCATAGGAACTGAAACTTTCTACCGCCTTGCCGCTTATAGCCGCAACGATGATAGCCCTGTTTGACCAGCCTTTCTCATTGAAAACAAAGCCCGAATCAAGGAACTTTTTCAGGCTCACCTCGGAAGTATTGGCAAGCCCGCCTATCATCTGCACCCCGGGGAAGAAGGTATTGCTCTTTTCAACAAAGTTATATACGCCCAGATACTTTCTTGTCAGGAAAGTCAGCATCAGCTTCGTATCATCAGTTATAACAGCGTCCTTTACAGACTTGCAGAGCTTGTCGCTGGTCACAGGCAGTCCATTCTCCTCAAAGGTAGGAAGCATGGCTGTCCTTACGGTGCCTTTCGACATCTGTGTGACAGAGATTATGCACTGGTTCTGTATAAGTTTGCCCCAGCATATCGTGGCAGATGTACTAGTGCCGAATATATGTGCTTCGGGTATCAGCTGTGATATGTAACGAGCAAGCTCCACCGCTTCATCCTCAAGATGTATGGCAGTATGTATCCTTATAAGTATATCTCCGTTTTTAGGATCCAGCTTCAGCTGCTGGAACGTATCTGCAAGACGCGCCTTTGAAGCATACCTGAAATTCCATGTAAACATAAAAATTTCCCCTTGTTATCTATCCTTCTGCGGATGATCATCCGCTATGATCATATTATAGAGTTTTTGCCTTGTTATCATGTTGTCTCTTCAGGATGATCACAATATCATCGGTTCAGTCGATGCTGTTTTTACGAATGATCTCTTTGCCGTTCACGATGAACCTGCCGCTGCCATTTATTATCCTGAAATTCTCTTCATCTGCAAAACAGTCTGTATCAAGATTGTTCCTTATATCCCACTTTGCATCGCATCTGTTCATTCTTATAAAAGTGTCATCGGAATACCCTCCGACAGCCAGCGAATCCACACCTGACAGCGTGAACTTTACTATAGTCGAAAAGATCTCACACCTTGTGGTTCCACGAAGTGCACCTATTCCTGTCAGTGAGATACCGCCGATATCCATATTCAGGCTGGAGATATCCACCGATACCTGCGCGGTCTCGCCTCTGAGCGAACCCAGTCCGACCATCTCCGAACCGTCGCCGCGAAGTTTGAAAGCGCATTTGGATATGGATATCTTTGAACTTCCGGTAACAGAACCGATAGCTGCACCTTCCTGAGAGTTGAAGTCGATGATGATGTTGCTGCTGTCTATAAGCACATTTGCATCGCCTGAAAGTGAGCCTATCCCCACCGTTCTGCTGCCGTTGGTGCTGAGTATGTACTGTCCGCTGAACATACGAACCTTTCCGCCGTCACCGCCGCCGATACATACCCCTGTACTGCCGTGACCCTTGATCTCGATAGTACCGCTCTGGGCGAATATCAGCTCACCCGTCGCCTGATCGGGCAGATTTCCTATGCCGAAAAATTCAGGAGAATTCAGCACTATGACCATATTGCCGTCACCCTCTATGGTGAGCTTTGAGGTCTTTGGCACGATGATGCCTGAATTCATCAGTATGTTGTCACCTGAAAGCACCAGCGTTACATCAGAATTCTCACCCACTTCTACTGCGGGACATTTGCCGCTGTTGGTCAGGGTGATGTTTTCCAGCGTTATCCTGCCCTTGTAGCCGTTTTCGATACTGATATGCAGGTTCGATTTTGCCCCTGGAGTTCCGTAGAAGGTGATATCCTTGTATATCATAGCACCCTTGCCCACAACTATCTCCGATATGCTCTCCTTTGTGAGTGCCGATAGTGAAACACGGTTGGTCTTGCCCGCGATATATCGCTGAACATTGTCACCTGCAACGAATTCGCTGTGATATGCAGCTATCTCTTTGCGGACATTTTCATTTATCTCCCCGATAAATTCCCTTGAAGGTTTGCCTGTGTAGAATCCCTGTATCAGGTCTGCACCGAGAATTATAGCGACTCTCAACTCATCGGAGGTCTCAACGCCCTCAGCAAGTGCAAGTATGTCGTTATCATGGCAGAAGTTTATTATCTCCTTGACAAAGTGCTGTTTCTGGGGTTTTATCTGTATATCGCTGATGAGTGCCCTGTCTATCTTTACGAAGTTAGGCATATACCTCAGCAGGTTGTTAATGTTTGAATAGCCTGAACCATAGTCGTCAACAGCGATCTTTATATTGCGGCGCTGAAGTATATCTTTCAGTCTCTCCAGATCTTCATCGCCAAGCTCGGCTTCTTCGGTCAGTTCAACTACCACTGAATCCGAAAGCTTTTCAAGGTAGCCCTTAACGATTTCAAGGTCGTCATCTTCAAGCATTATGCCGGGGATGCTGTTTATGAATATCTTGGCTTTGCCAAGCTTGTCCTGATTGTTTTCCACGATCTTCAGCACGTTCATGAATGTCGATCTTTCGATATCCACCAGTCTGTGCTGCATATCCGCGTACCGAACGATCGTCAGCGGCGGCAGGTTTCTCTCGGTGTCAGAGCGCATCAATGCCTCATATGAGAATACCGAGCCGTCCTTGGTGCTTACTATCGGCTGAAATTTGTATGTAAAAAGATTGTTGTCCAGTATCTGTGTTACAAGCTGATAGTCGGCTTTTTCTTCGCTGTCAAGATTTTCGTAAGCCGCATTTATCGCCGCAAACTTGGAACTTTTAAGATTATTCAGCTGTTCCTGTATGCGGTTCGCTTCAAGATATCTTCTCAGTGCTTCAAGTCCCTTTGCTACCAGCATTATCCACTTGCGGTATACATCATCATAGCTTCTTGCTTTGTTGCCGTATTCCACTGCCGCATACCCGAAGCAGGCATTCTCGGAAAATACAGGCGTGAAGAAAACAGCCCTTGGCTTTTCACGCTCTTCAAAAAGGTCAGGGAGAAGCTTGCAGCTGTCAAAGGTAACATCAAGTCCTGCAATACCGTCTTTAAAGCTTTTATTGAACCTGACAGCGTATATCATCTTGTCGGGATAGCCGTCGTTGCCGTAATGAACATCATTGCTTTTGCCCATGTATCTCCACAGATCCCCAAGGCAGAGGTGGAAATTCTCTGCACCCAGCTGAAAAGCATAGGAATATACTGTCCCTGCAAATCCCGAGAGGTCGGTCTGAGATATGAGGTCGTCAGCCATCGTATTGTTTACCGAATCAAAACCTTCCTGAGATATGACGGTGCCCCACTCACCGCGTCGAACGCTTATTTTGGGGATATCTTCATGTATGCATCCGCAGCTTTCGCCCATGAAAAGCTTCGGCGGCGTATAAAACAGGGGAGTTTCCCTTCCTGCAAATCTGTCAGCCATATACCCCGCTGAATATTCGCCCAGGTCTTCCGCGGGAATAAATGCAGATGTCACAGGCTTTGGCGAGGTATGACCTTCGATAGTGGAATCGTAGCTTACCACCGCGATATCTTTGGGTACTGATATGCCCCTTTCCTCAAATGCCTGACAAAGACCTATCGCCATACAGTCGTTTGCACATAACACAGCATCGGGAAGCTTTCTGCCCCCCGCAAGCAGGCGGTCAGCACAAAGTTCGCCGCTGAGATACCAGAAATCTCCATATATTATCCTGTCTTCGGGCAGAGAAAGACCATGTTTTTTTAGCGCAGATTCCACCGCACGCAGACGCTGCTGAGAGTGTTCGTGCCACTGCTTGCCGCAGAGAAAAGCGATATCTCTTGCACCGTGTACCTTAACAAGATGGTTTATAAGGGATTCAATGGATTCCCGACAGTCGGAGTAAACACTTGGGAAGTATTTGCTTTTGGATTCTATCATCAGAACGGGTTTATGGAAGTTCTTGTGCAGCCATTCGTCCAGTTCTTCAGCCGCACCCGCAGTCTGTATAGTATCCGCAAGAACTACTGCACCGTCAAAAAGTTCAGGACGCATAAGTGTGAATATGTTTGATTCGCCCTTTTCACGGATAGCTGTATTCTGATATTTATGGTACATCGAAAACACGCACACGTCCATATCGAGAGCAAAAGCGTTTTTCAGGAAGCCTGTTATGAATCTGCTCTGATAGCTTTCGTCTGCCTGTCCGACAAATAAAGCGATGTGTTTTCTGTTGTTCGTCATTATCAAAACCTCTGTTCGGGTTTGTTGTATGTATTTAATATAAATTATAGCACAAAACTAAAAATTTTTCAATATTATTTAAGAAAAAATCTCGAAAAAGAGTTTTGCTAACTGAAATAACAAATTGGAAATAATTTATAGCGTAATTTAAGCATAAAAAACTTTCTGCGCGGCAGAAAAACCAAGCTCAAAAACAAACTAAGCCGCGAATAGAGCTTTGGCTCAAGCCTTTCGCGAAAGGCTTGCGGGGAGCAACAGTCAGCAAAGCTGACTGTTGAGAGGCTCTGCCGACGCAGTCGCAGCTGAGGGGCGAAAACTCACCAATTACCCGTCAAAGCAAATGTACTACCAGTCCAGCAAAGCCCTATTTATTCTTTCACACAGCTATCAGTTTCCGATCTGCAAGAGTGCGGCACTTTTATCCCGAGAACTGCGCTATCAGGTCGCCCCTGACGGGTCGAGAAATCAACGAGCGTTCCGCCGTTGATTTCGGGCGCGGGCAATATTTACGCGGGTAGTTTGTGCGGGGCTTTAGTTTTGCACACGCTCGGGACTTCGTTATTGCCGCGCCTTTTTGACAGGAGCGGGAGTTCGCTGTGCTATTTACAGCACCATTTTCACGTCGCTTTTGCGCCTTGAATTGAGGGCTCTGCCCTCAAACTCCCGCAAGCCTGCTAGCGCGAGGCTTGACCGCGCGCTTTGTTTCCTTGGCATTCTTTTCTCAGACCCGCTGCGTCATCACTCTTATGGTTGAATATGCAAGTTGCAGTCGCTAAACTTTCATTTTCTGCATTTTGCATAAAATTATCAGCCTATTCCGGCACATAGAGGGGCGTATGATACTAATATTCCCTGTAATACGCCGTTTTACTTATGTAAGATGTGCTTTAGAACTCGGAAAATGTCTGAAAAATCAGGCATAAAATCAATTTAAAAAGGTATACATTTGCATTTTTGCTATTGACGTTTGCGCAAAATTGTGATAAAATATGTAGCGTAAGATTTTTATCTGAAAGGAATTGATATTCATGAGCAATATTCGTATAGGTATAGTCGGTTACGGCAATCTCGGCAGGGGCGTTGAACTCGCTATAAGACAGAACCCCGATACCGAGCTCGCAGCTGTTTTCACCAGAAGAGATCCCTCTTCTCTGAAGATACTCACCGAGGGCGTTGGCGTATATTCTGTAAATGACGTAGCTGATTTCAAGGACAAGATAGATGTACTTATCCTCTGCGGCGGCAGCGCTACCGATCTGCCTGTGCAGACTCCCAAGTTCGCTGAGCTGTTCAATGTTATCGACAGCTTCGATACTCACGCTCGTATCCCCGAGCACTTCGCAAATGTTGACGCTGCTGCAAAGAAGGGCGGCAACGTTAGCGTTATCTCCGTGGGCTGGGATCCCGGTATGTTCTCTGTACAGAGACTTTACGGCAGCTGCATCCTCCCCGAAGGCAAGGATTACACATTCTGGGGCAAGGGCGTTTCTCAGGGTCATTCCGACGCTATCAGACGTGTTGAGGGCGTAGCTGACGGCAAGCAGTACACAGTTCCCGTACAGGCTGCTATGGACGCTGTAAGAAACGGCGAAGATCCCGATCTGACCACAAGACAGAAGCATACAAGAGAGTGCTTCGTAGTTGCTGAAGACGGCGCTGACAAGGCAAAGATCGAAGAGACTATCAAGACTATGCCCAACTACTTCTCAGACTATGATACCACAGTAAACTTCATCTCTCAGGATGAGTTGAACAAGAACCACAGCGGTATTCCCCACGGTGGTTTCGTATTCCGCAGCGGTAAGACAGGCGTTAACGGCGAGACCCGTCACATCATCGAGTACAGCCTGAAGCTTGGTTCCAACCCCGAATTTACTTCCAGCATACTGGTAGCATACGCCAGAGCAGCTGTTAGAATGAAGAACGAAGGCATGACAGGCTGCAAGACCGTATTTGATATTGCTCCCGCATACCTCTCGCCCAAGAGCGGCGATGAGCTGAGAGCTTCGATGCTTTAATATCATATCGCATTTTCAAAGAGATCGCTTCGGCGGTCTCTTTTTGTTATCCTATAGTTTATGGGTATCTTTACTTTTGACGGAAAATATGTTATAATAATTAATGTATTTTTGTCCGCCTTGTTCGGGCTTCGGAAAGGGAGTGAGTATTTGCCGATAAATCGCAAACACCGTATAGAGCTCATATTCGGAATGTCAGCTGTAATGGTGGCGGGCATGGCAAGGGCAGTTCTGGATAAGACAGCCTTATCATACGACTACCTTATCTCGCTGCTGTTGATGACGGTCTATCTGATGTGGCTTTTTGCTTCACGCAGAAGATTTCCCCATAAGGGTATGCGGCGTATACTCACTGTGTCTGCCTTACTCATGATGCTCTGGAACACGGTCGATACTTTGAATAACGAATTTATAACCAAGGACTCTGATCTGAGCAGGCAAATATGGTACTGGTACTATCTGCCAATGGTGATGCTGCCGATTCTGCTTCTTATGGCGGCGTTCTACATAGGCAGAACAGACAGCTATGAGCTTCCGCGAAAATGGTTTATAGCTTTTATCCCCGTACTGGGTCTGGCTGTGGCTATTGGCACCAACGATCTGCATCAGCTGGCTTTTGAATTTGAAAACGGTTCTATGAAAAGATATCGCTGCGGACCGCTTTACTACTGCGCAATAGGAATACTCATATTCTCTGTGGTGGGTATACTTTTCAAGACGCTGAGAAGCTGTTCAAAAAGGCAGTTTTCACGGAGCTTCATGCTGCCCGCCGCAATAACCGCACTTGGCGGCATTTATTTTATCAGTTACAGGATCTCCGATGAGCCTATGCTTTTTCAGCGTATGTATGATTTCCCTGATTTCACCTGCCTGTTCTTCATGTGCTTCTGGGAGAGTCTTGTCATCACCCATATGCTGCCGTCAAATGCCGACCATAAGGAGTTTTTCAGCGCTTCATCCATAAGTGCGGGACTTGTTGATGACGAGATGGAGATATATCTGCGGGGCGAGAACAGTCCGAGACCCACGAAAGATCAGCTGACCGAAGCCTGTGTGAAGGAAGTGCTCAGCGGGAGCAATGTGCTGAAAGTACAGCCTGTTGTGGGCGGATATTTCTATTGGCTGGAGGATATCAGTGAGCTGCAGGAGCTGAATGAGCGCCTTGAAGAGACACGCAGTTATCTGGAAGAGGAGCACGTTATGCTGGATACTGCGAATAAACTGGAAGAGAGCCGCCGCCGCACCGCGGAGCAGAACAAGCTGTATGACAGCATATCAGAGCGGCTCAATCCCGAATTTGAGAGCCTTTCAAAACTGCTGAACGAACTTCCCGCTGACGAAGATGACTTCCGCGCAGTAATGAAACGGGCAGCGATAGACGGCGTTTTCATCAAGCGGTGTTCAAATCTTCTTTTGCTGGCAGGCAGCAGTGATCATATCGACAGCGGCGAGCTTGGTCTTTCGGTGGGGGAATCTCTGGGATATCTTGAGCTTTCCGATATATGGGGACAGGCTGATATACCAAAAGGCAGGGAACTTCCCGCAGAAACGGTGCTGTTCATGTACGAGCTTTTTAACGGGACGGCAAAGTGCGCACTTGATGATGTACACGCTATTATGGTCACTCTCAGGCTTGATGATGGCATAGATTTCCGCATTGAGCTGGACTGCGAATGTCAGCCCGTGAAAGATGAGACTTTCAGCCGTGCGGAAGAACTGGGAGGCAGTATTGAAACAGTACGCGAGGACGGCAGTACCTATGTGATATTTACGGCAAAGGGGGAGGCTGTTCAGTGAAACTTGCAGGGTCATCAATACTTACGCTGCAGGCTCTCGGTATAGCGGGATATTTTCTGAATATTCTTTTCCTTGCGGGAATGATGAGAGGACGAGTAGCCGGCAGAAAACGCAGTGGAGCTATATTCATACCCCCGCTTGTGATATGTCTGTTGCTGCTGATGAGCATAACCGAGGTCTGCAGATATGTTACAAGCGATTCTGTTCCATCGGAGTTTGAAAAGTTTGCTGAGAAGCTCAGCGCACCTTTATGTATCGGAATCGAGTTCGTTATGACGATAGTATGGGGCGTTCTGTGGCTCAGACAGGAACTGAATATCATAGGCAGGCTCACACCGCAGTCGCTGGAAGACGGACTTAACAGTATGCCGGACGGAGTGGCTTTTGTCAGCTCAAAGGGAGTACCGCTGCTGGTAAACAGTACTATGCAGAGGCTCTTCCGTGAATCTATGGGCTCACCTTATTTTGATATACGCGATTTTGAATACAGTATGCAGAATCAGACGCTTATCGTGGGCTGTTCAGCAGATATACACGGTAAGGGCTACTATCTCCACCTTTCTGACGGCAGTGTCTGGGATATACAGAAAAGTCTTATGATGATAGATGGCAGAAAGGTCTGGGAACTTCTTGCTTACGATGTTACCGAGAGATACCGCAAGAGTCTTGAACTGGAAGAGCGAAATGTCCATCTTGAAGAAGTAAACCGCAGTATAAGGAACTACACCCGCGAGATGAACGCCATCATACGCGAAGAGGAAGTTCTGGCGGCGAAGATACGCATACACGATGACGTCGGAAGGGCTCTGCTGGCGCTGAAAAGCTACCTGATACGCGGGGGCGACAGGGAAGACCTCATAGAAATGTGGCAGTTCACAGCGGGTCTGCTGAGTGGTGAAAATACCCCCGACGACAGCGCCGACCCCATAGGTGCGCTGAAAGAAGCGGCGGATGCGGTGGGTGTGAAGCTGATACTCAACGGCGATATACCAAGAAAACTGCGCAAGCTGATAGCCATAGCCATACACGAATGTCTGACAAATACTGTAAAGCACGCCGACGGAAGCGAGCTTACTGTTGATATAACAGATGAGGACGGAATAGTAACAGTCGTCTTCACAAACGACGGCAAGCCACCCGAGAGTGAGATAAGCGAGAGCGGCGGTCTTAAAAGCCTGCGCAGCACTGTCGAACAGTTCAGGGGCGAGATGGAGATAGCATCAGAGCCGAGATTCATGCTGACCATAAGGGTCAGCGGAAAGGAATAAACTATGGAAAAGTACAGGGTTATGATAGTTGACGACCAGTCCATATCACGGCATCTTTTTGAGATGTACGTCAACAATTCACCGAAGTATGAGCTGGTGTTCTCACTGAGTTCGGCTTCGGCGGCGGATGTATATATACTTCGGCATGAGGTTGACCTGATACTGATGGATATACTTATGAATGACGGTTCCAACGGACTTGAAGCCGCCGAGAAAATAAAGAAACTGCGCTCCGATATCAAGATAATCGCAGTTACGTCAATGCCCGAGTATTCCTGGCTTGAAAAGGCAAAAAGCATAGGTATAGAGAGCTTCTGGTACAAGGAAGCCGACGAGCAGACCATACTGGAAGTAATGGACAGGACTATGGCAGGGGAGAGCGTTTATCCCGACAGCAGCCCGCGTGTAAAGCTGGGGCTGGCGGACAGTTCGGAACTTACCGAGAGGGAACTGGAGATACTCAGGATAGTCACAACGGGTGCGACTAACCAGCAGGTGGCGGAACAGCTGGGCATATCAGAGAATACGGTGAAATCCCATGTGCGGTCCATGCTTGATAAGACGGGTTTCAGAAGCCGCACCGAACTTGCTATCAAGGCTAGGGTACTGGGCATAGCCATAAGCAGTGATGATGTGTGAGTTCCTTATGCACGGAATATTAAAATTCTGTGCGGCGTGACGTTTCTATTGACAATTCTCAACCAATGTGGTATACTTAGCCTTGTGGCTGCTCAGGCAGCCGTTTTGTGCGTAAGTGAATTCGAGAAAGAAGGATATCATTATGAAGTATACAAAAATATTGACAGCAGTGCTGTCGGCGGCAGTTATGACCGCTGCACTGGCTGGCTGCGGTGCCAAGGACGGCAGCAAGAGCGGCGACAAGAAGAACAGCAAAGGCGAGAATACATTTACTGTTGGTTTTGACGCTGAGTTTCCTCCGTACGGATACAAGGACGATAACGGCGAGTATGTAGGTTTCGACCTTTCTCTCGCTGAGGAAGTATGCAAGCGCAATGACTGGGAGCTGGTAAAGCAGCCCATCGACTGGGATTCCAAGGATATGGAGCTTTCATCGGGTTCTATCGACTGCATCTGGAACGGTTTCACCATCAACGGCAGAGAGGACGCATATACCTGGACTACTCCCTATGTTGACAACTCGCAGGTAGTTGTTGTAAAGGCTGATTCGGGCATTGAAAAGCTTGCTGATCTTTCGGGCAAGGTAGTTATCGTGCAGGCTGACAGCTCTGCTCTGCACGCACTTACAGGCGATGACGCAAGCGATGACAACAAGGCTCTGGCGGCTTCATTTGCTGATCTTCAGCAGGTGGGCGATTACAATTCCGCTTTCATGAACCTTGATTCGGGCGCTGCAGAGGCTGTATGTCTTGACTACGGCGTTGCTGTATACGAAGTCGCAAACAGAGGAAGCGATTTCAAGATACTGGATGAAAAGATATCCACCGAACAGTACGGCGTAGGCTTCCAGAAAGGTAATACCGAGCTGAGAGATAAGGTACAGTCCACACTTGCTGAGATGGCAAAGGACGGCACACTTGAGAAGATAGCCGATGAATGGGCTGACAAGGGTATTGACAAGCAGAGCATCTGCTTTGACCCCGACGCAAAGGCTGAATGATGATACTTGCAGAACAAATGGGGACCCTTGAAAAACTGCTGGACGTCTGTCAGAAGCTGATGAGCGGTGTGGGCGCGTCCCTGGAGATATTTTTCCTGACACTGCTGTTCGCACTGCCGCTCGGTATGCTGATAGCATTCGGCAGGATGTCTAAATTCAAGCCGCTGAGCCTTTTGGTCAAGCTGTATATCTCGGTAGTCAGGGGTACTCCGCTGATGCTTCAATTACTTGTGGTATTCTTCGGACCTTTCTATCTTTTTGGTGTACGTACTACTCCGGAATACAGATTCTACGCGGTAGTAATAGGATTCTCGCTGAACTATGCGGCTTATTTTGCCGAGATATACCGTGCAGGCATACAGGCTGTGCCCAAGGGTCAGCACGAAGCCTGCGAAATACTGGGATATTCAAAGTCGCAGAAATTCTTCAAGGTAGTATTTCCCCAGATGATGAAGAACATTCTGCCTGCCATAACCAACGAGGTCATAACACTGGTAAAGGATACCTCGCTGGCTTTTGCGATAGCGTACACAGAGATGTTCACCGTTGCAAAGCAGGTGGCTGCGTCGCAGTCTACGATAATGCCGCTTTTCGTGGCAGGATTTTTCTACTATGTGTTCAACTTCCTGGTGGCTTTCGTGATGGAGTTCATCGAGAAGAAGATGAACTATTTCAAATAGGAGGTCTGTGCTGTGAAATTACTTGAGATAAAGAACCTCCGCAAAAGCTTCGATGACCTTGAGGTGCTGAAAGATATCAGCATGGACGTTAACGAGGGACAGGTGGTGTCGATACTGGGTCCTTCAGGTTCGGGAAAATCCACGCTGTTAAGATGTATGTCGATGCTTGAAAAGGTGGACGGCGGCACTATGGTGTACTGCGGAAAGACCGCGGTGGATAATGCGAAATATATGCCTAAAAAAGAGCTGAAAGAGATCAAGAGCTATTTTTCGCTGGTGTTCCAGAACTTCAATCTGTTCCCGCATTATACGGTGATGAAGAACATCTGTGATGCGCCGATACACGTTATGAAGCGCAACAAGGCAGAAGTAAGACGCGATGCCGAGGTGCTGCTTGAAAAGATGGGTCTTGCTGAAAGGGCGGACTATTATCCCTATCAGCTTTCGGGCGGACAGCAGCAGCGTGTTGCGATAGCAAGGGCTCTGAACATGAAGCCGAAGATGCTGTTCTTTGATGAACCGACCTCGGCGCTTGACCCTGAGCTTACGGCAGAGATACTGAAAGTTCTGAAAGAACTGGCAGAGGAGAAGATGACTATGGTGATAGTCACACACGAGATAGCCTTTGCAAGGAGCATATCCGACCATGTGGTATTCATGGACGGCGGCGTCATCGTGGAGCAGGGCAAGCCTGCTGACGTTATCGACAATCCCTCAAACGAGAGAACACAGGCTTTTCTTAGAAAGCTTGAACAGTGATATTTGCGGACTGTCGCGAAAAGGTACGGCAGTCCGTTTTTTTTGTACAGTATAGCTGAAAACGAGATATAAAGTTTGTGTTTTCCTGATATTGACATTTTTGCTGTAAACTGATATAATCACGGCAGATAATATCATGGAGGGTGAAGGCTATGAAAAAGAAAGTTATAATAGCAGTATTGCTTTGTGTTCTTGTTGGGGCAGTTGTGGCGATTTTTGTTTTTGTGAAGAATGACAGCGGGAAGTCCTCAGTTTCATCTGCCGAACTGATAACCGACCCTGAAAAGATAAAAAATCTGATAGATAACTGCATAGAGGAAAATGGATACAAATATGGTGTTAGGGTGGAAATACAGGATTCAAATCGTTGGATACATGATGAACCTAATCACGATATTGTAATTGTTGGGCTTTTTATAAGTTATAAAAATCGTTCTAAAATCGAAAATTGGGATGAGTATCTTGGCGGTATTCGAGAAAAAGTACTTGAATGTATTTCGGATAATAACATTGATAAAAACTATGTGATAATAGATCAGACGGAATGATAGTATCCGCTGCTATAACGAAACCCTTTTCGCACCCGCAATGACCCGCGGGTGCGTTTTCATATATTTTCTATAAGTTCATATGTTAATAAATCTGAGGTTATGGGCTATCCTGCACTAAAAATATTACGAAATTTTTGTAAATATCTTGCAGAAAGATTTGAAAAAACGTGCTGACCCCCTTGTAAAAAATCAGGTTTTATGTTACAATAACAGTAACGCATATGCGTTCGGAATACGATATGAAAATAATATTAAGGAGAGAATGACAATGCAGTATGGTTATTTTGATCTGAAAAACAAGGAATATGTCATCACCCGCCCTGATACTCCCGCTCCCTGGGCAAACTATCTCGGTTCACCCGAGTACGGCGCTATCGTTTCAAACAACGGCGGCGGCTACAGCTTTGTCAAGAGCGGTGCTAACGGAAGAATAGCAAGATACCGTTTCAACTCGAACATCGGTCTCCCCGGCAGATATGTCTACATAAGAGACAATGATGCAAAGGATTACTGGTCTGCTACATGGCAGCCCGTAGGCAAGAGCCTTGACGAGTACAAGACAGAGTGCCGTCACGGTACAGCTTATACCACCATCACTTCACAGTACAGCGGCATCAAGAGTGAGCTAACTTACTATGTGCCCCTGAACAAGACCTATGAGGTATGGAGAGTAAAGGTAACTAACGAGAGCGATAAGGCAAGAAACCTTTCAACTTGGGGCTTTATCGAGTTCACCAACGAAAATAACTACGAGCAGGATCAGGTAAATCTCCAGTACACCCTGTTCATCACACGTACCTCCTTTGAGGGCAATAAGATAGTACAGCACATCAACGAAAACAGCGGCAAGGACGCTAACGGCTCCAACCACAGAGAGAGATTCTTCGGTCTGGTGGGCGCTGACGTAAGTGCTTACAATGGTAATCTCGACAGCTTCATCGGCGCTTACAGAGATTACGGCAACCCTATCGCAGTTGAGAGCGGCAAGTGCAATAACGTGCTCAACTACAACTCCAATGCCTGCGGTGCTTTGCAGTCTGATTTCACACTGGCAGCAGGCGAGACCAAGGAGCTTATATTCATTCTCGGTCAGAAAGACCCCATCACCGCAGAGAACATCATGAGCGAATACAAGGCTGCGGGCAAGGTAGATGCCGAGGTAAAGGAACTTGTTGATTACTGGCACGGTCAGCTGAACAACTTCCAGGTTGAGACTCCTTCCGAGGAATTCAACAACATGGTCGATGTTTGGAACGCTTACCAGTGCTTCATCACATTCATCTGGTCGAGAGCTGCTTCATTTATATACTGCGGTCTGAGAAATGGTTACGGTTACAGAGATACCGTTCAGGATATTCAGGGTATTATCCACATCAATCCCGAGCTGGCTGCTGAGAAGATCAGATTCATGCTTTCCGCACAGGTATCCAACGGCGGCGGTCTGCCTCTGGTTAAGTTCGACCACAAGGCAGGTCACGAGACTTGTCCCGATGAGAATGACGAAAACAGCGTATACGCTAAGGAGACAGGTCACCCCTCTTACCGTGCAGACGATGCTCTGTGGCTCTTCCCGACTATCGTTAAGTATATCGGTGAGACAGGCAACAAGGCATTCCTGGACGAAGTTATCGTATATGCAGAAGAGGGCGGCGGAGAGGCTACCGTTTACGAGCACCTCAAGAACGCTATCAGATTCTCACAGGAGAGACTGGGTGCACACAATATGCCCGCAGGTCTCCACGCTGACTGGAATGACTGCCTGAGATTGGGCAAGCAGGGCGAATCCACCTTCGTTGCATTCCAGCTGTACTACGCTATGAGCGTTATCAAGGGCTATGCCGAGGAGAGAAAGGATACCGATTATATCGAGTACATCACCAAGGCACAGGCTGACCTTTCCAAGGCACTTTCCGATTGCTGGGACGAGGACAGATTCATCAGAGGTATCCGCGACAACGGCGTTATCGTTGGTGCGAAGAAAGACCCCGAGGCTTCAATGTGGCTGAATCCCCAGAGCTGGGCAGTTATTTCGGGCTTTGCAAGCAAGGAGCAGGCTGAAAAGTCTCTCGACAAGGTACACGAGATACTGAACACTCCTTACGGCGTAAAGCTGATGGATCCTCCTTATGTAGACCACTACTTCGACGGTGCGCTGATGCACATCTTCAACCCCGACACCAAGGAGAACGGCGGTATATTCAGCCAGACACAGGGCTGGATAATCCTGGCAGAATCCCTGATGGGTCACGGCAACAGAGCTTTCGAGTACTTCAAGGAGAGCGCACCTGCAAGCATGAACGACAAGGCAGAGCAGAGAGTGATGGAGCCATACGTACACGGTCAGTTCACCGAGTCAACACGTTCACCTTACGCAGGCAGAAGCCACGTTCACTGGCTGACAGGCACAGGTTCGACAGTTATGGTAGGCTGTGTTGAGGGCATATGCGGTATGCGTCCCAACGCTGAGGGTCTGGTTATAAGCCCCTCTATACCTGCTGAGTGGGACGGCTTCAAGATCGAGAAGAACTTCCGCGGCAAGCACCTGTCCATCGACATACAGAACCCGAACCACGTTGAGAGCGGTATCAAGCAGATAACCGTTAACGGCGAGGCAGTTGAGGGCGATTTCGTATGCGAGTGCAAGATGACCGAGCAGACCAATATCACTGTTGTGATGGGCTGATAATTCAATAAGGCAATAATAAAGACCGTCCCGGGTGGGGCGGTCTTTTTGTGGTTATATTCAGCTGAAAGAAGTGCCGCGGATTTTTAGCCGACAAAATCAGGGTCTTCTTCGATAGAATAGATTATTTTTGCGGCATCAGCTATGTAATCATAATCAATTTCGTGGTCTTTGAAAGAAAAAGACTGGGTTATGAAGTTTACGTATCCGTTGTCAGGATTTTTAATAAAGGCATATAATATATAATCAATGGTTTCGTTTGATTGTTCATTTCTTACATAAGCAATTTCATATTCTGTTCTACCTAAAATTGTATTCTGCTTAATTTCTGTTGGTGTATATCCAGCATCATTTTCAGCGTGTTTCATATAACCTTTCATAAATTGTTGTATAGTTGAAGTAAAAGTTTCTTCGTTAAGTTCAACTGAGGCTAACTCTGGTATATATGTTATTACATACATTGAAAGTATGCCATCAGGATCGACGTAATAATAGTACAAAGTGTTTTCTTGGTTGACTTCTTGGGGAGATAAATTACTTGGCATATGATAAATCAAACCGCCATTTTTGACTTCCATGGTATCGGATTCATTGGAGTTTGTTTCGGAAGCAGTTTTATCTTCCCCATTATTATCGGTTGTTTCTGATGTGTTATCGTCGGATTTTTTAGCTTCGCTGTCCTCGGATTTAGATTCAATGCTGACATTGTTAGCTGTGCTCTCGGCTTTTGATTCGATTTCCGATTCGAAAGCGTTCACGGTTTCAGCTGTTGATTCAATTGTTGATCCGGTGGTGCTTTCGGTTTCGGTGTCATTGGCAGAAATTATTGTTGTCACTTTGGAGCTTGAATCGGTATCGGTACTATTCTGCTCTTTTTTATCGCATGATGTCATGGCGATAGTCAGCAAAGCCGCACACAGTATCGATATTGTCTTTTTTGTTTTCATAGTTGATCTCCTTATCTTAATGCTTTTGATTTTAAGGTATATTGCGATTCAAATTATACCACGGTGAGAGCGAAAATACAATTGTAAACATAAACAAAAGAAATGCATGGATCAAATATGAAGTTTATTGATGTGTAAATTAAAAATGCGGTGATACAGTGCATGAATTTCGCACTGGAGAATCTGGATAAGGGCGAAAACAGCGAAAAATCAAATAATAAGTGAACAGCTTTCGGTAATTTTTCCCGGGAAACGAATTTTCCACAGATGCACCGAAAGCTGTTCTGTTTAATTGACGAATATTACGGTTTGGTGACATTTTACAAAAGATGTGTGCCATGGGCTTGCATTTTTTATGTGAATGTGTTATAATATGAATGAAGATATGTTAAGGCGGTGAAATTATATGCTCGGTGAACTGGCAAAGCCCGTGATGTACCTCACGGGGGTCGGACCGAAAAAAAGCGAGCTTTACGAAAAGCTTGGCGTGAAAACGGTCTATGACCTGCTGTACCATTTCCCGAGATACTATATCGACATGAATGAACCGCAGGCTATCCGCGATGCGCCGCTTAATGAACAGGTGGTGCTGAAAGGTCGGGTGGTGCGCAAGCTCCCCGAAGGCAATATCAGGCGGGGGCTGACGGTCTACAAGGCGATATTCACCGATGATACCGCCGACTTAACTATCGTTATCTACAACGCGGGATTCATGTTCAAGGCACTGGAAGTCGGGCATGAGTATTTTCTTGTGGGAAAGCTGACTGGCAATATGATAAGGCGTGAGATAAATTCACCCCAGATATATCCTGCCGATGCTGAGCCTGTTCAGCCCGTGTATCGGCTTACCGAGGGCATCACACAGAATCAGCTTAGGCTGAATATGCGCACTGCGCTGGATTCTCTTGGCGGGTTCATATATGAACCTCTGCCTGCCGATGTGGTGAGGGAGCAGGGGCTGTGTTCACTGAGTTACGCTTTGCAGAATATCCACTATCCCACGGATATGCACACCCTTGAACTGGCGAAAAACAGGCTGGTCTTTGATGAACTGCTGACGCTGGCACTGGGTATGCTGATGATGAAGAGCCGAAGCCGTGAAAAGGCAGGATGTCCCATGGGGGCGGAAAGCATTGACGAGTATTACTCCGCTCTGCCATTTGAACTGACCGATGGTCAGAAAGGCGCGATAAACGACTGCATATGTGATATGCAGAAGGATTATCCCATGAACCGTCTTGTACAGGGCGATGTTGGCTCGGGTAAGACCGCTGTTGCGGCGGGTGCGGCATACTTCGCTTATAAGAACGGTTTCCAGACGGCGCTGATGGCGCCCACGGAGATACTGGCGGGTCAGCATTATGAAACGCTGAAAGGTTTTCTTGAACCGCTGGGTGTCAAGGTGGTACTATTGACAGGCTCTCTGACACCGAAAAAAAAGGAAAAAGTCAAGGCAGATATTGCGGCGGGTGAATATCATGTAATAGTGGGTACTCATGCGCTGGTTCAGGCAAGCACCGAATTCAGGCGGCTGGGACTGGTAATAACCGATGAACAGCACCGTTTCGGAGTTGAGCAGAGGGCTCTGTTGGCGGGAAAAGGGGACAATCCCCATAAGCTGGTAATGTCCGCAACGCCTATACCCCGAACTCTGGCGCTGATGATATACGGCGACCTTGATATATCGGTGCTGAAAGAACTGCCGAAGGGCAGACAGCCTGTGGAGACTTACGCAGTCACGGGAAAGCTCAGAGAACGGGCTTTCGGGTATGTGAAGCAGTATATCGAAGAGGGAAGACAGGCATATATCGTTTGCCCCATGATTGAGGAAAGCGACAGCGACCTCCGTGATGTGAAAAGCTACGCCAAGGAGATATCCGAGGGCGTTTTCAGCGAGTATCGGGTGGGTCTTCTCCATGGCAGGCTTTCTGCCGACAGCAAGGAAAAGGTCATGAAGAAGTTTAAAGCTCATGAACTTGACATACTTGTTTCCACCACTGTTGTGGAAGTCGGTGTTGATGTGCCGAACGCGGCGGTGATGGTTATAGAAAATGCCGACAGATTCGGACTTTCACAGCTGCATCAGCTGAGAGGACGAGTCGGCAGAGGTGAGCATAAATCGACCTGTATCCTGATAACAGATAATCCTACAGAGGAAGTCGTTCAGCGTCTGAAGATACTTTCAAAAAGTCATGACGGCTTTGAAATATCACAGGAAGATCTGAAACTCAGGGGACCCGGCGATTTCTTCGGCAGCAGACAGCACGGTCTGCCGAAAATGAAAATAGCGGATATGTCCCAGGATATGGAAATCCTTGTAAAAGCACAGGAAACTGCCAAGGAAATGCTATGTAAAGATCCACAACTTGACAAGGGCAAAAACAGAGGATTGAGAGAACTGGTAGAACAGCTGTTTGAGCAGGATATAGCTAATGATTGAATTTTGTGTATTTTTCACAAGAAAATGTGTTGGAAATGTGACGCGTAAAGTGTTATAACTTTGCAGTAGGGAGGCGCAGAATGGGCAGCGAAGAATATGACTGGCTGAGATTTGTTGTCGGTTATACTATCACAAGACTTGGTCTGCTGTTGGCACTGGTACTTTTCGGGGCGTTCACGGGTGCTGTTCTTTTTCCCTCACTTGTAACGTTTCTGCCTTATTCAATGGTAGGAGTGAAGAACTTCTTTACCCAGCCCGATGTCAAGTCGCTGGTGGGTACAGTGGTGATATGCCTGTTCCTTATATGGGTTTTCTTTGATGACGGAAAAAAGCATACGGCTTATGAAGAATGGAGTCTGACAACTATACTTGCAGTGTTGATTCTGGTCGGTATGTTTTACTTTATACCCGCGATTTTTAGGGATTCTTTTCATGCTGAGGGAAAGGGCGATATCTTTTATATGGTACTGTACTATCCTGCGGGTTGGCTGATCGATCTGTTCGATGATAACTATATAATAGGTATAATGTTCTCTATTCTGGTCATGCTGGGAACGGCATTTGCGGCATATGTTATATCATATAAGAATTATGTGAAGAAACACCCCGTTCTGCTGTCTTCCGGCGGACGTTCCGTGACATCTGATGAGGATGAAGATGCAGGGGATGATGATACAGATGAATGATCGTCATCCGATGTTTGACTAGAAGAATAAATGAGTACAAAAAAATTCTCAGTAAAATTTATAAATTTGTTAATTGGTTAAAATATGTATCTTTATAGTGGGAATTTACTAAAAATAACATTAGTATTTTGTGAATAAAATTGCAAAAAAATCGGTATTTTGACTTGTAAAAAAATCAAAAAAATGATATAATAATAAAAATATGTTTTGTAGTTTTTGCCTTGTTGTGTTTTGATGCACTGCTGAGTCAGACGGCATAAGCTGTGAAGCATTAAAATGGTGGAGGTGTATCTACAATATGAAGAATTATAGCTACGTCGCTAAGGATACCACGGGTAAAACCATTAAAGGTACCTACGAGGCTGACAGCGAGCAGGAACTGCTTGACAAGATCTATGAGCAGGGTCTGTTCTGTGTAAGCTATAGTGAAGCTCTGGGCGGTAGCAGAAAGGTCGCTCATAGGTTCAACACAGCTGAGCTGGCGTACTGCTGCAGACAGCTGGCTGCAATGATGTCGTCGGGACTGACGATAGTAAAGGCTCTTGATATCCTTTATAAAGAGGAAGAAAAGAAGGGCCCCAAGGAAGTCTGGAAGCAGGTGTATGAAGACGTTCAGAAAGGTGAAAGTTTCTCAAATGCGCTTGAAGCAAAACGTGGATGCTTCCCCGATTTCTTTATCTCAATGGTAGACGCGGGCGAGATCTCAGGTTCGCTTGATATCACCATGAAGAGACTGCAGGAATACTACGCAAATACCAATAAGCTGAACAATAAGATAAAGGGTGCTATGATATATCCTTGCGTTCTGCTCGTACTGGTCATTGCAGTTGTTATACTGATGAGTATAAAGATCCTGCCTATATTCAAGAGTATGATGCCTGAAGATAAGCTGAATGGTCTGCAGAAGGCGTTGTTTGGATTCAGTGATTTCGTCATAGACAAATGGTATGCACTTCTGATCGGTATAGTTGTACTGATAGGCGTTATCGTTTATGCACTGAAAGTCGAATCGGTAAGACTGAAATTTGACCAGGCAAAGCTTAAAATGCCCCTTATCGGACCTCTGATGGTAAAGATAGCTGAAGGCCGTTTCTCAAGAACTCTTTCTTCGCTTTATTCCAGCGGTATACCGATGGTTGACTGTCTTGAAAGATCTTCAAGAATACTTAACAATACATATATCGACAAGATGTTCATTCAGGTCGTAGATGAAGTTAAACAGGGTTCGCCTGTATCTACAGCTCTTTCAAAGACAGAGATATTTGAAGGCATGTTCTGCTCCATTATCTACGTTGGTGAAGAGTCCGGTGCTCTGGATGAAATTCTTGAAAAGACTGCGGACTTCTATGAAGAAGAAGCAGACTCCGCAGTAACACGACTCGTAGGATTGATGGAACCTCTGATGATCATCATCCTCGGTGTTGGTATCGGTCTCGTACTTGCTGCTGTATTCCCTATGCTTTACGGTGGTATCGCGGAGATGGAAAAGGAATAATATACGCAGAGGCGATAAGCCTCTCGTATATGATAGCCGTCTGTCAAAGGCGGTATAAAGAACATAAAAATTTTTATATTGAGGTGAAGGAATAAATGCTATCATTCGATTTTTCTGATAGGCAGATCAATATCGTAAAAGGTGATAACACAGCCAACAGGATCCGCATCGATAATTCGACATCCATACAGGTTCCTGCGGATATGATCGTTAACGGTGAAGTTATCCAGCTGTCAGGTCTGTCAGAGCTTCTGCTCACAACACTGAGATCTGAGCAGATGATGGACAGAGACGCAGTAGTAACATTCTCGTCCAGCAACATTGTTTTCAAGGAGCTTATAGTTCCTAAGGCTAAGGGAAGCGAATTCCTGCAGATGGTACAGAACCATATGAGCCAGGAAATGGGCATCTCCAATGAGTATGCTATCTCTTATACAGTAGTTGGCGAAGCCGGCGAGCAGAACCCCGGTTCTCTGAAAGTACTGGCTACTGCCTGCCCCAGCTCCATTGTTGAAGGTTTCAAAAAGCTTTTCGCTGTATTGAACATCAACCTCAGATCTGTTAATATCGGTTGTAACTCGATCTCCAGAATCGTTCTTAGCGATAAGTCCAATGCCGATAAGATGCCTCTGCTGGTATGCCAGCTGGACAACAACTTCCTGGGTCTGACACTGTTCGAGAACGGTCAGATGGCTTTCGCGAGATATGTACCGATCTCACCTGATGAGTACGATGCTGATGACTACGTTCTGGAAGCTCTGAACGAGAACATATTCAGAATGGAGCAGTTCAATAAGGCAAGAGGCGGCAACGGTCTGTCAAATGTTATCCTTTACGGTTTCATCGAGGACTACAAGAAGATTGTCGATGCTCTGGATGGACTGGAGATCAGAGCATCTGTTCTGGGTACACCTTCTCAGATAACAGGTTACGAGAATTTTGAGTTCACCGTATTCGCTAATGCTATCGGTGCACTTTATAGAAGAAACAAGCAGACCGAGAGGATCAACCTTCTTGAAGTTGATCACTCTTCAGGTAAGGATTCTTCTGCAGGCCTGAGTTCTATGCTGACTACTGCAGGTATCCTGTCTGCTGCTTCTGCAATACTGATCGCTGCAGTTTACGGCTTCATCGCTATGAGAACAAGCAATATCGACAGCCAGAAAGCAAAAGTCGATGAGCAGATAGCTGTTGAAGAGGAAATAAAGGCTAAGAACCAGCTTCTGCATAACAGACTTGAAATCATCAACAAGTACAAGAATTATGTACAGACAGTAGAATTGGATATCGATACTTTACCTGTACTGAAGCAGGGTAAGTTCGATAAGATACAGGAAGTACTTGAAAATCACAAAGCTACATACGATGGCACTACCTTCGATCTTCTCTCCGGTACAATGATAGTCAACAATATCACTGTTGAAAAGCAGGAAGAGGTTGAAAAGGTTACCAATGACCTGAAAGCTCTTGATTTTGTTGCTAATGTCGGATATCAGGGCTATAACGGTTCTGGCGAAGATGGCGAGGATGTTAAATTTACGCTGACTATTTATTTTGAGAAGGAAGGTGCTTAATCGATGAAGCTTAATTATCGTGATAGGATCGTACTTACTGCAGTTATTGTAATTCTGGTATGGGTAGCAGGTGTAATGCTCTTCATAAAACCTGCGATCGAAAATCTTCAGGATTCGCAGGCTGCACTTGATGATGCTAAGGTTACTCTTTCGGAATTGAAAGAGAGAAATAAAAAAGATGAGAATCTCCCTGAGAGGATCAAAGCTGCATATGAGGAAGTAACTAAGATGACTGAAACTTTCTATTCGATTCAGGAAAACCAGGTTGCTTCTCAGAAGATCGATGATCTGCTTGATGAAAATGAGATAAAGAATCTCGACCTGAATATTTCGCAGTACACTCCTGTCACACTCAAACCTTATGCTTATATAAGCAGCGAAGCTATGACAGATATGGATGCAGAAGTTCAGAAGTATATCGAAGAGACAGGTGCAGATCCTATTACTCCCGAAACAGCTGATGCTGAAGCAGGTGAAAAGGGTGAGGCTGTAGCAGCTCCCGTTGTTATCGGTAGCTATGGCGTTACATTATCCTATAAGGGCAAGATCGATGATGTAGAGAAGTTCTGTGACAAGATGCAGGAGTCTGCCAAGGAAAAGACAATGGTAGTACAGTCTATCGATTACAAGTTCTCTGCTGAAACGGACGACGAGGGCAAGCCTTTAACAGAAGAGGTTGATGACGGTAAGAAGAAGGTCAAGAAGACAAAGATATCCAAGACAGATGTTGAGGGTACAATGACTCTTACCATGATGGTTATCAAGAAGCTGCCTGAACCCAACGTATAATTAATTAGTTTATAGCGTTTGGTGGGCGGAATTATCCGCCTGCCAAATCGTGCTATAAAAAATGATTAAAATTTTTATTTTGATCATTTCACACAAAAGTCGGGGAACCCCAAAAAAACGAAAGGTGGTAATTATGAAAACTAAGTTCAAGTCCCAGCGCAAAGGCGCAGTCTTGGCAACAGTAACTGTGGTATCAGTTATGATGGTCGTTATTATAATGTCGGCTACTCAGTTGGTATCACATACAAATTCCAAGACAAATGAAGTTTACCGTGACAAGCAGGCGTACTATGTAGCTGCATCGTGTATCAGAGCGTTTGTAGCACAGACAACAGGCTTTTCACACGACGCAGGAAACACAGATGAAGAAATCACAGAGCAGATCAGACAGCTTCAACAGCTGGCTACTCAAGATGAGGTCGAAGTAAAGATCACAAGCGATAGTCACGGTGGTTCCAAAGTCGGAGACTCTCAGCCAAGATGGAACAACGCAAAATGCACTCTCAAAGTAGAAGCACTCACATCTGATATTAATGCTCCATTGAAGGTAATCTCAACTGCAACTTATCTTGGCCGGACAAAGACAGTTGTTGCTTATCTTAATGTTGCAACTTTGAGAAACCACAAGTTTACTCCTAAGGCTCTGGAGATCATCGGTACTGACGGCGGTATCGATACAAAATTTGAAAATCTTCAGGTATATGGTGCAACAGGCGCTACTTCTATGGAATCACATGACATGAATACAGTTTACAAGTTCAATCACAACGAAAATAAACTGTATGGTGAAACTGATATAAACGGTTCTATGGGCGTTCAGAACAACAACCGTTTCTACAGCAACCCTTACTTCTTTGAAGGCGTAGATGATACAATGGGCTGCGTACTTAATGTATCCAGATCAATGGTTTTTGTTGCAAATACTCCTACATTTGAACCCAGATTTGGTAAACAGCTGGACAACATGGAGCTGAATCCTAATTTATCAGGATCTGATTATAACTTTTTGAATGTTCGTCAGGCACTGATTTTCTGCAGCAACAATGCTAAGATAGGCACAAATGATGAAAATTCAGTTGATGTTCATGCAGGTTTGCTTTATTTTGGAAATAAAGACAACATAGGATCAGCACTGGAAACTGCTTGCGCTAGAAAAAATCAGACTGATACTACAGTTGATGTAAACGAGTATTGGGAAAATATCAGAGCAGGTTTCAACTTTGGTGATGGTAACGGTAATATTATTCATGGACACGTTTTCACACATGGTCGTGATGCTGCTAATATTGAGGAAGCAACTGGCGATACTATGTTTAACGGCGATATGGTAATAGCTAACGCAAAAGTAGAGGTTACCGGTGATGTATATGTAGACGGAGATCTCTATATGTGGGGATCGGATGCTCAGCTTACTACAAAAACAGTTCATATGAAGAACGGCCGTCATGTTTATAATTGTAAAAGACAATATGATGCTAACGGCAATGTAATAACTCCTTCCACGAGTGATATAGTTACAACTCTTAAGGGCGTAGGTGAAATTAAATGGGATGACTGGTCTGTTCCCAGAGGTAAGAGACCTCAGTTCCCGCTGCTTAGCGAAACTCCTTACTACTACTTCCCTGAACATCTTCTGTGCCAGGATGGCGTTTCTACTATCAAGGGCAAGTATGAGGCTATGTATAAGCCCGGTACTGATGAGCTTAATGTTGACACTGCTAACCCTTATCATGCTGACTCTGATCATGTTCCGCAGATCACAGACGATAGGTTCAGAAATAAGAACAGTGACGGTACCTATAAAAAGGTATATGGTGACCCGTCAGGTGAAGGTCCCGTATTCAGACCCGATTATGTAGTAACTGAAAGCTGCTATATCAATGTGCTTGGAGAAGACTCTAGGGGCGATGCTAGTGGTGCTTATATTGTTATTGACGTTGATGAGGCACAGGATGATATCGTTGTTGTACTGAAAAATGGAGGTTATACCAGAAATAATAACGTTATACTTGTAAACAACAGCACTGATCCCGAAGTTCCCGGTGAAGCTAAGTTCGTATACTTTGTAAGTGACTCCGGTGTTGGTACAACATATAATGAATATGCTACTTCCGGCGAAATATCAACTTATGATCACAGCACTTTTATTGATAAGCCTAAGTTTAGTTTCACAGGTGCAACAAACATTGTAATGGATCTCAAAACATACTTCAACAGCAATGTTTATACAGATGTTAATAACGGTGATCCCAGCAAAACAAGAGCAAAGTGCTCAGGTGAACCTCTTAACCCGACACCCGATCCCGCTAATACAACACCTAACGGAATTCAGCTTCGCTCAAATAACATATTCTTCCTGTTTACAGAAGGCAGTGAGCTGTTCTGTGATGAAGCTAATACGATCTTACAGGCAAGTGTTTATATGCCCAGAGCAACTTATCGCACAAGCAATAAGGGCAGAAATATAAAGATATCTCCTGATTTCGTTACAAACGACATGGAATCTGTTGCTATAATAGGAAACCTTGTATGTAATCATTATGAGGTAGAGAAAGGTAACAGAAATGCAATCGTTTATCTCGGCTTCTCACCTTGCTCGATGCTTTCTGTTATCAAGGGACATGGTGATGAACATGCTACAACAAGCTATGAGCTTGATCATTATGCTGCTTCGTAATGCTGAAGGGAGGATTTTATTATGAAAACTAATAAAAAAGGTATGACCCTTGTTGAATGCATTATCGCTATGGCAGTATTTGCTGTAGCCACAACAGGCTTTACTATGGCTGCAACTGCTTGTATGAAGGCTCAGGCAAAAACAAACAGGAGAATGACAGCTACCAATAACCAAACAACTAATCTTGAGCATTTTTCGACTTATTCAAAAGTATTGGATCCGGAGTATTCCAATGTTAATAAAATGGAGACCGGTACAAACAAGTTCACGATCACTTTTCCTTTTGAATCAGGAGATATCGTAAATAATAATGTTTACGGTTATAAATCCAGACTTGATGAAGATTCACCCGACGGAGTTTTTGAACTTTCATTCTTCTCGCCTGCTGAGCAGGTAAGTCTGGATTCCCATGAGTACTGGATAACACTCTACAATTGCAGTACTGAACAGAAGCAGTGGAATATTACTTGTACCGTTCCTGGCGATCTGCAGGACTTCGAATTTTTCAACAATGAAAAGGATTCATCTGCAGGGCAGGCTCTGCCGACCCATATATGGGCACCGAACGGTGGCTATATGAGGTTTGGTATCAGACAGAGAACTGCCGGTGTTGGTGATATCGACAATTGTCTGGTAATAACAGATGATGAGGGTAACAGCTCAGGACCAATCACAATAACAGACAAGAGGGTCAACGAAGGCGAAAATTACTGCTCTATCTACTATTTACCCGGTTATGATGAGAATCCATTCCTCTCTCCTGATGAATACAATACTGCTGACGAAGGTACTGAGGAGTAAGGGGGTATTGCGATGAAGAAGAATAACAAAAAAGGTTTCACACTGATCGAGCTTGTCATTGTTGCGACCATCATGGTTATGATTATGGGAGCAATACTCAACTGGATCAGACCTATGAATAAGTTCTATCAAAGGACACAGGCACTTTCCGATACAAATGATATCGGCTCGATGCTGATGGACTATGTAGATGATGAATTGCGATATGCTACTAATTTAGTTGTATTGCAGGGTTATCAGGGCGTTCCCAGATTAACGGGTCAAATGCTTACTGACAGCAGTGGAAATGCTCTTTCCTATGGTAAGTTCACAAATGTTTTGATACTTGATAACAGTGCTATAAGAGGTTCCCGTTTCAGTGGTTATGTTGCTGATTTAACTGTATCACGCAGAAAGGGTGCAAGGGGCTGTATAATCAGTGCGCTTGTTACAAATGATGGTATCGACACCGAAAATATGAGATGCCTTGGTAACGAACCTCTTTATAATGACTATGGCTGTAATTTTGAAGCATCCATGAATACTCTTGAAAATGGCAGCTGTTGCGTTACAGTAAACATGGAGCTGACAAGACCAAGACGTGAAGGCGCGAATTATGTCTTTGACAAGTTCGGATATAATCAGAGCAGAGATTTTGAGCTTGTTAACGTCAATCTGAATACTAAAGACGGTATGAAAGCTTCATTCTTCTCTTCTACAGGAGCAGGTCAGGCTCTTGACTATAATACGTTTTCAAGAGCTGCTGATCCCGGAACAAATCCTCAGGCAACTGAAAGCGGAATGTATTCAAATGATACTTTCACATACATTCTGTACACCAAGCAGCCTCCTGTTGTAGAAAAGGTCAAATTATCTCTGTATGAAAATCTCGGTGACACAGTTCCTATTAATACTCAGCAAATTAATGCAGGCAGCCCTATTCCCAGTAACATTATTGATTCTTGGGTATCTATAGGACAGTCAAGAACTACTGAGTATAGTTTTGTTGGAGGTAAGTGGAGAAGGGAAAAATTCGTTGGTATCAAGACGACTGAGGGCGATAAGGATATTGAAGAATTCAGAGAATCCGGTGTTCTCTCACCCCTTAGTTTCTATATTCGAACAGAGCCTGAGTATAAAAATGATCCCACTAAGTATTTATATTTCAAAGACAGATTTGATAATGGACATAATGATTGGGGCGAACCTCCTTCATTTGAAAAACAAAGATCAGGTATCTGGGATGATTATCATACAGTATCCGGCGTTGATGAAGGAGTCGGTGATTTAAACGGCGAGTATACCTTTGTTGGTTGGATATTAGAAGCTAATTATCCGCCAGCACCCGGTGTTAAACCTGATTATGATGATCCTTCCGGTTCTATGGCAGCAGGTTGGTTTGTAAACGGTCAGGAGTACGATAATGAGGCTACTTACTTAGCTGTTTATGAGAAAAAGCCTACTGTTACTTTCCACTTTGAAGCAGCAGATGATAGTAAACTGACTGCACCATTCCCTGCTGCTGATATTAGTGTTAGAATTGATGATGAATATAGTATAACTACATTCTTGTCAGAAACCAGATATATTAATATTACAAACAAATTTGAATCGCTTCTCAATGAGGGCTTATCATTCACGGGATGGACAGTTGTAGGCAGTGACGGTACTGATTACGGTAGTCTTTCCGGATTAGATCTTAGTACACTTACACCAGATGAAACTTATACAATTATTGGTGATGCTGATTCTAATCCTTATCCCGGTTCGTTCTTAGTTACTATTACAATTGAATCCGTTCCTAGTGGCTATTATCATATTCAAACTGCTGGTTATAATTATGGTCCCTATAATCAGTATACTGACTCAGATGTTCTGATACTTCATGAAGACGGTACTATTCTAATGGATAGACCTGGTTCTACGGTTCAATTTCCTTTTGTTGAGGGTGAAACAATAAAGATGTATGTTTTTGGTGAAAAGGCTAAATTTAATTTCGAAATACCTAATAATCGATTCGAACAATTATTTGAAGGAGAATCTAAATGGAAATTTGATGGTTCTAATTTAGTACAAATAGGATGATCAATAACAAAATTCACAAGCGGCTATTATCAGCCGCTTGCTGAAAAGATTTCCGCAGGTATTCCTGCGGAAACCTTTTGAGCAAAATGTGTAAAGCTCGTAAAAAAGGGCAAAAAAATACCGCTGAATAATTCAGCGGATATTTTTGAGTTTTTTAAAGGATATTTGCGATAACTGATGAAACTACTTCAATTGTTTTGTCAAGACCTGTGTAATGTACATAGAAATCTGCGATGGCGTCACCGTAAAGGGCAGCTACCGCGATGCCTAATGCAAGGTAAGGTCCGAACGCAAATACTGAACTGCCGTTTGAGTGTTTCAGTATCATTCCGACTATCGAGCCTGACACAAGAGCTATCAGCATGGCGATAAGTACGTTTGGCACTCCGAGGAAAAGTCCCGCAGCTGCCATCAGATATACATCTCCCATGCCCATGGCTTTTTCATGGCTCACAAGTGAGATCACAAGCAGCGGTATACTGATGATCAACGCACCGATTATCATCGATTTCAGGGTAATGTTGCTTTCTTCACGGCAGAATATGTACTTCGGTATCGCAAGTGCACCGATGAAGACAACTACCCATGTGTTTATCAGCTGTGTGTCCCAGTCCATAAAGAATACCACTATCAGTGCTGAGGTCATCAGCGAAACGATAGCTGCGTAAAGCGGATGGGATATTACATCAAAATGCAGGAAGATAACGAGGTAGCATATCCCGTTGAGCAGCTCGACTACTGTGTATCTGGGCGAGATCTTAGCACCGCAGGCATGACATTTGCCGCGCAGCAGACACCAGCTTACAACAGGTATCAGATCACGTTTTCTGATCGGTGTTCCGCAGGTCATGCAGTGAGAATTGCTTTTTATAAGGCTCTCACCAAGTGGCAGACGGTAAATACACACGTTCAGGAAGCTGCCGATGCATATTCCGAAGATAAAAACGAACACGTATACTATTATAAGATATAGTGTTTCGGTATCCACCTTTGATCTCCTCCTTTCTTAATAGAATTGATATGCATTCGCATTTCATATATATATTTTACCACAATTTTACGAGAATTACAAGAGGTATTAATAATTTAAGAATTTATTCAAAATTTTATTTTTCCGCATGAGTCGGAGATAGGAGCGTATCTATGAGAAACGGACCAATTGGACAATATCTGGTTGAAAAGAACCTTCTGAGTGAGGCTGATCTTAATGCAGTCCTTGAAAGACAGAAGACTGAAAAGGACAAAAAGTTCGGTGATATCGTAATCGAGATGAAGCTTGTCAGCGATATAGATTTTGCTAAAACGCTGGCAGAAAGAATGAACGTAGAGTTTATAGATCTTGATAATGCTCAGCTGAATGCTGAGGTTGTCAAGCTGATACCCGAGGCAACAGCAAGAAAGTATACTGTTATTGCTGTCAAGAAGATAGGCAGACGTATGATGGTCGCTACCAACGACCCCATGAACTTCTACGTTTTTGAAGATCTGAGAGTTATCACCGGCTGTAATATCACAGCTCAGCTGGCTACAAAGGCCTCGATAAACAGAGCCATCGGTAGGATGTACTCCGAGGGTGCTGCCGCTAAGGTGGCTGAAGAGGCTAAGCAGGAGAAGGAAGAAGAGTCCGTAAGCCTTGATGAGATCGATCTCAGCTCCGACCGTGTTGATAATGCGCCTATCGTTAAGCTGGCAACTGCTATCGTTGAGCAGTCTTTCCGTCAGGGTGCGACAGATATCCACATCGAGCCTTTCAAGGATCACACAAAGATCAGAGTCCGTATCAACAGTGACCTGGTACCTCTTATGGAAGACCTTGACTCAAGACTTCATGTATCACTGGTAACAAGATTCAAGATCCTTTCTGGTATGAACATCGCAGAGAAGCGTATACCTCAGGACGGCCGTATGTCACAGGTCATCGACGGCACTACCGTTGACCTCCGTGTGTCCAACCTGCCAATGGTATACGGCGAGAAGGTCGTTCTCCGTATCCTTGCGGGCGACAGCTCCGTAAGACGTATACAGGATCTGGGTATGACTGACTATAACTACAAGAGATTCGTTTCTTGTCTGAAGGTTCCCCAGGGCGTGGTACTGGTTACAGGACCTACCGGTTCAGGTAAGTCTACCACACTGTACGCAGCCCTTGGTGAGATCGCTAAGCCGAACCTCAATGTTATCACCGTCGAAGACCCTGTCGAGAAGAAGATCGCTAACATAAATCAGTGTCAGATAAATGAGAAGGCAGGCATGACCTTTGCGGCTGCTCTGCGTTCTATCCTTCGTCAGGACCCTGATATCATAATGATCGGTGAGATGCGTGATACCGAGACAGCTGAGATCGGTATCAGAGCCGCTATCACAGGACACCTTGTGCTGTCCACACTTCATACCAACGACGCAGCTTCCACTGTTACAAGACTTGTGGATATGGGCGTTGACGCATACATGGTCGCTACTTCGCTTATCGGCGTTGTTGCACAGCGACTTGCCAAGGTCGTTTGCCCTAACTGCCGTGAGGGTTATATGTCCACAGATGAGGATAATGAACTGATGGGCATCACTGAGTCCGTACCGGTATACAAGCCTGTGGGTTGTTCCAAGTGTACAAGAGGTTACATTGGACGTACCGCTATCCATGAGATACTTCTGGCTACCCCGAAGATGAAAGAGATCATCGCCGCAGGTGCCAAGAGTGAGCAGATACAGGAACTCGCCAAGGAAGAGGGCTGCCGTCTGCTGCGTGATAACGTATCCGAACTTGTTCAGCAGGGCAGAACCACTATGGACGAGCTGGTACGTGTTACCTACGCCGTATAAATTAGTTAAGCTTAGATGGCTGTTGGGGTTTTGTGTCAGACTATACTATGCAGTTCAGGACGATAAACAGTCAGCTATAAATATATTGTTTGGAGGTATAAACAAATGGCAATTGATATTAACAAGATACTGGACGAATCCAGAGCACTGGGCTGCTCGGACTTGCACTTTACCGTTGGTATCCCCCCCATAGTAAGACAGGGTGGTAACCTGAGAAAGCTGTCAAGCTATCCTGATATGACCGAGATCGAAATTCTCAGAGTGTGCGAGGATATGTGTAACGACAGACAGAGACAGCAGATCAAGGATAAGATCGATACTGACTTTACATATGTATCAAGCAGAGGTTTCCGTCACAGAGTTAACGTTTACCATCAGAGAGGTAACACCGCTATCGCTATCCGTCTGCTGAGAAACGATATCCCTACTCTTACCGATCTGGATCTGCCTCCCGTACTGGCTGAATTCGTAATGCGTCCACGTGGCCTTGTGCTTGTAACAGGTCCTACCGGTTCCGGTAAGTCTACAACACTGGCTGCGATGATCGACCACGTTAATATCCATAAGTCTTCACATATCATCACTGTTGAGGATCCTATCGAGTATCTGCACTCCCACAAGAGATGTATGATCAACCAGAGAGAGATCGGACCCGATGTTCCCAGCTTCTCCATGGCGCTGAGAGCTGCTCTCCGTGAGGACCCTGATATCATACTCGTCGGAGAAATGCGTGACTTCGAGACTATCGAAGCTGCCGTAACCGCCGCAGAAACAGGTCACCTGGTTATGTCCACACTTCATACAACTGACGCTGCTTCGACTATCGACCGTATCATCGACGTATTCCCTGCACACCAGCAGCACCAGATCAGAACTCAGCTGGCGTCCGTACTTGTTGGTATCTGTACTCAGACTCTCTGCCGTACATTTGATGGTACAAGCCGTGTAGCTTGCTGTGAGATCCTGAACGCTACTGACTCCATCAAGGCTATGATCCGTGATGATAAGGTTCACCTTATCGGTTCCGCAATGCAGACAGGTAAGGCTGTCGGAATGCAGACTATGGACCAGGAGCTTGCTAAGCTGGTTAGAAACAGAACTATCTCCAAGGAAGTTGCACTTGAAAAGTGCGTAAACGCAAACGACCTGAACAGATACATCAACCAGAACATCTGATAATTTAAGGGCTGTACTTTTGGTACAGCCCTTTTTGAATTCTGACGCTGATATTTGTGCAGATTTTTATGTTGACATAGATTATAAACTGTGTTATAATGTAATCAGTGAAAGATAGTAACTAAAAGTTACTAAGAAAACGAGGAACTGAACTATGATACTTAGAAGACTTTACGAGACAAACGGCTGGAAATATGCGGAATATCAGACGACATGGCCTTATGGCTGGGATTTCATTCTTGATGCTGTACAGGAGATCATAGACATTGACCTGCTGAAAAGTGATGCTGAAGTTCGCTTTGCGGTAAGAGAGGTAGCAGGTGCGCCAATGCAGGAGATAACCGATGAAGTCGAGGAAGCGGAGTACGATCTGCGTGACTGCGAGACTTTGCAGAGTGAATGGGGCGTGCTGATGATAACAGGTGTCAGTCCCATACTCAAAAATATTCAGATACAGGTGGAATTATACAATCAGACAGGTATGCTTCGTATAGGCACGACTTCTGCGGAGATATTCGATGAGAGCGAAAATGCCCTGACAACCTACATTTGCAGTATGGAGATAAAAGCCTACTGCGCCGATACCGAGCGCCGGGTTATTGAAGCCATCCGAAACGGTGAGTATGAGGAAGAAGAATAAATAATTATTTCCTATAAAATTTAAGCCATAGTATTTCTGCATTATTGTCAGAAGTACTATGGCTTTTATTCTGATTTTGTAGGGCTGGTTGGATATTTGTTGTGATGGGTAGTTTGTGAGTTTTCGACCCTCGTTTCTCGGGTCGAGCCGTCAAATACGCTATCGCTGTTTGACGGCGGGCGCGGCAATAATTTTACGCAAATAATTTGAGCGTGGACGTTTGTTTATCCACGCTCTGAATGTATTTATTGCCGCGCCGTTCGCTTTACTATCACAGCATATTTTTACGTTGCTTTTGCACCTTGACCGAGAGGCTCTGCCTCTCGAGCTCTCCGCAAGCCTTTCGCGAAAGGCTTGAGCCAAAGCTCTATTCGCGCACAGCTTTGTTAAGCTTATATGGCTTAGTCAGCGTCAAAGTATCTTGCGCTTACAAATAATTTACTTGCCATGTGCTGACCAGCCGTCAAACAAACTTACGCTCTAAAAAAGCTATAAATAGGCGGAATCGGCCCGCCCGGCCGAGGGCATTGTGAATTAAAACGACAGTTGGTCTGGGTCTTCAAGGTCTTTGGAAAGGCTGCCTGCTACGGGGATAGTCTTACTGCGGTATTTAGCAAGTGTCTCGGCTTCTTCATCGGATACGATGTACGCCTTTTCCACCTTTGCATTTTTGGCTTTGAGGGTCATGACCTGAACGCCCTGTGTGTTTCTGGTGGTTTTGGGCAGAAGCAGTGCGGTATCGAAAAGCAGTGCTCTGCCGTTGGTTGTGCGCAGCATTACCTGAGCATTATCGGTTAGTTTCAGTATCGCCACAAGACCCGATTTATCGCTGTAAGCATTTGCAAGCTTTTTACGGTTGGTCTTGGTGGCATAGGAATCCAGAGGTACTTTCGCAGCCTTGCCGTTCTCAAATACAAACAGCAGATAGCCCGAGTAATCCATGGTCTCCACCATTGTGTGGAAAGTTTCACCGTTATCAAAGCCCAGCACTGCGGGGATATAATCGCCAAGGTCGCTTGCCTTTGTATTGCCGAAACGGCTGGCTCTGGATTTGTAAACGCTCGCCTTGTCCGAGAAGAACAGCAGTTCAGCGCGGTTGGAGGACTCTGTTTCTGACATCATGCGGTCGCCCTCTTTCAGCTTCTGGTCGCTTGCCATACGAAGGGACTGCATGGTACATTTCTTGAAATAGCCGCTTTCGGAGATGAACAGCTTGCAGGGGTAATCCTCGATCTCTTCCTCTTCCTCAACTTCCTCGATGTCGCTCTGATAGAAGAACTGAGTTTTCCTCTCCTGACCGTAGTTCTTGATAACATCTTTCAGCTCGCTGACTATTATATCGCGTATCTTCTTTTCACTGCCGAGGACTTCTTCCAGTTCGGCGATCTCGTTTTCAAGTTTTTCGGTCTCGGAGGTACGCTTGAGGATATACTCGCGGTTCAGATGACGAAGTTTTATCTCAGCTACGTAATCAGCCTGTATCTCGTCGATGCCAAAGCCTATCATCAGGTTGGGAACGACTTCGCTTTCTTCTTCGGTCTCGCGGATTATGCGTATCGCTTTGTCGATATCCAGCAGTATCTTGCCCAGACCTTTCAGCAGGTGGAGCTTGTCCTTCTTCTTTTTAAGGTCGAATTCAACACGCCTGCGGACACAGCTTACGCGGAATTTTGTCCATTCGTCCAAAATTTCGTACACACCCATTACCTTGGGATATCCGTGCACAAGTATATTGAAGTTGCAGGAATAGGTGTCCTGCAGGGGGGTCAGCTTGTATAGCTTCTGCATCAGCTTGTCGGGGTCAACGCCCTTTTTGATGTCGATACCGATCTGCAAGCCGTTCAGGTCTGTTTCATCACGGATATAGGATATTTCCTTGATCTTGCTTGCCTTTACCAGTGCGATTATCTTTTCGATTATCGCTTCGATAGTTGTGGTTGCAGGTATCTCGGTTATCTCAATGCAGCGCTCTTCCTTATTGAAACGGTACTTCGCACGCAGTTTTACGGAACCTCTGCCAGTGCGGTATATCTTATCCAGTTCTTCCTCGTCGTAAAGCAGATATCCGCCGCCGGGGAAGTCGGGACCTTTCAGGGTATCCAGTGCGTTAGCATCGCTGTTTTTGATAAGGGCTATGGCTGTCTCGCAGACCTCTTTGAGGTTGAACGGGCATACCGATGAAGCCATAGATACTCCGATTCCGACATTTGCATTTACCAGTATCGTCGGGAATGTAGCAGGGAAGAGGGTAGGCTCTGTCATGGTGTTATCGTAGTTGGGGACAAAGTCAACGGTCTCCTTGTCGATATCCCTGAAAAGCTCCTCGCATATGGGTTCAAGCTTAGCTTCGGTGTATCGTGAAGCCGCATAAGCCATATCTCTTGAATAGGACTTACCGAAGTTACCCTTTGACTGCACATATGGGTGCAGAAGTGCCTCGTTGCCGCGGGAGAGTCTTACGAGGGTCTCATAAATAGCCGCGTCGCCGTGAGGGTTCAGTTTCATTGTCGCGCCGACGATATTGGCACATTTGGTCAGCTTGCCCTTTATCAGCCCCATGAGGTACATTGTGTACAAAAGCTTTCTGTGAGAAGGCTTGAAACCGTCTATCTCGGGGAAAGCACGGGATACAATAACGCTCATGGCGTAGGGCATATAATTCTTTTCAAGGGTCTGGGTTATCTTCTGTTCAGCGACAAGCCCGGCGCCCTCGATATAAGCATCTATCTTAGGTGCAGCAGCCTTTTTCGGCTCTGCTTTCTTTTTTGCCATTTATAAACTTTCCTTTCGTTAACTTGTATTGGTGACAGAATGACAGCTGATGTAAAGGCTGTTATGTCTGCACAGCGGTGAATGATTTATAAGATTTGAGGTAGTACACTGACTTTACCAGTCTTCATGTTTGTCTGATGGTAAAGTCTGCTTAGCCATAATATCACTTTGTTTTTCCGATTGCCTGAGTGCTGCTATATATAGAACTACAGATATGACGGAGAGTATCAAGCCCATCTTTGCCAAAAGAATGCCGTGGGCTTTTTCCTCTACATTGTCGTCGTTATGACCCGGGATAACATAATTCATTGGATCGTTTGGGTCGTATTTTATAGAGAACGTTTCTCCTGTCTCAATAGATCTGTACGAACTGAATTCGATAATGTATTTAGTACCTGCCATAAAATATGCTGTTATCTCGGACCCACCATCATCATCGGGGCCCTGAACTTTGGTAACAGTGCAGATGGTTTCAGCTGTACATTTCCTGATCTGTTTTTCACGATTATTTGCTCCAAAAGTAGAAATGAATATGCCTGTAAACATGATCAGCAGTGAGATGATCAGAAATACTTTTTGTTTCATAGCACTTCCCCTTCATTAAACTTGTATTGGTAACAGCTCAGTTGTATCACCTTTCAGCGACCGTCTCTCAAAGACGCGATGCTGTCAGGTTCTGTTTTTCAGCGCCTTTATCAGAACAATGATACCTATGCCGATCAATCCGAAACCGCATATGATCAAAGTTTTCGATGAGGTATATAGTTCCGGGATATAGTATACATTGTGGTCATCGGGATCGTACATCACTTTGACAGACTCACCTTCTGTGAGCTGCGTGCTGCTGTTGCTCTCATCAATGATAGTCTTGCCGTCAAGCTCAAACTGAACGGTCGTATGGAAAGACCTGCTTTTCTTATTTTTATTTAGCTCGACAGTCATTACCTTACCGTATACGTACTCGGTACACCTATGTTCAATTTTATGTTGTAATGATGAAAACATAGTTGCCGTTACGATACCGCCTATTATAAACAGTACACAGAATATAATGCGGAAAGTGAACTGGAACTTTTTCACAGCAATACATCTCCTTTTTTATCAGGATATATCTGCCATTTCCAGATACTCAGCACCGTTGTTGGTGATGAATTCCTTACGTCCCGCAAGGTCGTCGCCCAGCAGCATATTGAACATCCACTGTGTCATCTCGATATCGTCGGGGTTGACCTTTATCAGACGGCGTGTCTCGGGATTCATGGTGGTAAGGCTCATCATGTCGGCTTCGTTCTCACCAAGACCCTTCGAGCGCTGTATGGTGAAGCTCTTGTTGCCTATCATTTTGAGTATCTTGTCCTTTTCGGGCTCATCATAGGCGAAGTAGGTCTTGTCCTTGGTGGTTATCTCAAACAGGGGAGATTCCGCGATATACACATAGCCCTTCTCGATGAGGGTGGGTGTAAGGCGGTAAAGCATGGTGAGTATCAGCGTCCTTATCTGGAAACCGTCCACGTCCGCATCGGTACATATGACGATCTTGTTCCATCTGAGGTTATCGAGGTTGAAAGCGGAGAGATCCTTTTTCTTGCCTGTGTTTACTTCAACACCGCAGCCCAGTACCTTTATAAGGTCGGTGATTATCTCGTTCTTGAAAATCTTGTCGTAGTCAGCTTTAAGACAGTTGAGTATCTTACCTCTTACAGGTATAACTGCCTGGAATTCAGCGTCTCTTGCCAGTTTAACGGAACCCAGCGCCGAATCACCCTCCACGATGTAAAGTTCGCGTCTGCTCAGGTCTTTTGAACGGCAGTCAACGAACTTCTGCACCTGATTTGAAAGGTCGATGGTGCCCTGAAGCTTCTTCTTGATATTCAGTCTTGAAGATTCCGCACTTTCACGCGAACGCTTGTTGACCAGTACCTGTTCGGCTATCTTCAGGGCTTCATCGGGGTTCTCGATGAAGTATATCTCAAGGTTGTGCTTTAAGAATTCTGTCATGCACTCCTTGATGAACTTGTTGTTTATAGCTTTCTTGGTCTGGTTTGCATAAGATGTCTGTGTTGAGAATGAGCTTGATACCAGCACCAGACAGTCTGCAACGTCCTGGAAAGTTATGGGCTTTTCATTTTTATTGTACTTATTATTGGACTTTAAATAAGCGTTTATCTGAGAAACGAAAGCGCTCCTTACAGCGTCATCGGGTGAGCCGCCGTGGGAAAGGAAGCTGGAGTTGTGGAAGTATTCCAGCGCCTGCACCTTGTTTGAGAATACAAAGGATACGCCCAGCTTGACGTTGTATTCGGGCTTGTCGGCACGGTCACGTCCGCGTCTGCTGCCCGAGAAGTACTGCACGTTTGTCAGGGTATTTTCGCCTGCTATTTCCTTGACATAGTCCTCTATGCCGTTTTCATAGTAGTAGGTGGTCTCCTCAAATGACATATTCTCACGCTGTATCCTCAGCAGGAAAGTCACGCCCGGGTTTACCACAGCCTGCTTTTTCAGAATATCCTCAAAGTACTCTTTCTCGATGCTTATCTCGGTGAATACGTCGAGGTCAGGCTTCCAGTGGGTGCGGGTACCTGTCTTTTTGCTCTTGCATTCTTCCTTTTTAAGACCGCCGATATTGTCGCCCTTTTCAAAACGAAGTTCATACTTAAAACCGTCGCGGATGACCTCAACGTCCATATATTCGGAAGAGTACTGGGTAGCACAGGCACCGAGACCGTTTGTACCAAGGGAGTACTCGTAGTTATCTCCCGAGTTATTGTTGTACTTGCCGCCTGCGTAAAGCTCGCAGTAAACAAGTTCCCAGTTATAGCGTTTTTCACGCTGGTTGTAATCCACGGGACATCCTCTGCCGAAGTCCTGCACCTCTATGGAATCATCGAAATACTTTGTGACGATTATCTTATCGCCGTGACCCTCGCGGGCTTCGTCTATGGAGTTAGATATAATCTCAAATACCGAATGTTTACAGCCGCCCAGACCATCCGAGCCGAACATTACCGCAGGGCGCAGACGAACTCTGTCCTTGCCTTTCAGCAGTGTAATGTCTTCATTGCCGTAATCCTGCTTTTTGTTAGCCATTTCATAACCTCACATCATATAATATGTTCTCCGCTTTAGCAGAGAACAACTGTTCTGTTTATTTGCAAACATAGTTATTATACCACACTTTACCGCGTTTTGTAAAGAGTGTGTCAAAAAAATTTACGAATTATAGGATCGAGGGAGATTTATTGTACAGATCTTATGCAGATAACGATCGATCCCTTGAAAAAATATATTGGGAATGATTGACAAAAGTTTAAAATCGTGATATTATTCTAAATATACGGCGATGATACGCTGTAATGATAACACTAATATCAATAAGGAGAAATGAGATGATGTTAAAAAAGATCGCTGCGTTTTCGGCAGCGGCAATGATGCTGTTTACAACGGTCACTGCCTCGGCAGAAAACATAAAGCGTAATATCGTCACGGGAGTCCGTCTAAACAAGCCATATCTGAACATCAATATGCAGTCTTCAGGCGGCACGGATATCAGCAATATCAAGTTTGCACTGAAAAATTCAAAGGGTGAAAAGGTTGCGACCTTCACCGGCAAGAACGGCGAGCTTCAGGTACTTGACGGTACAGCTGTTGATCTTACGGGCATACACGATGTTGACAGCTATAAGGAAAAAGCCAGATATGAAAACCGCTTTCTCGAACCGTATTATACCGGTGCTGATTACAAGAGCAACTACCCCTCAGGCAAAATAGAGATCAACGGTATCAAATATTACTGGGAGGGTGACAGAGGTATCGATGTAGGACCCGATGATGAGCTATACCTTACATATAATGACAAGTCAACTTTCAAGATAGTTGATACGATGACTGTTCCAGCCAATAAGATAGTAATTGATGTGGATAAAAGATTCCTGCAAACTGAGAATGAAACCGACAACTGTTATTTTATACCGTCGGAAAGCAGTCAGAAGTGCGGGATAACTAAGGATAACAGATTCATCATGTATGATCATGCCGGTAAGAGAGAAACGATATCCGCGGGCAAAGGAAAATACACAATTGCTTGTTCCGACGTTAGAGGCGCTTCGTACTGTTATGTTTCCGATCACGCAGTAAAGTATTCAAAGGTCAGGATGAAGTTCAATGAAGCGTTCCCCGGTTTAGCGGACAATAATCTTAAAATAACCAGACAGTACGATCAATCTCCTGACGAGTTCTCCGTTACATACGATCTCAGAGGAAAGATGAGCACGGTTCTGGATTCTTCGCTGAGTTATGCTGTAGTTTCAACATTGTGTTACAGCGGATCTGTGTTAACGGCTTTTGTTCCAGATTCAGACGGCTATGTTGAGTTCTGGGTAAGCGATGAAGCTATTGCGGCAGAAATGTCATACTCGTTCAGCTATTTCAAAATGGTTGACGGTTCTGCAAGATTCGGTCTGGATGGCGGTTCCAGTATAGAAGCAGATCTTCCGAAGACCAGAGAAAAGATCAGCGTGCTAATGGAATTCCCTGAGTCAGGATACTGTGTTGCAGCACTCAAGCCAGATAAGTACACCATAGTTATGGAGGACAAGATCGACGTAAGGGATTATGATATCTCGGGAAACAGCTTCACAGTCACCGACACCAGGAAGATGCAGACCGCGAATGTCAAGGTGAAAAAAAAGTCGCTGATCCTTGGTGACTGTGACCGCAACGGTATCATAAATGTTAACGATATAATAGTTTTAGCTGCTCATGTCAGGGGTGTCAGAATACTTAAGGGCAGAAGCATTGTAGCTGCTGATGTGAATGGATCCAACAGCATCAATGTAGCTGATATTACAGCTGTAGCAGCCCATGTTAAGGGCAAAAGGCTGATACCCTACAAGGAAGTATGATAAATACATTATTATAGTATACTTTAAAAAGGAGATGTTAATTATGATTTCAAAGAAGATCAGAGTTCTTTCGGCAGTTATGGCGGTCGCTGTGATGTGCGCAATACCTGCAGGTGCACAAACACATATCGATGATCTGCCGGCGGATTCAGCAACGGAGATAAGGCAGAACAAGCCTTACATGAATATCGGCGTCAAGGCGGGAGAAGATGTTGATATCTCGAACATGAAGTTTGCCATAAAGGACAGTTCAGGCAAAAAAGTTGCGGAATTCACAGGTGCTGAGGGCAATCTGAAAATTTTGGATGATACTTTATACGATTTTTCAGATATCCATTCTCAGGCTGATATGAAAAACTACAGCAAGAGGAGCAGCATACCATATGATGAATTCATTCCCGATAAGCTGAAAGGCTTGCGTCCGGGAGGTGGGCTGATGAACGGCAGGAGTACCAAGTACAGCAGTTACAGCGATCATAAATACTATATCAGACTGGACGATGAATGCTACTATTATTATAATGACATAAATAAAATGACGGTCGTTGATACCATGACTGTACCTGCAAATACTGTCTTTGTTGATATCGATAGTAAATTCCCCGATTTGAAAAATACCTCCAGCTATGTCAAACTGGAACCCTACGAAGATAGTCAGAACTGCGACTTAAAAGGCAATTACTTTATGTATCAGCACGCCGGTGAGAAAAAATCCTTTAATGCGGATACCGGAAAGTATAAAATATATTGCAGCGGTGGTTATGTAGGTGATTACTGTGAGGTATATAATAAACCTGTTACTTACAGCAAGGTAAGAATGAAGTTCAATGACGCTTTCCCGGGGCTTGCTGATGAAAATCTGAAAATAACCAAAGAAACTTCAAGTTTTAATGAAAATCACACCCTGGTATTTGACCTCCGCGGCGATCAAAGCAAACTTACGTTTTCGGCTGTCTATCACAGCGGTTCTGTGATAACCACACCTATCCCCGATAAGGATGGTTATGTTGAGTTCTGGATCTCCAATGAAGCTCCATCAGCTGAAATGGATTACGATTATGACTGGATATATACTCTGGACACAGGTTCACCTGTATTCGGCGGAGGCGGCGGCTCTGTAAGAACTGCTAATCTGCCTAAGAGCATCGAAGACCTGAATTTCGTATTTGAGTATCCCGAGAAAGGATACTGTCTGTATAATGTAAAGCCTGAGACCTACACTCTTTATATCGACAACAAGGGCGACAGCAGGGATTACACGCTGAGCCGCAGCAAGCTGAATGTTACTGATACAAAGGATATGCAGAAATTCAACGTGACGATCAACAAAAAACCTTTGCTGCTGGGTGACTGCAACCGCGACGGTGTTATCGATGTTACCGATGTCGTTATGATCGCGGCACACATCAAGGGCAGAAGGTTCCTTGACGGAAGAGGACCTTTGACTGCTGACGTTAACGAATCAGGCATAATAGATATCAATGATATCATTACCATAGCGGCACACGTTAAAGGCAGGAAGCCTATCCCTTCAAAGTATATATGATGGGAGAGGACAGCTGATACAGCCGTAGCGATCTGAATATGTTTTCAAAGCGGGACTGACCAAATATTGGCAGTCTCGTTTTCTGTGTATAGGTTTCATAAAATAGGGCAAAAAAGCAATAATTGGTCAATGTGAACGAGATATTGCTATTTTATCGATTTTTAATAATTGGCACGCTTTTACAAAAAGTCCGAAAACATGGGGATTTTCAATTATTCGTTAAAATTATTACGAAATTATTTCGTATCGTTTATTGCTTATTTGTATGGTCGAAATTTTTACATTTAACATTTTTAGGATACAAGTTGTACCGAAAAGCCCCTAATTTCAACAGGTTTGGAGCGATTTTTTTTATGCTGTTTGGCAATTAATCGCAATAATTAACAAATGTAGTCGTTTAATCAGCAAAAAATGCCTTGTAAATTTTCGCAAATTTGGTAAAATTTTTAATAGAGACGGTCAAAAATTGCGAAAACACTATTGCACTTCGATTATGACAAAGATCAGTCAGCGGTAGTGAGAAATCCAGCATCGCATGATCTGCCGGGTGTCATTACAGATGTGCATTGGGCCCATGTTTTTGCATCTCGGGGGAGGTTCCCGATGGAATGTGGTTGGACCGTCCGAACACCCAAACTTAAACTGAAAGAGAGGTAATTGGTTTATGAAGAAATCCGTTTCAAAACGCATTGCTAGCGCTTTTGTTGCCGGAGTGCTGATGGTTTCACCTATTATATCATCAGTTACTGCATCTGCAGCCAAGACGCTCACTACGAGCCCTTCACACACACAGGAAGTTGGCTGGTACAACGACTACCACCACGAGATCTGGCAGGCAGATACTCCTAACTCTTCTACTATGACACTGCACGATAATGACGGCGGTTTCAGCACACAGTGGAAGTGTGGTCCTAACAATTCGAGAGGTAACTTCCTCGCTCGTCGTGGTCTGTACTGGGGTCTGAATAACCCTAAGACTTATAAGGATTATAAGCCTTTCTACTGTGACTACGACTGCAGCTGGTATGCAGGTTCATCCGGTAACTCCAGAATCTGTATCTACGGCTGGGCACAGAATCCTCTGGTAGAGTACTACATCATTGAAGACTGGAAGAACTGGTCTCCTGCACAGGATGGTTCTGCACAGTACAAGGGTACCGCAAATATTGACGGAAGCCAGTACAAGATATATACCTGTGCAAGAAATTCCTACACCATCGAGGGCAACAAGAATTTCACACAGTACATCAGCATCCGTCAGAACCTGAGAACAAAGGGTACCATCAGCGTTTCCGAGCACTTCAAGGCTTGGGAGTCCATGGGCATGAAGATGGGTAACCTGTACGAGGTTGCTTTCAACGTTGAAGGTTGGGAGTCCGATGGTCAGGCTAACGTTACTCTGAATATGTATGAGGGCGACAGTGGCTACACACCCGACCCCGTTGAGGAGGAATCCGAGATTGAAGGTACACTGTACTCCGCTACTTTCGAGAAAGGCACCAATTACTGGAGCGGCAGAGGTTCTGCAAGTGTAGCATCATCTTCTTCCAAGGCTTATGAGGGCAGCAAGTCCCTGTATGTAAGCGGCAGAACTGATAACTGGAACGGCGGTGAGGTAGAGATCAACACTTCTACTTTCAAGCCCGGCAGCACCTACAGCTTCAGCGCTATGGTAAATCCTACCGAGAGCACAACTGTTCAGCTGTCTATGCAGTATGATCAGAACGGTTCCACAAATTACACTCAGATAGCTGAGGGTTCCTGCACAGCAGGCAAGTGGTCCAAGCTGGAGAACACAAGCTTCACAATTCCTTCGGGCGCATCCAATGTTAAGATGTATGTTGAAGCTCCCGACAGCCTGTGCGACATCTATGTTGACAGAGCTATAATCGCTAACAAGGGCTATGTTGCTTCCGGCAGCTCCGCTACCGGTACAGGTTCCACCGGCGGCAGCAGCGCAACCACTCCTTCCAACGTAAAGATGGAATACAACAACCAGTACAAGCAGATGAGATTCACTTGGGACGCTGTAAAGGGCGCTGACAAGTACGGCATCGCAGTTTATCTGGCAGGCAAGTGGAGAGTTCAGGATTCCAACATTTCCGGTACTTCTTACACTACACCCAAGGGTCTTACTCCTAACATGAGCTACAGAGTAGCAATTGCTGCAAGAGTAAACGGTAAGTGGGATACTGCAGGCGCTCTGGACAGCTACGTAGTAGTTACTACCAGATCCTACAACAACATTCAGTACCGCACCCCTATATACACTAACAACGGCGGTAACGAAGGAAATAACGGCGGTAACAACGGCGGCAATAACGGCGGAAACAACGGTGGAAACAATGGTGGTAACAACGGTGGCAACAACGGTGGCAACAACGGTTACTACGTTGACCCCAGCAAGCCTATGGTAGCTATCTCTTTCGATGACGGTACTGCACAGGGTTATTCCGGTCAGAAGATCATCGACGCTCTCTATAAGAACGGCTTCCGCGCAACATTCTTCTATGTTGGCAACTGGATCGGCAAGCCCGATCAGGTTCGCGATGCTTACAGCAAGGGCATGGAGATCGCAAACCACACCACTTCTCACCCCAATCTGACTGAGATACAGTCTTACCAGATCCGTTCTGAGTATGACAACTGCGCAAGCAAGCTGAAGAGCATCATCGGCGCAGAGCCTTCTAAGCTGATGAGACTGCCTTACCTGGCTTCCAACTGGCAGGTACAGCAGACTCTGAACGATGTTCCCCTGATCACCTGCGCTATCGATACTCAGGACTGGAACGGCGCATCTGCATACCAGATCGAGAACACTATCAAGAATGCAGCTAACAACGGTTCTCTGGACGGCGCTATTGTTCTTTGTCACGAGACTTATGACAATACAGCAACTGCTATGGAGAACGTTCTTCCCTGGCTGAAGTCTAAGGGCTATCAGGTAGTTACAATCTCTGATATGTTCAAGGCTAAGGGCAAGTCCCTCAACGGTGGTCAGGTTTACACAAGAGCAAGCTGATAATTTCATTTAAAAGACCATATTAAAAAGTTCGGAGGAGATCTCATTTGAGGTCTCCTTCGATCTTTTTGTTAAAATATATGTCAATTACTGAAATTTCTGTGAAAATGATTGACGTAGTGTATAAAGTGTGATATAATATAAAAAATTACTTATATGGCCGTGGCATATATTTTTTACGGTTATGAGATATCAAAAAACAAAAACGGAGACATATATACCGTATCACGAGGTCGGTATCGGCTGAGGTGAGAGGTATATCGGAAATATGCGCTGTGCGCACTGTTGATGTTCACGTAAGGAGGAACAAGCCAATGAGTGGAAACAATACTCTGAAAAAAGCAACTGCAGGACTTCTGGCATTTGTGCTTGCGGCAGGAATGATGCCTGTCAGCGCAGAAACTATTTCAAAAGATGGAACAGCTGTTGTTGCTGTTACCGCTGAGAAAGAGAAAGAAGAAAAAGAGATCTGGAGCGGTAAAGGAAAGGGCACTAAGGCTGATCCTTTTCAGATCGCATCTGCTGAGGAATGGAAACAGCTTGCTGAAAAGGTAAATGAAGGCGAAAGCTTCAGCGGCAAGTATTTCAAGCTTACAAAGGATATAACAGTTACCGAGATGATCGGCAAGAACGAGCATCCCACAGAGACCGTGAGCCGTCCTTTCTCAGGTATATTTGACGGCAACGGTCATACAATGACTTTAAAGATAGATGAGTCCAAAAAGGACGCAGATAAGATGACTCACTGCGCTGCACCTTTCTGCGGCGTTAAGGACGCTGTTATCAAGAATCTGACAGTAGACGGTTCTGTTAAGAGCGGTATACATTCTGCAGGCGTTGTTGGCGCTGTGCTGGGCACTCTGGAGATGGAGAATGTACTGGTTACTGCTGATATAAGTGGCGGAACCCATAACGGTGGTCTTGTGGGTCACAGCTATGGAACATCTGTAAAGCTCACAAACTGCGCTTTCAGCGGTACTGTAAGCGCTACCGACGTTGCCTGCGCACTTGTAGGCTGGTGCGGTCCTAATGCTGACATAACTGTAAATAACTGCCTGATAGACGGTAAGTGTACTGATGCAGCTATCATTAACCCTATTTCCGATGGTATGGGCGGCAAGGTAACTATAAAGGATACTTATTCAACTGTTGAAGCTGTTGGTTCAAACGCACTTTCTTTCACAGGTGAAGTAAAGGCAATTTCCGATTTCACTGCTCCTGTTGCTGTTGAAGAGGAACTGGTATATGACGAAGAAGAGCATGAGCTTGTTAAAGCAGGTTCTGTAAAGGGTGCTAAGTTGGTCTACAGCCTTTCGGCTAACGGCACTTACACCGAGGAAACACCTAAGGTAACTGATGCAGGCGAATATAATGTATGGTATAAGCTGGATGGCATGGGCAACTGCACAGCCAAGGCTGTGAAAGTTACTGTTGGAAAAGCAGATATCGAACCCTCTGTATACGTAGCTAACTGGGCTATCGGCGATGAACCCTCAGTTCCTGTTGTTGAAGGCAACAAGGGCGATGGCGAAGTTACTTTCGAGTACAAGCCGATTGATTCTGATGACAAGACCTATACCGATAAAGTTCCTGCTGAGGTCGGTAAATACGTTGTAAAGGCAACAATACCCGAGACCGAGAATTATTTCGGTGGTGAGGCTTATTGCTTCTTTGATGTTGAAATAAAGTACACCTGGCATGAAGCAGCTGATGCTTCATGCGATAAGGATGGCAATAGCGGTTATTTTGAAGGTTCTGACGGAAAATTCTACATTTTTGCAGACGGTGCATATCAGGAGATCGAGAAGGATTCCTGGAAGATACCCGCAACAGGTCACACCTATGGCGAGCCTGAGTGGAAGTGGGCAGAGGATCACAGGTCGGCTGTGGCTTCATTTAAATGCGAAGACTGTGACCACGTTGAGAATATAAAGGCTGTCGTAACTTCTAAGATAATGGACGCTACCTGTACCAAGGACGGCGAGGGTTATTATACTGCAACTGTAACCTTTGGCGGTGAGGTATACACAGAAACAAAGGAAATAGTTCTTCACGCAACCGGTCATTCTTATACCAAGACCGAGTGGATATGGAAAAAGAATGCAAGCGGTGCAACTGTAAATGTCATCTGCGATAAGTGCGGTGATACTCTTACAGCCGAAGCTGAGATCTCAGTGAAGATCATCAATCCTACATACAACACCGAGGGCAAGAAGATATATACTGCAACAGCGACCATCGAGGGCGTTGAGTATACCGATGTCAGAACGATAAAGATCGACAAGCTGTCTACTGCTACTAAGCTTTCTTACGAAGCAGGCAATGGTTCTGCAGTGCTTTCATGGACACCTGTAGCCGATGCCGAGAAATATGCTGTATGTGCTTATATCAGCGGTGTATGGCGCAAGTTCGAGGAAGTAGACGGTACATCTTACGAGATAAAGGGTCTGAACCCCGGAACAGTTTATAAGGTAGCTGTTATCGCTTATGCAAACGGCAGCTGGAGCACCGATACCTCCAATGCAATTGGTGTTGGCTGCAAGTCGAAGTTCCCGGGTGTGGATGTTGAAGTATCCCACAAGAGATTCAAGCTCACCTGGACACCTGTTGAAAATGCAGAAAGATACGCTATCGCTATCTATAAGAACGGTGAATGGGTCGTAGTTGCAAGAGAAGACGCTGACGTTACAAGCGTTATCTCGCCTGAATTTGAGCCAGGCACCTACAAGATGGTTGTTTGTGCAAGAATAAACGGCGAGTGGGATCTGAGAAAGTTTGAATCCAGAACTTTCGAGGTTACCATCAGAGAATAACAGATCATTGATATGAATATCACAGGACAAAGAGGCTGTTCTCTTTGTCCTGTTTTTGTTTTGGTAAAATTGCACGTTTATTTCTTTGAGATTATGTAAGGTATCGATTTTTTAGTAAGTATATGCGGCGGAAAAACTTGTCTGTATCTGCGAAATTTGTATGTTTTTCGGAATAATCTGCACTGATATGATAAGATAAAATGTGTATACGTTAAATGATTTTGTTTCATGTAATCGTTTAATTAATTATATTAGCTATTGACAAACAACAAACAATATAGTATATTTTAAAAATATAGGGATATTATATTTATTATGCCTAAACCGGAAATCTTTAATTATCGAGAGGAGAATGGAAATGATATTTAAGAAGATTACCGCAGCAGTTTCGGCACTTGTTATGGCAGCAGGAATGGTTTCTGTACTGCCTCAGAACAGTTCACCGGTACTGACGGCAAATGCAGCTTCGGCATACAACTATGCAGAGGCACTCCAGAAGTCTATGTTCTTCTATGAGGTACAGCAGTCGGGTGTACTTCCCGAGTGGAACACCGTACAGTGGAAGGACGACTGTATGGTCGATGAAGACGGCAATGAGACTGACTATGTAAAGGGCGGCTGGTTCGATGCAGGCGACCACTTCAAGTTCTGTCTTACAAATGCTTATTCAGCTTCAATGCTTGCATGGGGCTACCTTGAGTACAAAGATGCTGTCGATAATGCAGGCATGGGCGAGCTTTACAGAAACAATCTCCAGTGGGGACTTGACTATGTAATGAACTGCGATATGGGCAACGGAAAAATGGTCGGAACTATCGGTGATTTCAAAGGTGGTTCTACTGACCATAACATCTGGTGCAGCTCAGAAGTTTATCTCCGCAAACATCACCTCAACAACGGTGACTGGAAGCGTCCGTATGATGTGATCGAGAATGCTTCTGTTGCAGGTCTTTCTGCTGCTGCTCTTGCAGAAGGATATCTTGTATTCAAGGATACAGATCCCGACAGAGCTAGCGAATACCTCAAGCACGCTAAGTCCCTTTTCAAGGGAGCTGACCAGATAAGAGACTGTTCAGATATCGGCGGTATGACAGGTATGTACAAAACAGAGTCATGGGTAGACGACTGTATGTTTGCTGCTCTCTGGCTTTACAAGGCAACAGGGGATAAGTCATATCTCAATAAGGTTGAACAGGATTATATCCCGTTATTCCCGAAGGAAGAACAGGATACAGCTCGTAAGTTCACATGGGGTCTCTGCTGGGACGATACCTCACAGGGTGCAGCTTTCCTCTACGCTCAGATAACAGGTAACAAGGAATGGACTGCTCACGTAAAGCGTCACCTCACTTACTGGATGGGCGAGGATTCCAAGCCTTTCTTTGGCAAGATAACACCTAAGGGACTTTCATGGCTGTTCCAGTGGGGCTGTCTGCGTCACGCTACTACTACAGCATTCCTTGCAAAGCTCGGTTCTGATACACTCTTCAAGGGTACAGATGTTGAGAATAAGTTCAGCAAATGGGGCGATCTCCAGATGAACTACTGCTTTGGCGATAACGAAATGGGCTACAGCTATGTTCTCGGTATGGGCGATAAGTCTCCTACTGCTATCCACCACAGAACCGCTTCCGGCGTACACGATGACCACTGGAACGAGCTCGGTCAGGAATCCGGAGGAAACGAAGGCTGGCAGACAGAATATGCTCATACTCTCTATGGTGCGCTTATCGGCGGTCCTGACAGTTCAGGCGACTACGGCGATTACAAGGTAGCTGACTTCCAGTATACAGAGGTTGCTATCGACTACAACGCAGGCTACACTGCTTGTCTGTGTGCTATGATCGACGATTATGGCGGAAAACCTCTCAATAACTTCCCTGTAAAGGAAACTCCCAAGTGGGCTGAATGGGAAGTCGCAGCAGTTCTTAACGGCAAGGGCAACAGCTACTCCGAGATCAAGGCATGGGCTATGAACCATACCGCTTGGCCTGCAAGAGTTGCTAAGGATATCGAATACAGATACTTCTTTGATGCTTCCGAGATTTTCGACGCAGGTCTGACTATCGACGACATCAAGGTAATAAGCAACAGCCAGCAGTATAAGGAAGGCGAGCAGGGTTACGGTACTGTAAGTGGTCCTTATGTATACGAGGGCGATAAGTCCGGCAAAACACTTTATGCTAAGGTCAAGTTCGAGGACGGCAGAGCTATCCAGCCTACTGGTCAGAGCGAGCACAGAGATGAAGTACAGTTCAGGATCTCTATCCCCGATGCTATAAACGGCAAGTCTACCGCAGGCGCTTGGGATCCTACAAACGACTGGTCTTACAAGGGCGGTTTAGCAACAGCTTCCGACATCAAGAGCGATTCTGCTCTCAACAAGAATATTCCTATGTACGTAAACGGCGTACTCGTTTGGGGTACTGAGCCTGACGGAACAACTGCAACAGGTTCCGAGTATAAGTTCAAGAGAAACGGCGGCGAATCAAGCTCTACAATAAGCAATCCTACCGTTAAGTGCGATAGTGTAACTACCTCCTCCGCAAAGATCAGCTGGAACAAGGTAAGCGGCGTATCCAAGTACGGCGTATACATCTACAAGAACGGCAAGTGGACAGGTCTTGCTGAGACTACCGCTAACAGCTACACCGTCAGCGGTCTGGCAGCAGGTACAAGCTACAAGGTAGCAGTTCTTGCAAACAACAACGGCAAATACGATGGTGACTACTCTAAGGCTATAACAGTTACAACCCAGAAGAGCAGCACTCAGACAACTGACTATCCTACAAACGTAAAGGCTAATTACAATACTCAGTATCATCAGGTACAGTTCGTATGGGATAAGGTACAGGGCGCTGACAAGTACGGCATCGCTGTATACCTGGCAGGCAAGTGGAGAGTCCAGACTTCCAATGTTACTACTAACAGCTATGTAACTCCCAAGAACCTGACTCCCGGCATGACCTACAAGGTAGCAGTTGCTGCAAGAGTAAACGGTAAGTGGAATACAACTGATCCTATCAAGAATGCTATAACCGTTACTGTAAAGTAAAAAACAAAGTTTAACATATCCTATAACGGCAGCTTTTTCGAAAGCTGCCGCTTTTTTTGTCGGTAAGAATGATCAAAGGATGTAATGAACAAAATATTCAAGAAAACGTTTGCGATAATTGTTAACAGCAACAAATGTTAAATATTTTTTAAAACTCAGATGTGAAGATATTGACTTGAATTGTGAAATGAATTTATATGGACATTTCAGAACTTTTTCAAGGATATCTGCCTGAAACAGCATAAAAGAATATTGATTATTGTAGGTATATTAAGCTTTAACTTGTGATAATACAACTTATTCATATGTAATCTGCTAAGAATTAACAGACTATACGATAAAACAGTTTTTACTTGACTTTTGACATATCACGAGTTGTACGTATTGTATAAATAAACACGTGCGTAATCGTTAAAGTAAATGAAATTTAATCAAAACAATTGACTTTTTTGAGAAATCTATTATAATATAAACAGGTGGAAAAAAGGGTGGTGCAAGTCGTGCAAAACGGCTTCCTTATTTCTCATTCAACAATGAGCGTGGTTGCGACAGTCGCACTGATGCCGCAGCACAAACAAATTTAATTTTTTCTATTTTTTCAGGGAGGGTTAATTCATGCAGAATCCAATGAAGAAAATTGCCAGTGGTCTTCTGGCAAGCGTTGTTTCTCTGTCCACAGCAGCTGCAATGGCTCCTTTCAGCGCATTTGCAGATGGCGAAATGCTCGGAGCAACTAATTTTGATGACGGCGTAGGTCTGCCTTGGCACACTTGTGAGACCAACCCCGCTAAGCAGTCTTTCGACATCAGCGGCGGTACTTACAACGTAACTATTGAAAACAACGACGGCCCCGAGTCCAGATGGGATCTCCAGCTTCGTCACAGAAAGCTCAAGATTCGTGCAGGCAGTAAGTATACCGTACACTGGGAAGTTGATTCTACCAGCGATGGTGAGATGTACACCAAGATCGGTAACTACGGCGGAACTGTTGAAGTTTGGCACAACAACAACACAGACGGCACATTCAATCAGTGCTGGAACTGCGTAAAGATCCAGAAGGGTCATAATGAATTTGATGCAACATTTACTGCTGAGCAGGATGTTGAAGTTGCTGAGTGGGCATTCCACTACGGCGGCAAGGGTCAGTATCAGGATGTTGACTGCTTCCCTAACGGTACAGTCCTGAAGTTCGATAACCTTTCACTTATCGGTGTTGATGAATGGGATCCTTCCGATGAGATGGGTGTTGTAAGACCTGAGAGCAACGTTCGTCTGAACCAGCTGGGTTATTATACCAAGCTCGCTAAGAAGGCTTCTTATGTAACTGACGCTTCTTCACCTCTGCAGTATGAGATCAGAGATAAGAACGGCAACGTTAAGTATAAGGGCACAACAAAGGTATTCGGTGATGACCCTGATTCAGGTACAGGCAAGACTACTACTGTTAAGGTAGGCAACCAGAATGTTACCAGATTCAAGGACAGCGGTTCTTATGTACATATCATTGATTTCTCCGACTTCCAGACCAAGGGTACATATAATATCTTCGTAAAGGATACTGTTGGTGTAAGCGGCACTCAGGTTTTGCTTAATAAGGGTGCAAACGATACCAAGTACAGCAATGGCAATCTTGTATGGACAAATCCTAAGACCAAGAAGCAGTTCGTAATGAACAAGAGCCATGATTTCGAGATCAGCGACAGCATCTATGGTGAGCAGCTCCTGAAGGACTCCATGAACTACTACTATCAGAACCGTTCCGGCGTTCCGATAAAGTCTCAGTACATCACTTCCGGTGATAAGAGCAAGCTGGCTCACGATAAGTATGGTCATAATCCTGATACTGCTTACGTTCAGAGCAAGTGGGTCAAGTCTTATGACAGCGATTTCTCCGATGGTGAGAAGAGCAAGACTATCGACGGTACAGGCGGATGGTACGATGCTGGTGACCACGGTAAGTACGTTGTTAACGGCGGTATCTCTGTATGGACTCTCCAGAACGACTATGAGTTCACCAAGAAGAACGGCACCACCAAGAAGTGGACAAACGGCACTATAGCTATCCCCGAGAACACTGACAAGGCTCCTGATATCCTTGATGAAGCAAGATATGAGCTGGAGTGGATGTTCAAGATGATCGACAGCGACGGATTTGTATATCACAAGCTGCACGACCATAAGTGGACAGGTCTGGCTACCAAGTCTTGGGACTATGATAAGGAAAAGATGGAGAACGGCGAGAAGGGCTGGGGCACAGTTCGTATAGTTAAGCCCGCAACCTATGCAGCTACATTCAACATGATCGCTTGCGCAGCACAGGCAGCACGTCTGTGGAAGGGCATCGATGACAGCTTTGCTCAGGAGTGCCTGAGCCACGCTAAGTCCAGCTGGACAGCTATAATGGCTAAGGAGAGCAAGTGGAATGTTAAGCAGGGCGATTCTTCTACTGATCCTTACTTTGCTCCTCTGGATCAGGCTATCGGCGGCGGTGCTTACGGCGATACCTATGTAGTAGACGATGCTTACTGGGCAGCTTGCGAACTCTTCGCAACAACAGGCGATTCTACTTACTATAGCTTCCTCAAGAAGTACAGCAACCCCAACGATAAGTCCGGCAATGATAAGGCATTCAGCCTGACAACTAACCTGGGCGGCGGCGAGAACAACGGTTCATTCAGCTCCTTCAACTGGGGTTGTACATCCGGTCTGGGTACCCTTTCTCTGTACCTGAACTCCGGCAAGCTCTCTTCTTCCGAGCAGAGCGCAATCAAGTCTTCTATCACATCTGCAGCTGATGCTTATGTAACTCAGATGAGCAAGGAAGGCATGGGCATTCCTTACAAGGGTGCAACATTCCAGGATGCTATCAACATCGGCGAAGGTATCGATGTAACAGGTTATGAGTGGGGTTCCAACTCCTTCGTAATCAACAACGCAATGGTACTTGCTTATGCTTATGATGCTTCTAAGAGCTCTAAGTACCTGAACGGTGCTGCTGAAGCTCTGGACTACATCTTCGGACGTAACGGTCTTGGCTTCTCCTATGTTTCCGGCTACGGCGACAAGACTATGGAATGGCCTCACCACAGATTCTGGTCCAATGGTATAGATCCTGAATTCCCGAAGGCTCCTGATGGAGTTCTGTCCGGTGGTCCCGGTGCTGGTATGCAGGATCCTTACATCGGCGGTCTGGGCTACAAGAGAGGCACACTGGCTAACCAGAAGTGCTACGTAGACAGCGCAGAGTCTTGGTCTGTAAACGAAGTAACCATCAACTGGAACGCTCCTCTGGTATGGATGACAACATTCATGATGGATAATGCTAACGGTGGTTCTACTCCTATTCCTACTGATGATTATCCTAAGAACGTTAAGGCTAATTACAACACTCAGTATCACCAGATCCAGTTCGTATGGGACAAGGTACAGGGCGCTGACAAGTACGGCATCGCTGTATACCTGGCTGGTAAGTGGAGAGTTCAGACAACTAACATCACCACAAACAGCTATGTAACTCCTAAGAACCTGACTCCCGGCATGAGCTACAAGGTAGCAGTTGCTGCAAGAGTTAACGGTAAGTGGAATACAACTGATCCTATCAAGAACGCTATCACTGTTACTGTTAAGTAATATATAGTTTCACAGAACCTAAAACGGCAGTTTCTTCGGAAACTGCCGTTTTTTACGTAAATGCGCGTTTACGCGCTTGACGTATCGAAGTAAATAAGATATAATTATTAAAGCGATGATTATATGAATATCTTGGAACAGGAGAAAGATCATGAAAAAGATAATGATAATCGAAGACGATACCGTACTGCGCGATGAAGTGGCAACTCTGCTAAAAAATTCAGGGTATGATGTTCATGCTGTAACTGACCTAAGTACTGCTCTTGAACAGATGAAGTCCTCGGGGGCTGACCTTATACTGCTGGATATAAACCTCCCCTTTGTGGGCGGCGAGACCCTTTTGCAGGAATTCCGCAAGGTCAGCGATACCCCTGTTATTATGCTGACCAGCAGGAGCACAGAGATAGATGAGGTGCTTTCCATGAGCTTCGGCGCTGATGATTATATCACCAAGCCCTATAACCCGACGATACTTCTGCTGAGGATATCCGCTGTGCTTAAACGCTTTACCAAAACAAGCGGTTCCCAGATGTATCACGATGCCGAGGTCAGCACCGTCAAGGGAAGCATCGACCGTAACGGCAAAGAGCAGGTGCTTACTAAAAACGAGATGATAATTTTTCAGCTGCTGCTTGACAGACAAGGTGAGATAGTCACCCGCGATGACCTTATGACCGCCCTATGGGACAATGACGAGTTCGTCAACGACAACGCGCTCTCTGTGAACATAAGCAGGCTCCGCGGAAAGCTTGCCGACCTTGGCTTTGAAGACGCCATCGAGACCAGAAAGAAACAGGGGTATGTACTGAAATGAGTTTCACCGAATATTTAAAGGACAGACTTTCTGCATACATGATATACCTTTCCGCATTGGTCATAGCGCTGATATTTATGTCAGCTTTCCATATCAGCAGGGAGTGCATCATCATAGTATATGTGATACTCCTTATTGGCGGTGCCTTTTCCGAACTATGGACATTTTTCAGGAAAAAGAGTTTCTATGATAAGCTTATATACTGCCTTGATAATCTTGATAAAAAATATCTTCTGGTAGAAATGACCGAAACTCCTGACTTTTTTGACGGCAGACTTCTATGCGATGTTCTCAGGCAGTCCGACAAAGCGATGTGCGAACACATAGCCGAGTACCGCCGCGAAAATCTTGAATTCCGCGAGTATATCGAGATGTGGGTGCACGAGGTAAAACTCCCCGTGGCAAGTCTTCAGCTGATGTGCCACAACGACGGAAGTACACGTTATTCAGAACAGTTGAAACGCATTGATGATTACATCGAGAACGTGCTTTACTACGCCCGAAGCCGCAACGCTGAAAAGGATTATATCATCAAGTCGGTATCGCTGAAACGTGTATTCAGCGAGATAGCAATAAAGAATCGCAGTGAACTTCTGGAACGCAATATTTCGCTTTCGGCTGAGGGGCTTGATATCGAAGTAATGACCGATTCAAAGTGGCTGGCATTTATGCTGGGGCAGCTGATGGGCAACAGCATAAAGTACGAAGCAAACGAGATAAAAGTCTATGCAGAGGACTACGATGACAAGACCGTACTGCATTTCCGTGATAACGGCATTGGTATTCCCGAAAGCGACCTGCCATATATTTTTGAAAAGTCATTCACGGGTGAAAACGGAAGAACTCATACCAAGTCAACAGGCATGGGTCTGTATATAGTAAAAATGCTCTGTACGAAGCTTGGACACAGCGTGCAGGCAGATTCGGTGCAGGGGAAATATACCGAGATAACCATAGTTTTCGGCAAGGATAAGCTTCACGATATTCAGCAGTAGAATACATCTCTCCCATATTCCGATCACGGGATATGGGAGTATTTATGCCATCAGTAACATTACAAAACTGTAATGTCAGGTAATATTAAAATATCGACCCGATCACCTTTTTGTGTTATACTTTGATCACAGCAAGGGGAAAGACCCCACGAAAAAAGTAACAAAAGAAGGGATGATATTTTATGGAGAACACAAGAAAAGTAATGGTGATAAGCGCACTGGCAACGATCGTTATGTTTCTGATAGCGGTGATAAACTACTCGCACACAGATGTGTTCGATCCCGCACTTGGCACGATGATAGCTTTCGGTACAGGCATCTACTGCTGCGCTTCACAGAAGTACAAAGAGGAGACCGAAGAGGCAGAGGATGAAGACCCAACATTACAGAATTGTAATGTTGCGTAAGATAGAAATAACGACAGACAGCAGAACGTATGATATAATATAGATACAGTAAGGGGAACGACCCTGAGACATTAAATTGAGCTAAAGCGGAAAGGTCGATAATTATGAAAAAGGTAAAGATCTCGGTAATGATTTGTTTTGCAACGATGATGGCAGTTCTGGCAGGCATGGTAATAAATACTGTTCAGACAGGAAGTTTTGATACTCAGGGAACTACGGTACTTGCAATATGCACCGTAATGTACTGTTCGGCAAAGACAAAGTATGACAAAATGAAAGCAGAGCAGATTTTATAAAGATATCAACATTACAAATCTGTAATGTTGCGTAAGATAGAAATAACGACAGACAGCAGAACGTATGATATAATATAGATACAGTAAAGGAAACCCAACAGAAGAAAGGTGACAGGTATGAAAGAGACAAGAAAAATGCTCATGATGAGCACAGTGCTTATAGCATTTATAATGATATATATCGCAGTACACTGCGTAAAGATAAGAGGATTCGATATCATGAGCATCGCGGCTTTTGGTACTGCTTCACTGGGATATGCTTTTGCGTATCTGGCTTACCTCAACAAAAGAGAAGATCACTGCGAGATATGCAGTCTTAATGAATATCAAAGATAAGGAGAAACAGATAATGGAGAAATTACTGAGGATAGAGAATATCGAAAAATACTACGGCAGCAGATCGAGCCTTACCAAGGCGATAGATGATATATCCATGAGCGTATCAAAAGGCGAGTTCGTTGCTATAATGGGAGCATCGGGAAGCGGTAAGACCACACTGCTCAACTGCATTTCCACCATCGACCGTGTTACCGCAGGTCATATCTATCTGGAAGACAGCGATATCACCGAGATAAAGGGCAAGGCGCTCAATAAGTTCAGAAGAGAGAAGCTGGGTTTCATCTTTCAGGATTTTAACCTGCTGGATACCCTGACAGCTTACGAGAATATCGCACTGGCACTGTCTATACAGAAGAAACCTGTCAAGGAGATAGAAACAGCAGTTAATACAGTTGCAGAACAGCTTGGCATAACCGAGGTACTCTCGAAATACCCTTACCAGATGTCAGGCGGACAGAAACAGCGAGTAGCTTCCGCCCGTGCCATTGTTACTTCTCCTAAACTTGTACTTGCTGACGAACCTACAGGTGCGCTGGATTCAAAGTCGGCAAAGATGCTGCTCGAACGTTTCCGTTATCTGAACACTGAGTGCGGCACAACGATAATGATGGTCACCCACGACAGTTTCACTGCGAGCTATGCGAGCCGTGTGGTATTCATCAAGGACGGCAAGATATTCAACGAGATAAATCGCGGCAGTGATACACGCAAGCAGTTTTTTGATAAGATAATAGATGTAGTAACTCTTCTGGGAGGTGACATGAGCGATGCTCTTTAAGCTCTCGATAAGCAATATCCGCAGAAGTCTGCGGGACTATGCGATATATTTTTTCACGCTGATGATAGGCGTTTCGGTCTTCTACGTTTTCAACGCCATCAGCGGACAGGCTGCCATGATGAAGCTGGACGAAAGCAGCTATGAGATAATTGATCTGCTTTCCACCGTCCTCTCGGGCATAAGCATTTTCGTGGCAGGCGTACTGGGTCTGCTGATAGTTTATGCCAGCCGTTTTCTGATGAAGAGAAGAAAGCGGGAGTTCGCACTTTATATGACTCTCGGCATGGGCAAGGGTAGTATATCAAGGCTGCTGCTTATAGAGACAGGTATCATCGGTCTGGGTTCACTGGCAGCGGGTCTGCTGGTGGGCATAGGACTTTCTCAGCTGATGAGTGCACTGGTGGCGAACCTTTTTGAAGCTGATATGACCGCATACAAGTTCACGGTATCTGTAAAGGCGATAACAAAGACGATCCTCTACTTCGGTGTGATGTACTTGGTTGTGATGATATTCAACAGCATAGTGGTCACAAAGATGAAGCTTATTGATCTTATGCAGTCGGGCAAACGCTCCGAGCAGATAAAGCTGAAAAATCCAATCGTATGCGTGGTTATATTCATCATATCCGCCATAGCTCTGGGTGCGGCTTACTACACAGTAACTGCGGGATATCAGGATCTCAGCAGAGCAAAATTCATAGGAAGCATCATAACAGGTGCTGTTTCAACTTTCTTTATATTCTGGTCGGTATCCGGTATGCTTCTGCGCACAGTGATGTCCATGAAGGGTATGTACTTCCGCAGCCTTAACAGTTTCACATTCCGCCAGATAAGCAGCAAGGTGAACACTATGGTAATGTCCATGACGATGATATGCCTTATGCTTTTCGTAACTATCTGTATGCTTGCGGCAGCCTTTTGCATACGCAATTCGCTGAACAAAAATATCAAGGAACTCTGCCCTGCGGATTACGACCTTCAGTTCTATTTAAACGGTCATTATCCGGAACATGACGTTATGAAGATCGTTGAGGAGGAGGGTATTGATATTACTGAAGATTTCAGTGAATATGTTCATTTTTACACCTACCTGGATGAAAGTCTGACATTTGAAAAATTACTGGGCGAAGATGCGGAAGAGATCAAGAAAAGTAATAGTATGATAATGTTCGATTATCCCGAGTATATAGTAAAAGTCAGTGATTACAACGACCTTATGAGACTTTACGGCAGAGACGAACTTGAACTTGAGAAAGACAGCTTTATCGTTTCCTGCAATTTCAAGTCTACTAAAGAACTGCGTGACCGCACCCTTGACAAAGGCGATGAGATAAATGTATTCGGCAGAACGCTGAGATCGCAGTACGATGATACAGTCGATGGATTTATCTCGATCGGCTCAACAAAGACCAACGAGGGTATAATAGTAGTACCCGACGATGTTATAACGGAATCGAGTCCGCTGGAAATGGAATACTTTATAGGCAACTATCTTTCCGATGACAAAGACACAGCTGAAAAGACCGTAAATAACAAAATCAACGAACTGATGAAAAACCAAAATTTCGGCGCCTGCATGTTCACATCGCGCCAGGAAGTTAACAGAAATTCGGCTGGCTTAGGTGCTATCGCTACATTCGTGGGACTTTATGTAGGACTTGTATTCCTGATAGCAAGCGGAGCGATACTTGCGCTGAAAGAGCTTTCTGAGAGTGCTGACAGTGTAGGCAGATATGAGATGCTCAGAAAGATAGGTGCAGACGAAAAGGATCTCAACAGATCACTGTTCAGACAGACAGGCATATTCTTCCTTATTCCCCTGATACTTGCAGTGCTACATTCGGTATTCGGCATGAACTTTGCAGTAAAGACATTGGAGGTATTCGGTACCGAGGATATGGGACTTTCCATAACTGTTACCTCACTGATACTTGCTCTGATCTACGGCGGATATTTCCTCATAACATTCTTCAGCAGCAAGAGTATAATCAAAGAGAGAAAATAGACAAAACGGATATTTTTATAAAGCAGAAAAACAGATGTGCCCGACCGCACATCTGTCTTTTTGTTTAAAATTTCAATAAATTTTCCAATGTTGTGTATCGTATAATATATTAACAAAAAGTTTAATCGATTTCGCGACTTTATGTTTAGTTTTTACAAGATTGGTATTGACATTTTTCGGCAACGATGATACAATTAAAAATAGTAAGATACCTTAATAAATTAACATTCGGTATCACGAGAGGGGAATATTTTATGAATAGTTTGATGAAGAGAATGGCTGCTATTGCTTCAATAGCTGCGCTCTCCGTTTCGGGAGCAGCTACAGGCATTTCAGCAGTCAGAACCACCACAGCATCGGCTGCAACAGTTGATGACTGCAACGACGACTGGCTGCACGCTAAGGGCAGCAGACTTTATGACAAAAACGGCAACGAGGTATGGCTGACAGGTGCAAACTGGTTCGGTTTCAACTGCAGCGAGGCTTGCCCTCACTACCTCTGGAGTGCTGACGCTGACGACTGTCTGAAAGAGATCGCAGACCGCGGCATCAACATTATCCGTTTCCCTGTTTCTTCCGAGCTCCTGGTTTCATGGATGAAGGGCAAGCCAATGCCCGTAAGCAGCTTCTCCTGCAACACAGACCCTGCTTACACCATCAATGCCGATTTCTGCGAGGCTGATGGTAAAACTGCAAAGAACAGTATGGAAGTATTCGATATCATGATGCAGAAATGCAAGAAGTACGGTATCAAGGCTTTCATCGATGTTCACAGCCCTCATACCGACAACTCGGGTCACAACTACAACCTCTGGTACGGCAAGGCAGGCGTTACTACCGATGTATGGATAGAGTCACTGGTATGGCTTGCTGACAAGTACAAGAACGACGATACACTGATCGCTTATGACCTCAAGAACGAGCCTCACGGCAAGGGTCAGGAAGGCGATGAAGCAGCTAAGTGGGACGGTTCCAAGGATGAGAACAACTGGGCTTATGCTGCTACAAGATGTGCAGAAGCTATCCTTGATGTCAACCCCAATGCACTTATCCTCGTTGAAGGCGTTGAGCAGTCCATGAGCGGTGCTATGGCAGGCGACTACTGGGGTATGCCTGACAGAAGAGATAACTCACCTTACATAGGCGCATGGTGGGGCGGTAACTTCCGCGGCGCAAGAAAGTATCCTATCGTTCCCAAGCAGGGCACATCACAGATAGTTTACTCACCTCATGACTACGGTCCTTCTGTTTATGCACAGACATGGTTCAATAAGAACTTTACAGAGGAAACTCTTCTGAAAGATTACTGGTATGATACATGGGCATATATCAATGCTGAAGATATAGGTCCCGAGCTTATCGGTGAGTGGGGCGGTCATATGGACGGCAAGGAGAACCAGAAGTGGATGACTCTTCTCCGTGACTACATGATCAAGCACCATATCAGCCATACATTCTGGTGCCTCAATACGAACTCCGGCGATACCGGCGGACTCTGGGATGGTCTCGGTTTCATGGCAGGCACAGGTACAACTATCAAGTGGAACGAGCCAAAGTATGAGCTCTTCGAGGAGGCACTCTGGCAGACAGCTTCTTCCGGCAAGTACATCGGTCTTGACCATCAGGTAGCACTTGGCAAGAACGGTATCTCTCTGAATGAGTTCTATTCAAAGTATTCATCTACTGAGGGCAGCAACCTTGACGGCGGAAAGAAATCTAATGGTAATGTCAACAATGATACACCTGTTGTTCAGAGCATCAAGATCTCTTCCACAGCCGGTGAAGGCAGTGTTAAGCTCAGCTGGAATTCCATCAGCAACGCTGATAAGTATGCTGTATACCAGAACGTTAACGGTTCCTGGAAGCAGGTTACCGAAACAACAAGCACTTCCTACAACTGGACAGGTCTGACCTATGGTACAAACTACAAGGTAGCTGTCGTTGCAAGAGTTAACAATGCATGGACTAATGATTACTCCAATGCTATCACTGTAACTCCCAAGCAGACAACTTCAAACGCTGATGATTATCCCAAGAACATTAAGGTCAATTACAACACTCAGTATCACCAGGTACAGTTTATCTGGGATAAGGTACAGGGTGCTGACAAGTACGGTATCGCCGTATATCTGGCTGGTAAGTGGAGAATCCAGACTTCCAACATCACAACTAACAGCTTTGTAACTCCTAAGAACCTGACTCCCGGCATGACCTACAAGGTTGCTATTGCTGCAAGAGTTAATGGTAAGTGGAATACAACTGATCCTATCAAGAACGCTGTCACTGTTACTATTAAATAATTGCGATAGTTCATGATAATAAAAAGACCGTCGGTTCTAAACGAGCCGACGGATTTTTTTATGTTCTGTTTGGTCGGAAGACCGTACGGCTTTTCTTGCGCTCCGATTTGCAGCTGTACATCTTTTCATCAGCTTTGGTCAGAAGTTTTTCAAGCTCAAAGCTGTTTTCTTCACCCAACTCACAGCCGATGCTGGCATCAAGTCGGTAGGGCTTGTCTTGTTCCGCGTTGATTTTTTCAAGTATATCCGCCAGACCTTTGATGCGCTTTTGCGGTTCATCGTCATTATATTTTCCAATGCCGATAATGATGAACTCATCGCCGCCTGACCTGATGCATATCTCCTTGTCGCCGCAGAGTTTCTTTATGCAGCTGCTTATCTTGATAATCGCGTCATCGCCCTCGCTGTGTCCGAAGGTGTCGTTTATGTATTTCAGACCGTCCATATCTATGGCGCATATCATCAGCCTGTCGCCGCTGCCGGCGCGTTTCACCATCTCGCTGTATTTTTCGTACATTCCGCGGCGGTTGTATAAGCCCGTCATATTATCCCTTGTTGAAAGCTGAACATATCTGTTCTTCGCCCTTGCCATTTCAAGAGAATTGTTCACAAGTCTCAGCCAGTTTCTGAACACAAGATTCAGCAGATGCCTGTCGGAAAGTTTCCTTTGCAGCACAGCATATCCCAGAGTATTGTCGCTGAAATGCACTGCCGCAAAATAGAACACACATGGTTCTTCGGTGTATTCATTCAGCTCTGGTATCATATCTTTGGTATCGATGGTGAAAGCTTCCTCCGCGTTACCGAACTTTAATCCGCCAACTGTTGAATCCGCCACCACGACCAGCATTTTTTCGGGATAGCCCTCTTTGAGATAAGTGTCGTAGCTCAGCCAGTCCTCACGCAGACAAAGCCTGAAATTCACAAAGGGAAGCAGCAGGTATACCTTGCCGAATATGTTTTCCAGACACTCCTCGGGTGTATCAGAAGCCGTCAGTGTCTCGGAGGCATAGCTTTCCATCAGCATACCTATATCGATATTATCGAAGAGGTCTTCAGCAGTAAAATTATGGTAAATGTAGTATAGCGAATCTCTGAAAGTTCGGGCAGACTTTGTGATATCGGGCTGACAGCCGCAGCTCATACCTTTGTGGCAGAGATTCTGAATATCTGGCGTATAAGGTTCGATACTGCCGTCGGGGTCGATAAATTTCCGCAGATAGTCAACGGCGTCTGCCGCCACTTTGGTATAATTGGTTTCATATGAAGTCAGTGTTATCTCCGAAAGCATACCTTCATCAGTGGCGTCAAATCCCAGAATTATGATATCCTCAGGCACCTTTATACCATGCTTTGTAAGTTCTTCAATAAGACCAAGCCCCATGTAGTCGCCCGCCGTTATCACTGCTTCGTACATTGGGCGTTTGCCATCGATTATCTCCTTAGCAACGGCTATGCCGCTGGTATACCAGAAATCTCCGTATATCTTGTGATCTTCATCAAGTGTGATACCAAGCTTTTCCAGTTCATCCACCATTACCGCCAGACGTTCTTCTGCTTCTGAATGACCTTTCGGACCCGTCAAAACGCATATATCGCGCTTACCGTGAACATTCACAACATGGCGGCACATCTCGCGGAGGATATCATCATTGTATCCGCTGATCGTATGGTGATCTTCATAAGCCATGCCAAGGCATACCACAGGTATATCACCGCATTCCTTTATCTTGCGGCTGACAGTTTTCATGACCTTGCCCTTGTTGTCTTCCGAAAGGGTCACAGTATCAATGATGACGCCGTCAAAAAGCATGAAATTCGGCAGAGAGTAGATATTGTTCTCGCCACGCGTGTGCTCTTCGATAAAAAACTGAAAGTGAGACATTGAAGCAAACACAGCCACGTTGTAGCCGTACTTATCGCACTGCCCAAAAACGCCCTTAGCCACACGCCTTACGTGCAGTCTTTCAGGCATACCAGTTATAAGGCAGATAGTTTTTCTTTTTTTCATAACAATGCCTCCTGCGATGATATCTGTGTCCGTATTTGCTATTGATTAATTATACCATAAATTAACAGATTAGTCAATAAGTTAATTGCAGAATACACAAATAAAAATGTAGCGGTTTGACCATAAAAAAACGGACAAGCGTGGTGCCTGTCCGTTTGAAGTGTTATTCTTTTGGCTTGTTATGCATTTTCAGCTTTGTCATTTTGTAGACGAAAATCTCAGTGGCTATCACAAGAACTATCACAGCTCCTGCGATAAGGGCTATGTAAAGCACCTTGTTGTCATTGCCTGATGCGGCTGACTTTTTATTGTCGCCGTCATTTTCATCATCGGCGGTGTCGTCATCATTTGACTTTCTGTCCTTGTTCTTAGCCTTGTTCTTGTCAGCTTCGTCCTTGTCATAGGTTGATTTCTCAGCAGGCTTACCATCACCGCCGTCATTCTCCTTGCCGATGTCCGTGCCGCCCTCGCCGGGTTTGATGTCGGCGTTAAGGGCAGAGAAAGCAGTCAGCCATGCAAGGGAGGCATTCCAGTTTATGGTACACTCGTTGCAGCTCCATGCTTCGATGGAGTCAACATAGCACTTCTGGGGAGCTATCTCGCCTTTCTTCCAGCCCATGCCCTTTACCCATGGGTCCTGCATACCCGAGTTTGGTCCGCCCGAGAGTACGCCGCAGGGCGCTTTCGGGAATTTGTCATCTATCTGGTTTGACCACCAGCGGTGATGTGGATTTTCCGTAGTGTGACTGCCGTAGCCCGTAACGTAGGAATAATCCATTGCGTTGCGCCCCAGCAGATAGTCAAGACCCTGCAATGCACCGTCGGTGTAGCTGTCGTTCTCGTTGAGTACAGCCGCATAAGCAAGTACGATGGCGTTATCTGCCACGAATGAGTTCGAGCCCCAGAGGTAGCCCTTGTCGCTGTCGTTGTAGCTGAGGGTGCTCTGCCCGTAGGGAAGTCCGTAGCCCTGCTTTTCCTCGATATCCATATAGAAGTCAGCCGCCTTTTTCAGCGAATTCTCGGCTTTGTCAGCATCATCGAAACTGTCTTCATTCAGCAGTGCTGTGAATGTACCCAGTGCCGCGGTATTTCCCCAGTCGAAAGTACCTACACTGTCAACGCTCTCGCCGCTGCCCATAGAAACTGGAACTGACATATAGTAATCGGATTTCTCGGCATCTTTCAGGTAATCCTTGTCGCCTGTGGTGGCGTAAAGTTCCATAGCCGCCCAGTAGAATTCATCGGTAACATCGTTGTCGCCGTAAGCACCTCCGCCCACGCTCTCATCAAGGGGAGCGTACATCTCGGGGTGCTTTTTTGCTGCAGCATAGGCTTTTTTGGCGGCTTCAAGGCAGGTATCCGCGAAATCACTGTCGAGGTCTTCCCAAAGTCTTGCAGACTGTGCCGCGCAGGCAGCCAGATTCAGTGTTGCCGCTGTCGTAGGCGGCTTGATTATCCTGTTTTTGTCATCGTCCGCAGGGGCTACACCAAGACCCGTCCATGTTTCATCGTGAGCCTTGTGGTAAGCCATGCCCTCGTATTCGCTGGAATCCAACTGCATTTTCAGCATCCATTCCATTTCCCATCTTGCTTCGTCCAGCAGGTCGGGGAAGCTGTTTCCGCTCTCGGGTATTATCATTGAACCGTCAGCGAATATTTCCTCATTTCCCGTGTACACGAAAAACTCGTAGAGGTTTTGCAGCATCCATAGTGAAAGTCCGCCGTTTACGGTGTATTTGCCGTGGTCGCCTGCATCGTACCAGCCGCCTGTCACATCAACTCTGCCGCTTGTGGCGCTGTACCCCCATGTGTGCTGTATCTCGGCATCATCAGAGGTATGTCCAGCCGCACGGGCAAGGTCTGATTTATCGCCCGAGCTGATATATTCGCTCTCTATCTCGATGCCGCTCCTGTTCTGGTAGAAATAGTTCAGCGAATCATACAGCAGTGCCGAGTAATCGCTGACTTCGTCCGCCGCGAATACCTTGAAATCACGGCTCTCAGCCCCGTTGTCGGCAACTATATGGAAAGTTCCGCTCTCATCAAGGTCTGAAAAATCGATTATATGCACTGTATCCTCGGAATCTTCATCGTAGCCGAAATATTCGCTTTTGCCTTCATAAACTGTTTTGCCCGAATCGTCAACTACCTCATAGCTGACAGAACCTTTATCGGTGCAGAGCAGAGTCGCTTTCTTTTCGCGGTCAGCAAAATAACCGACCTGATTTGTGAGGATATCCGCACGGACCCATTCCTCGGGGAACTGATAATCGTTCTCGTCACTGGTAAGGTCGATAAGCGACATATTATCAAAGGTTATCTCAGTGCCCGCAGGGAAGCACCCGCCCTGAGTGTACTGGCCGTCACCGCCCAGATGGAAAGCCCATTCAGCAACATCAAGGGACTGGCTTGCGGTAAAGGTGAGTTCCACCTTTTTGGTCTCCTTTGCGCTTACGGGTATCGGGTCCCATGTTCCGTCAAGGTCATAGCCGTTGGACATATTGTGCCACACCTCAACATCGCCGTCGAGATTGCCTATCTTGGTGTAGTATTTTCCGCTCTTTGAGGGTGTTATCTCGTAGGAGACCTTGTACTGATGTCCTGATACGATCTTCAGTCCTCTGTGGCGAAACTGGCAGTCCCATCTGTCCTCGCCGCCGTTTGAAGCACCGCCCGGATTTACAATGGTTATTTTGTATTTTCCGCCCGAGATATCGAAATCCATCTCAGCAGTCCTCGATTCGCATATATGCCACGGCAGACCAACGCCGTCATCGAAATCCGTCTGCCCGAGCTGCTGACCCGCCATTACCCCAAGGGGTGCAGCAATGTTCAATAACCAGACAACTGCTGCCGCGGCAGATGCTGTCCGCTTCACTGATCGTGTAAACATTTTAATATACCTCCATATCCTTATATCGCAGAATATCTGCGAATTCACAAAAAACATTATAACATATTATCCTCGAAAAGTAAAGTCCTGATGTGGGTGTGCGGTACCCTTAACCGATAGATCGTGATAAAGATGACGTATGCCAATTTCTATGCCTGATATATTATCTAAATAGAGATCAATATAACTTTGTGCAAATCAAACATAGACTGCTCTGCATATTTGTGAAAAATCACACCAAAAAAACTCTTCTGACGAAACGTATATATGATGTAAGCGGCAGAGAGCCGCAGAACAGATGAAAAATAATAACGGAGGGAACAACTATGAAAAAGATGGATATAAGAAAAATAACAGCAATGACAGCGGCTCTGGTGATGACCATATCAATGGCATCCTGCGGACGGACAAATACTTCGTCTACCAAAGGTGCCAAGGGCGGCAGAGCCACAGGAACATCGAAGAGTACCACAAGTGATGAGACTGCCGAGACAACGACCGCTCCTGCGGCTGCAAGAGGAGAAACATCTGACGAAGCGGTGTATGAATCCGAGATGAAAGCTGAAGCCAAAGATGCGGGAGCTGACTTTGGTTTGACCGACATGGCGACCGAAGCAGAGGGTATTGCGGACGATGTGGCTTCACCCACAGCAGACAAAGATACTGATACCGCACCCGAAGATAGAGAGCCTGTAAACAGCGGCAAAGCATTCGTGCTTACAGCAGGGGAGTGGAACGATAACAACAACTGGGGCTTCTTTACAAATCTTGTCAAGAACGAAACTATCAGCTTCCCTGTGTTCGGTTTTGATCCCACCCACAGGATAGCGGTAACAGTCACCAAGGATGGCGAGCCCGCTCGTGAACAGCCCGTTGAACTTCTCGATGCTGACGGCAATGTTATCTGGACAGCACGTACTGATAAGAACGGTATGGCTTATGTGTTCTATAAGAAGGGTATGGATCCTGCCAAGGTGAAGAGCGGCGAAGCTGAACAGGAAGTTGTCGGCGCAAGCAGTGACGGTCAGGGCAATGCAGGCACTACCGAAACTACCCTTGAAGTCAGGGACAGCAAGAAGCTTGATGATACTCAGGTAATGTTCATACTTGATACCACAGGTTCCATGGGTGATGAGATAAGCTATCTCCAGATGGATTTTGCTTCCATAGCGGAAGATGTAGATGACGGACATACTACTTTCTCGGTCAACTTCTACCGCGATGAGGGCGACACCTATGTGACCAAGTGCAATGATTTCACTAATGATATCAAGACTATCCAGTCTGACCTCAATGGCGAGAGCGCAGACGGCGGCGGAGATTTCCCCGAGGCTGTTGCAGAGATACTCGAAGAGACCATAACCAACAACGATAACTGGAGCGAGAGCGCAAACAAGATAGCTTTCCTGATATTCGATGCACCTCCCCACGATGGCAAAGAGGATAAGCTTGAAGCAGCTGTAAAGACCGCAGCCGCTAAGGGCATACACCTTGTACCCGTAGTATCTTCCGGTGCAGACCGCGATACCGAACTTTTCGGCAGAGCGATAGCCGCCGAGACAAACAGCAACTATATCTTCCTGACCGATGATTCGGGCGTGGGCGGTTCTCACCTTGAACCCATTGTAGGCGACTACGAAGTCGAACTCCTGCACGACATCATCGTAAGGAATATCACAGGTCTGAGAAACTGATAATTGTGAATAAGTTTTCTGCATAAATAGACCCCTGACCGCCGATGTGTCATTGTATACCTCGGCGGTCTATTTTTTACCTGATGATTAATTGAAAAAAGCGACAGATGAAATACATAATTAATCATATTTATATATTGGAATAGTACATTTCTTAAAGAAAACGTCTTTTTTATTTGACATTTTTTTCGCAATGATGTATAATGAATATGTCAAATATTTTGCATACGTGACATATATAATAAGAATCCATGACTGAAACGTTTTCGGTAATTATTGGATATAATTGTAAGTTTTTGTAAAGTCAAAGCCATAGTTTTTCGTTATGCCTTGTGGAATGTTGGTCAGCTGTCACGGTACAGCTTTGTTCTGAATGGGTATTATGAGATATTATGAAGGGTCCCCGAAATATATATATAAAAGTCTGTTGCTGACTGAAAATCGGGGAGCAGGTATAGAGTACAGGGGGTTAAAATGGTCAAGCGTGAGAAGAAAAGCAATAGCATACCCGATACGCTTGCACGGATAATGGGTAAAAGGACAGCATCAAAAGGTCTGTTTTTTGTATTGCTGGTAATGTATCTGGGGGCTACGGCTATAGTTGGCATTTCAGCAGGCTCGAAGAAAGTTCTCAGCATAGCGGGCAGTGAGTTGGGTGTGTACGCATTTGCAGGGGTGTTTTCAGCGATATCGAATATTGCGATTGTGTTAATGACGGTGTATTTTGGCAAAAAAGGCTTTCTTACATCGTTGTTTTTCCTGATCCTGCAGTTTCCGATGATGATAAACGGGATAATCAATCACCATAATCTGCAGAGTCTGCCGGGAGCATTTACGGATCTGCTGACGATCATTGCAGTTATTGTGATATATGTAAATAATGAAAAGATCAACAAATTCCAGCAGAATATCCGCGAACAGGCGGTGACTGATATTATGACGGGTCTGCCGAACAGGTTTGCAAGTCACGAGCTTGTTGAAACATTGCTGAATGACGGTGAGAAATTCGCTGTGGTGTCTATAGACCTTGACAACTTCAAGAGCATAAACGATACCATGGGCCGTGATGTTGGCAGCGAGCTGATAATCAGGATCGCCGAAAAATGGAAGAATTCCGCTAACAACGGTGAAACAGGAACTGTGGATTTTATCACCAGACAGTGCGGTGATGAATTTATGCTTATTATACGCGGGTATAACAATGATGAGGATATACTGGCGACAATAAAGCATTATCAGGCTCTTCTGGAAGAAAAGGTAACGATAGACGACTGTGATCTGTATGTAAGGGGAAGCTTCGGATATGCGCTTTATCCCGATGATGCAGATATCCGCGATCAACTTTTTACTTATGCTGACGCTGCTATGTATGAAGTTAAAAGAATGAGCAGCAGTGAGAAAGTAATGAGATTTTCCAAAGAGCTGATGAAGATCGAGCGCACACTGGAGATAGAGCGCAAGGTCAGAAAAGCTCTTGAAGATGATACGATATACTTTGAACTCCAGCCTCAGTTCGATATGGCACACAGGCTGCGGGGCTTTGAGAGCCTTGCTCGTATCGACGACGGCAGCGGCAATATCCTTACACCTACGGAGTTCATACCCGTAGCTGAAAAAGTCGGGCTGGTCGATAAAGTCGATCTCAAAGTGTTCAGAAGGTCTGCGGAATTTTTTGGCGAGCTTATCAGAACGACGGGGGCAAGGATAACCCTCAGCGTAAATGTATCGGTAAGGCATCTGATGAAAAATGATTTTCTTGAAGAAGTCAGATCAATATTAAGATCAAGCGGGCTTCCTCCCGAACAGCTTGAGATAGAGATAACCGAATCGGTGCTGATAGATTCTGCCGAAAAGGCACTTCAGTGCATAAACGAAATAAAGAAGATGGGCATTAAGATAGCGATAGATGATTTCGGAACAGGTTATTCTTCACTGAGTTATCTTTATAATTTCCCTGCCGATCTGCTTAAAGTTGACAAGTCTTTCATCGATAAGATGAACACAAACGAATCTTCAAAGCAGTATGTTGCCGCAATAATCTCAATAGGACACATCATGAAATTCGATGTTATATCTGAGGGCGTTGAGGACGAAGAACAGCTTGATACCCTTAGAAATATCGGGTGTGATTACATACAGGGATTCATATGGGGCAAGCCTTTATCCACGGAGGATGCTGAAAAGCTTGTTCTCAGTCATGTATATGATTGATTTGATGATACAATATTCCCCGAAGCGTTAAGATCGCGCTTCGGGGATTTTTATGTATACGGATCATATACAGCACAAATGTTCCACGTGGAACATTTGTGCTAAGCGGTTCTGTTTGCAGCTAAAAGCTGTTTCGGGAGTCCGTCTATTAGCTCGCTATATGAATGATGCAGTCAATAGCAGGAGCGAATGTTAACGGAACAATTCAGACCTCCTGAAATTCGTCGATAAAGCGCTGTGCGATATCTGCAAGTTCGCCGCTTCTTTCGGGCTGATGCGAAAGGTAAGTAACAGAAAGCTGTTTTTCGGGACTGGCTACAAAGCGCTGACCCCATTTGCCGCTGATGGCAAAGGTGGTATCCGTTGTCCAGAAGAAATAGCCGTATCCGCCTTTTTCGGTCTTTACCTGTGTACGTACTGCCTCATTCACAAGTGATGAAGGTATTATCGTACTGCCGTGCCATATACCCGACTGAACGAAAAGCTGTCCGAAATCTGCCAGCTGACTTACCGTGAGTTCCATGCCCGTTGCGCCGTAAAAATGTCCCTCGGGGGATCGCTGATATGGTATTTTGTTCCAGCCCAACGGTTCAAACAGACGGGGTGAAAGGTAGTCGATAAGTGGCATACCAACTGCATTTTCACAGGCGGCACCGACCAGATAAGCTGGGATATTTGAATAGTGAAAGCTTCTGTCAGTGTAATCAACAGGCAGGCGCAGGATATTTGAAATCCAGTCGTTTTTATCGGCTACTTCGACAAGGGATACGGCTTCCTGCGGGCGGAAAGGGTAGGGGGCGGCGGACATGGTCATAAAGTCGCGGAAAGACAGGGATTTGAAAGGCTCCGGAACGATATCTGCATATCTTTTGTCCAGATAACTGTACAGTTTATCGGTGATATACAGCTTGTCTTCGGAATGTGCTATCAGCACAGCGGCTGATGTGACTGACTTTGTGGCAGAGTAGACGGGATAGGGGATATCCGCGTCAAAACAGCGTTTGAGCACGGGTACTCCGCGGTAGGTTATCTGTGCGCCGTGAAGTTTTATCCCTGCGGCGGCGACATCTTCAAAAAATCTATCAAACATGGAAGACCTCCGTTTTTAATAACTGGAATGATTATACCGCTTTTTCTGTCGGAAGTCAAGAGCAGATATTCAACTAACATATTGTGCAAAACAGTTTTTTTAAAATAGCAGGATAGTCTATTGACTCTGCACTTTTGCGATGATATAATTATCATATCGTATTATATGGATGACAGAAACGGAGGTATTTCAATGATGATAAAAACGCCCCCTATGGGCTGGAACAGCTGGGATTGCTACGGTGCATCGGTAGATGAAGAAACAGTCCGCAGGAATGCCGAATATATGGCAAAACACCTTAAACAGTATGGCTGGGAGTACGTGGTGGTTGATATACAGTGGTATGAGCCGAAGGCTAAGAGCCACGAATACAACCATTTCACCGAGCTTTGTATGGACGAGTATTCCCGACTTATCCCCGATGAGGGAAGATTTCCGTCATCGGCGGGAGGAAATGGCTTTGCGCCCCTGGCTGATTATGTCCATTCTTTGGGACTCAAATTCGGAATACATATCATGCGCGGAATACCAAGACAGGCTGTACACAGGAACACGGCTATTCTCGGAACGGAGAGGACAGCCCGCGAGGTCGCGAAGATGAACAGCATTTGCGCGTGGAACACCGATATGTATGGCGTTGACCCCGATAAGGAGGGTGCGGAGGAATACTACAAGAGCATTTTCGCACTGTACGCCGAATGGGGCGTGGACTTCATCAAGTGCGATGATATCTGCCGCGAGCTGCCCCATGAGGAGAGTGAACTGGTACTTTTAAGCAAATGTCTGCATAACTGCGGCAGGGATATGGTGCTTAGCCTGTCACCGGGACCTGCGCTGCTTGAAAAATCCGAACTCTACAAGCAGACTGCCGATATGTGGCGTATCACCGATGATTTCTGGGATAACTGGCAGTCGCTGTACAATATGTTTGAAAGGTGCGAGAAATGGAGCATACACAGCGGCTCGGGACATTATCCCGATGCGGATATGCTGCCTGTCGGCGCGATATTGCAGGATTACAGTCCCGAAAACAGGACTAAATTTACAGAGGATGAACAGCGCACCATGATGACACTCTGGAGCATTTTCCGTTCACCGCTGATGATAGGCGGAGAGCTGACGAAGAACGACGAGTTAACCGAAGGACTGCTGACAAATGCGGCTATCATCGGCCTGAACAAGCTTTCGCGTCATGCGCATATGGTATGGCACAAGGAAATAGGCGGCAGCGAACATATCCTCTGGACGGCTGTATGCGCCGACGGCGGACAGTACGCGGCGGTATTCAATGTGGGTGAGAATAAAGGAAGCCTTAACCTTGACCTTGCCGATCTGGAGATATACGAGCCTGTCACCTGCACCGACCTCTGGAATGGTGATGCTGCCGAGAAATGCAAAAGTATCAAAACCGAACTTCCGCCACATGGAGCAGCGGCTTTTCTGCTGAAATAGTGATGAATACAACGACGAACGCCCTGCAATACTATGCAGGGCGTTCGTCGGTCTTTATTTGAGTTTAATGAGAAAACTTTTTCAGTCCGAAAAATTATTTTTCGGAGAGTTCAGAGATTATCTGTATAAACGAATCAACATCATTGAAGTCCTTATATACAGAAGCAAAACGCACATAAGCCACATTATCCAGCTTTTTCAGCCCGCTGAGCACCATATCGCCTATCTCACCTGTGGTGGTCTCGGTCTGCATCTTATTGGCATAGGTGTTCTCGATATCATCTACAAGATTAGTTACCTGTTCAACACTGACAGGACGCTTCTTTATGGCGTTCTGCAAGCCTTTTATCAGCTTCTGTCTGTCAAAGGGTTCAAATGAACCATCCTTTTTGTAGACCATCAGCAGAGGTTTTTCAACAACCTCATATGTGGTGAAGCGTCTGCCGCACTTGGGACATTCACGCCTTCTGCGCTTTTTGCCCTCGCTGGGTCTTGAATCTATTACTCTTGTATCCTCATGGCTGCAAAAGGGACATCTCATTTCAATAACTCCTATTCGGTCGATGATGTACGTTTTTTTTCTCTGTATTACATTATAACACAGAAATTTTCAAATTTCAAGTAGTTTTGCAAATTTAGTATGAATTTTTTTGGACAGCGTGAACTTCCTGCGTCAGATATGCGCGGTGTTTTCTGTCAGGATCCCTGCTCTGCCTCTTTATTCAGACGCTTGTGGATATTGTCGATATCCTCTGTTGTGCCGCCGCCTTCATCGTCCGGGGCTCGGAATTCGCCTTTTTCGACCAGCCTGAGGAATGCGTCAACGACATCCTCGGTCAGCTGAGTACCCTTGACTTCTTTCATGATGGATACTGCCTTATCGAAATTCATGCGCTTGCGGTAGGGTCTGTCGGAATACATTGCATCAAAAGTATCTGCTACGGCGATTATCTGGGCTACGCGGGGTATCTCATCGCCTTTGAGACCCTTAGGATAGCCCTTGCCGTCGGGACGTTCGTGATGTGCGCCCGCGCCTATGGCAAGTTCGGGCATTATGCTGATATTTTTCAGCGTGTTATAGCCAAGCGCTGAATGTGATTTGATTATCTTGAATTCATTGTCTGTCAGCTTTCCGGGTTTGTTGAGTACCTCCGGCGGTACACCGACTTTTCCTATATCGTGCAGCAGAGCGATATTGTAATATTTCTCTATGGTCTCTTCATCAAGTCCAAGTTCACGGGCGAGCATCATTGTATACTCTGCCACGCGGGTGGAATGGCCGTTGGTGTATTTGTCTTTCATATCGATAACTTTTGCGAAGGCTTCAACTATCTCGCGGATAAGGGTCTTCTGCTCCTTTTCCTTTTCAAGAAAACGCGAGGTTCTTCTGCCTATGTAACTCTTCACTGCAAAAATGATGATACCGATCACAAAAGCCACACAGAGAAGCATGAACCATAGTTTTTCGTATATCGCCTTTTTCTTGATCACCTTGACCACAAGTTCTTTTGTGGTGCCGTTGTGAGGGTCTTTTACCTGCATGACGAAATTGTATGTTCCGCCGTGGAGATTTGTGTAAGATACGGGTGCAAGTTCACTGCGCTTGAGTGTCACCGGGGTCTTGTCGAAGCCCTCAAGGCAATAGGTTATCTCGGGGTTTATCAGAGAGTAATTGTAGGCATAGCTGTATATCGTCAGTTTTTCCACGGTTGAGGGTATAACTATATTCCCCGAACTGTCGGGATAGATCATCTTGCCGTCAGCCTCGGCGTAGGGTACGGAAAGCTTTATGCCTTCAACGTTTTCAAATTTCTCTTCGATATTGACCTTTGCCACGCCTGTTGTACCCGAGATGTAAAGGTCGCCGTCGGCTGTGAGTTCGCTGTAGGAATTAGAAGTAGTTATGCAGGAAAGACCGTTGTCTCTGCCGTAGTATATGGGGAAGTGTTCTTTATTTGCCAGAAGTTCCTCGCATTTTTCAACATATATGCCGTTGCTGCTGAGTATCCACATCTCGCCGCGGGAATTTTCATAAAGGTCAAAATTATTTGAATAAGGGAATTTCTGTATCGTGGTGATATTGTAATCGGAGTCCATATATGCCAGAGAATTGCTGGTCACTATCCAGTAGATATCCTTTGAGATATCTTTCTTTATGCGCATGATAACATCCGAATGTAATCCGTCATCTGTGCCGCGGTGAATGGTAGAATTATTTCCTATTATGAACATACCGCCGCCGTCCGTACCGAGTATAAGGTCGCCGTCTGCACTTTCGGCAGCTGTGAGTATCTCTGTGTTGCTTATGCCGTCGCTCTCGCCGTATACTTTTACTATCTTATCGTCTTTGATGACCGCCGCACCGCCTGTGCATACTGCTACAAAAGTGCCGTCCGAACGTTCGATTACAGTTCTCACACGTTCCGAGGGCATACCGTCAGCCACGGTGAATTTTATTATATTTCCGTTGTCGTATCTCAGAAGTCCCTGTTCACCGAAGGTGGAGAACCAGACCCTGTTTTTGCTGTCGCGTATTATCGAACGGATCTTACGGCCCTGCATCAGGCTGATAAGATCTGTGTCGTCACAGACTTCACCCGAAGCTGTTTTTGATGATGTTATGTGCAGGTTTTCCAGCTTTCTGCCATTGCTGAGGACGATAAGTCCGCTGTTCTTTGTGCCTATGAACAGCTTTCCGGCCTCTGCGCAGGTGGAGTATACCACCTCGCTGTCGAGTTTGTATTTCTCAAAAATATCCGTGAATTGATTGGGAACTATTTTCATTACACCCTGCTGTGAGGATACGAACCACAGGTTTTTCTGATAATCCGTCATCATATCCTCGATGGATGTCGTGAGGGGGATATTCTCAAGAACAGTGAATTTTCCGCCGTCGATAAAGCCTATGCCGTTATCGGCGCAGATCCAAAGCATATCACCCACGGTACACATTGAGTTTACGTACCTGAGCGGCGAGATATCAGTTGGAGTTATATTTTTAAAACCTTTTGCGAGTTCGCCGTGATATATTTCATTGCTTTTGGTGCCTATATATACATACCCTTTCCTGGCAGGGTCGGGAAGAATAGAGTGGATATCTTCAATGCTGAGTTCTTCTGAACTGCTGAAACTTTTAAGTTTTTTATTCTCCAGTGTGAATATCGCACCGTCGATGGTAATACCGTATATCGTGTTATTCGAGTCATGTTTCAGCATACGGACATAGGAGTTGTTGAGTCTGGGTTCATCTATCATTGAAAGACTGCCGTTTTCATCTATCAGTGCTATGCCCTGAGTCGTGCCGAGATAGATATTGCCGTCCTTGTCCTCGGTTATGGAGCGTATCGAAAGCGATGTGAGACCGCTGTTTTTATTGTATAAGGTAAATTCACCCTTTTCCATCACAGCTGCACCGCTGTCATTCGTGCCCACCCACAGACGGTCTTTTGAATCCACAAAAAGCTTCACAACGCTGGCTATGCCCGTTGTGGAATCTATTCGCTCAAAGGTATTGCCGTCATAGCGGATAAGTCCGCTATAACTGCCTATCCATATGAATCCCTCGCTGGTCTCAACAATATCGTTGGCTTCCGAGGTGGGAAGTCCCGAGGTGTTATCGTAAAGCACGGTGGAGTAGCCCTCGCTCTTGCCTGTGGGGTCAACCGAAAGCTCTTCTTCTGTAATTATCTCATCGCCCTGTGCGCGGAACGGCATACCTATAACTGCTGATGTCAGAATTACTGCCGAAGCCGTGATGCAAAGCAGTTTTTTTGCTATCCTGTTAATAAAGCTGAATTTGATCTTCATTTTGCTCACTCTCCGTATTTATACCCACAGTCGGCAAAACGGCTGTATTTCGGTCTGTATACAAGGTCATGCAGTCGCATTATTTCATACTTTTATGTATAATCATGTAACAAAATCGTCAATCTAAGGATAATATTTATTCATAAGTATATGATAACACTTTATATGTGCATTGTCAATAGTTTTTGTGATTAAAAACAGGCATTTTAATTTGATGTTTAATATATTAACGAAAAATCACCCGCCTCTCCCTGCAATGGGAGAAACGGGTGAAAGGTTATATTAAAGGAGAAGTCAGCAGCAAATGCAAGGGGTGATGTCAGTCCTCTTTTTTATCAACAGCAACAGGGGCTGTCTCGTATATGAACTTGACTTCGCCCTCGGTGTCAGCTGCCTTGCCCGAGAAATTATCGTAAGCCTTGCTTGCTTCTTTGAGTGCGTCAAGTCTGTCAAGCAGGGGAGTGATATCATCGTTGTATGCGTTGATTATCTTGTCGATGCCCTCACGGCGGAATTTCTTCATACCGCTGTTGAGTTTCTTAGCACCGTCTTCAAGCTTCTGTGAACCGTCTTTCAGCTTTGCGGCTCCGTCATCGAGGGTAGTTATGCCCGCATAAAGTGTACCGCTGCCGTCGGAGAGCTTTTCAGCCCCCTCTAAAAGCTGAGCACTGCCTGTTGATACGGTATAGGTACCGTCTTTGAGGGTCTGTCCGCCCTGCCAGATAAGTCCCAGACCGTCATCGAGTGCATATGCGCCGTCTGAAAGCTGTGTAAGTCCGCCCTGCAATGAGCCTATGCCTGTATCCAGCTGTACAGCGCCGTTTCGTGCCGCTGCTATACCCTCTGCGAGGGAATGTGCGCCGCCGGATACTTTCTTAGCGCCGTCTGCAACGGCTGTGCTGCCGTCAGCCAGCTGTCCTGCCCCTGCAACAAGCTCGGTGACACTTGAAGCCAGTGTGCCTGTGCCTGCTTTCAGCTTTTCGCCGCCATCGTTCAGCTGACCAAGACCGTTATCGAGCTTTGATGCGCCGTCTGAAAGCTGACCAAGTCCGCTCTGAAGCTTTTCTGCGCCCGCATCAAGAGCAGCCGCACCTGTATTCGCGGAGTGCAGTCCTGCGGAAAGGGAAGAAGCTCCTGCGCTGAGTGAACCCGCACCTGTTGACAGAGCTTTTATGCCCTCGTAAAGGGAAATTGTACCTGTATCTATTGCGGCGATGCCGTTGAACAGAGTGTTTGCACCAACTCTGAGGTCGCCTGAACCTGCTGACAGCTTGCCAAGACCTTCATCAAGGGCTGCTGCGCCTGCGTTTACCTGTCCGATGCCTGCCTGCAATGCACCTGCGCCGCTGTCTACGCTCTTAGCACCTGCGGAAGCGGTAGTCAGTCCTTTGGAGAGTGAACCTGTACCTTCGGAAAGTGCATTTGCGCCTGTCAGAAGCTCACTGCTTCCTGCTTTCAGTCCTGCCGCACCGTTGGATACCTGTGCCGCACCGTTAGCCAGAGTTTTTGAACTTGTATAGAGCTTGCCCGCACCTGCTGCCAGAGCCTTGCCTCCCTCATCGAGAGTTGCCAGCCCCGTATCGAGAGTCTGTGCGCCCTGCACCAGAGAAGCCGCACCTGTTTTTAGACTTGCGATGCCGTTTGTAAGCTCGGTTGTATCAGCCGATATCTGAGAAGAACCATCAGCCAGACCTGCGGCTATCTGCTCCTGCGAAGCGATAGTCTGCTGTAAAGTGCCTATCATGGCGGATATATCATCAGAGGGGTTAGCGGCATATACCTGCTGTAATCCTGCCAGCACCTGCTTGTTGTATTCTATGGTAGAGTTAAGGCTGTCTGCGGCATTTGTCATAGAAGCCGAAACACCATTCAGCTTTTCGGGGATAGCTGCTGCACCCTCAGCGAGAGTATCGATACCGTCTGAAAGTGCCTTTGCCCCTGCAAGCACATTTGCAGAACCAGCCTTTGAGGAGGTTATGCCTGCGGAAAGAGTACCTGCGGAGGTGCTGAGTGAACCTGCGCCTGTGGAAAGCTGTGAAGAACCTGCCGCTACGTTAGCCGCGCCGTTATTGAGATTTACAGCCCCGTCAGCCAGAGCCTTAGAACCGCTTGCGACTTTCTTTGCGCCGCTGTGAACGTCTGCTGCGCCCTTATCGGCGGAGCCTATGCCCTCAGCCAGTTTTGCTGTGCCGGATTTGAGTTCGTCCGCGCCGTTTTTTAGCTGTGCAGTTCCGTCTTTCAGTTTTGCAGAACCGTCTTTGGCTGACTTAATGCCGTCTTCCAGAGTTTTAGCGCCGTCAGCCAGAGCCTTTGCGCCATCCTTTGCCGATGATGTACCGTCTTTGAGTGTCTTTGCACCTTCGGCGGCGGTGTCAGCACCGTCTTTGAGCTTTTCAGCGCCGTCTTTCAGTTTTGAAGCACCGTCATCTGCATCGACAAGACCTGCCGCCAGCTGTGCTGTACCAACTTTCAGGTTTGCCGCACCGGAATTTACCTGTATGAAGCCGTCCACCAGCTGTGTAGAACCGTTCTTTGCAGCCTTTATTCCGTCAAGCAGAGTCTTTGCGCCATCATCGAGAGTTTTTGTACCCTCAGCCAGTGCGCCCGAACCGCCTGCAACTTTCTGTATACCTTCATCGAGTTTGCTTGCTCCGTCTGCAAGAGAAGCAGCGCCCTCATCGAGAGTCTTTGCGCCTGTGTCCGCATCGCCCAGACCGTTTGCCAGCTTTGCAGAACCGTCTTTCAGCTGAGCCGCACCGTCGTTTACCTGAGCAAAACCGCCTACCAGCTTGTCGCCGCCGTCCTTTGCACTCTTGATGCCGTTTACCAGGTCACCTGCGCCGCTATCCAGCTTTTTAGTTCCGTCAGCAAGTTTGCCTGCACCGTCAGCCAGAGATACTGCACCATCGTTGAGCTGTTTGCCGCCGTCAGCCAGCTTATCTGCACCGTCTTTCAGATCTCCAACACCCTTGTTGAGTTCCTTTGTGCCGTCATAAAGCTGTTGTGAGCCGTCAGAAAGCTGATCTACTGCATCAGCAAGCTCGCCCAGTTTTTCTTCCAGTTCATCAAGCTTGTCGATTCCGTCGAAGTCTATCTCGTTGAAGAAGCTGTTAGTTCCTGCGGTGAATACGGTTTTCAGTTCAAAGTCGGTAACATCGGCAGTGAACTCAAAATACTCGGGTATGCCCAGGTCATCATCTTCATCAAGACCAAGGCTTGAAGTCAGCCCGGGAAGCGCATATCCGATAACAGCCTGTCTATCTCCGTCTGAAACGATCTTGCCGTTGGTTACTTCAATGTTCTTGAATTTAGCACCGTCCAGAAGTGCGCCTGTTGCCATCAGGAAAGGTGTGCAGATAGTCTCGTTCTTGCCGTTTATCTTTACTGTGGCAGTCGAATTGTTTATATAATCGTATCTTACAGTTACCTTGCCGCTTTTTCCTGCAAGTTCTTCCGGGGAGATCGTCTTACCGTCGAGGGTGTATGTAACTTTGATATCAACAGGCAATGCCGCATCGGTGTAGCCCTTGTAGTATACATCACCGCCCGAAGTGTTCCAATGCATTTCTTTGCCGCTGCCTGAGAATGTATCATCGTTCTTTACGTTCTCGATGTCGGTCAGTGTGGACATATCCATCAGCGAGGTAAGTCCCTGCGGGTTAACGAGATGGTCGCTGACTATTGTTTTAGTGGGATTTCCGTTTGCATCGGTGAGGACATAAACTGTCTCTTCCTTGCGGGTAGTGGTGCCGTCAGATTTCTTTGTATCTTCCGACTTTTTCTTGTCGCGCTTTTTTATTTCGGGTGACTTGTAATCATTGTCATCTTCGGAACTATCCTTGTCCGAAGTTTTTGAGGAACTGCCATTTGCGGAAGTTTCGTCCTTGTTTGCAACTGCGTAAAATCCTGTTGAACCTGCAGATATCAGAACTGCCAGGACACCTGCTAAAAATCTGCTGTATTTTTTCATAACTATATCTCCTTTGCCGTAAATTATTTGGTTAACTGTTCAGCGCAGGTTTGCTGTAAGCCCTCTCGCGTCTTGCAGTATCTTTCATGCCTATTGTGCTGTTGATTATCACCTTGTCGAACAGAAGCAGCATCGAAGGCAGAACACATATTACCGTTACCATTGATACCAGCGCACCTCTGGACATAAGTGTGCAGAGCTGTGATATCATATCAACGCTGGAGTATACGCCAACGCCGAAGGTAGAAGCGAAGAAGCCAAGTGCGCTTACCATGATTGATTTCATTGAAGTTGAAAGTGCTATCGTTACGGCTTCTGTCTTGTCCTTGCCTGATACTCGCTCTTGCTTGTATCTTGTGGTCATTAGTATCGCATAGTCAACGGTAGCGCCCAGCTGTATCGTGCCTATAACTACTGATGCTATGAAAGGTATCTTTGTATGTGTGAAGCAGGGGACTGCCATATTTACTGTTATCGCAAATTCGATGACTGCGACCAGTATCAGCGGCAGTGAAAGTGATCTCAGTGCTATCAGGATTATCACGAATATCGCCGCGATGGAAACTGTGTTTACAACGGTGAAGTCGCGCTTTGTTATGCTTATCAGGTCTTTTGTTGCGGCAGCTTCGCCTATGACCATTCCCGTATCGTCGTACTTTTTAAGAATGTCTATCAGCTTATCGACCTGAGCATTTACCTCGGGTGACGCTACCTTGTAATCGGAGCCTACCAGCATCATCTGCCATTTGCCTTCTTTCAGCAGACCGCTGACCGATTCGGGGATAGCTTCCTCGGGGATAGATGAACCTATCAGCGTATCGAAAGCCATTGTCATGCTGACTCCGTCAACCTCGTTCATCTCATCTGTCATTTTTACTACATCCTTGCGCTTCATATCCGATTTGCAGAGGATTATGTGTGTTGAGGATATACCGAATTCTTCCTGAAGCTTGGTGTTTGCGATAACGCTGTTAAGGTCGGTGGGAAGAGTATCTGTCAGGTTGTAGTAAACATCTGTGTGAGTCTGTCCGTAAACTCCGGGGATAAGCAGTGCGATGAACAGTACCACGAATGCCGTATGGTGTTTTATTATAAATGAAGCAACGTTGTCCATGCTTGGAATAATATCCTTGTGTATGGTCTTTTCCAGAAGTTTGTCAAAAACAAGTATCATCGAGGGGAGGATAGTTACACAGCATATAACGCCGATAACAACGCCCTTCGCCATAACTATGCCCATATCAAGACCCAGTGTGTAGCTCATGAAGCACAGTGCCAGGAATCCTGCAACGGTAGTTACCGAGCTTGATACAACGGAGGATATGGTCAGTGAGATAGCTTCTGCCATGGCCTCGTATTTATCGGAGAATCTCTCTTTCTGCTCCTTGTAGCTGTGCCATAGGAATATGGAGTAGTCGATAGTTACCGCCAGCTGAAGAACAGCTGTAAGCGCCTGTGTGATGAAACTTATCTGTCCGAGGAAAATGTTGGTTCCAAGGTTGTAAAGTATCGCCAGACCAACGCTAAGCATAAAGAATACGGGTATCAGCAGTGAATCCATAGTCACCGCAAGTATGATGCTTGTCAGCAGTACCGCTATTCCGACGTATGCGGTGGTCTCTTTCATCGTCAGGTCTTTGATGTCTTCAACTATGGCTGTCATACCGTTTATGAAACACTGTTCGCCTGCTATCTTTCTCATCTCGACTACCGCTTCAAGGGATTCATCTGCCGAAGTAGCTTTGTCGAAGAAAACAGCCATCATCGTTGATTTGCCGTCCTTACTGTTGAAGACTTCATAAATGTCCTCGGGAAGAACTTCTTTCGGTATGGATATATCTGCGATGCTGTCATACCACAGCACATCGCTTACCGTATCCACTTTCTCGAATTTGGCTTTCAGCGCCGCAACATCTTTGTCCTCCATGCCCTCAACGACCACCAGGGCAAATCCGCCTTTGCCGTACTCGTCAAGCATTATCTGCTGACCTTTCATCGTGTCGATATCTTCGGGAAGATATGAGAGTATGTCGTAGTTTATCCTTGTTTTCAGCATACCTATCGTCGCGGGCACCGCAAGCACCAATGCCAGTATGACGATGAATATACGCAGTCTGACAACTGCTTTACCGAAGTTTTTCATACTACCGTTCCTTTCTTTGTTGGTTTAATGACTCCCGGTCATTTCTTTATATGTAGTATAACACTAAAATGACTAATGGTCAATATCTAAAATGACTTTTGGTCATAATTTTGTAGAGATAAACAAAATGACTGTCAGTCATTTGCAATCGCTGTTGATTTTGACCTATTGACAAAAATTTCTAAATATCATATAATAAAAAAAGTACCCCATATTATTTATGAAAGCACGGCTGTAAAAACGGAGGATTGTAAAATGGGTAAACTTGATATAAACAAAAAAGCCAAGGAGGATTCTCTCCTTGCTACGGCTTACAAGCTGTTCACCACCAACGGTGTCAGCAAGACCTCGGTATCGGATATAGCCAAGAGTGCGGGGGTTGCAAAGGGTACTTTCTACCTTTATTTTAAAGATAAGTACGATCTTAAAAACAAGCTGGTGGCGCACCAGTCCTCCAAGCTTTTCAAAAATGCACTTGAAGCACTTGAAGCCGAGAAAAAGGATATGACTTTCAACGAGAAGATGATATACGTTATCGACAATATCCTCGATCAGCTTTCGGGCAATCCGCCCATGGTTGCGTTTATTGCGAAGAACCTGAGCTGGGGTGTTTTCAAGCACGCTGTAAATTCTCCGGCAAAGGGCAATGATATGGATCTCCGTTCGGTATACGACGCTATCCTTGCGGACGCACCCGACGGCATAGAAGAACCTGAGATAATGCTGTTTATGATAGTTGAACTTGTAAGCTCTGCCTGTCATTCAGCCATACTCTACGGTGAACCTGTCAGCCTTGAAAAGCTGAAACCCTATGTTTACCGCAGTGTCAACGATATAATCAACCACCACACAGGTTCTAATTCATAATTCACAATTCATAATTGTTGACATAGGACGTAAGTTTCTTGCGCTCATATCGGGGGATGTGGGCGCTTTTTTTGCGCCTTGATATTTTGGGTAAGGGAACGTTATATACTGCATAAATTGAAAAATATTCAGAAAATACTCTGATGGATTTTCTGTGCGTGAGCACAAACATCGGATAAGAAAAACGATAGTCAGTCCTATGCCAAATAATTATGAATTATGAATTGTGAATTATGAATTATTAAGATTTTGGTCTTGCATTTTATGCGGAAGTATGTTATGATATACGTTAGGGATTTTTTAAGAGAAGTTTTTATAAGAAAAAATTTTACGCACGATACAGTGCGGGATAGGAGTTTAGTATGCCAAAGAAACAGGATATCAACAAGATTATGATCATCGGTTCCGGTCCTATTATTATAGGTCAGGCTTGTGAGTTTGACTACTCAGGTACTCAGGCTTGCAAGGCACTGAGAAATCTGGGATATGAGATAGTGCTGGTCAATTCAAACCCCGCTACCATCATGACAGACCCCGATGTTGCCGATATCACCTATATCGAGCCCCTCAATCTCGACAGGCTCACCCAGATAATCGATAAGGAGCGCCCCGATGCGCTGCTGCCTAACCTTGGCGGACAGTCGGGTCTTAACCTCTGCTCCGAGCTTGACAAGGCAGGCGTGCTGAAAAAGTACAATGTTCAGGTCATCGGTGTACAGGTTGACGCAATCGAGCGCGGCGAGGACAGAATTGAGTTCAAGAACGCCATGAACGAGCTGGGTATCGGTATGCCCAAGAGCCAGGTGGCTTATTCCGTTGACGAGGCTGTAAAGATAGCTGAGGAGCTGAAATACCCCGTAGTTCTTCGTCCTGCTTATACCATGGGCGGTGCAGGCGGCGGTATGGTATACAACGTTGATGAACTCAAAGTTGTATGCGCAAGAGGTCTTCAGGCTTCTCTCGTTGGTCAGGTGCTTGTTGAAGAATGTATCTTCGGCTGGGAAGAGCTTGAACTTGAGGTAGTTAGAGATGCTAACAACAACAAGATAACCGTATGTTTCATCGAGAATATCGACCCCATCGGCGTACACACAGGTGACTCCTTCTGCTCCGCACCTATGCTGACTATCCCCGAGGACGTTCAGAAAGAACTCCAGGATATGTCTTACCGTATAATCGAGTCTATCGAAGTTATCGGCGGCTGCAACTGCCAGTTCGCAAGAAATCCCGAGGACGGCAGGATCGTCGTTATCGAGATCAACCCCAGAACTTCACGTTCTTCCGCACTGGCTTCAAAGGCAACAGGCTTCCCCATAGCACTGGTATCCGCAATGCTCGCCTGCGGTCTTACTCTTGATGAGATACCCTGCGGCAAGTATGGTACTCTTGATAAGTATGTTCCCGACGGCGACTATGTAGTTATCAAGTTCGCAAGATGGGCATTCGAGAAGTTCAAGGGCGCTGAGGACAAGCTGGGCACTCAGATGAGAGCTGTCGGCGAGGTTATGAGCATCGGCAAGACCTACAAGGAAGCTTTCCAGAAGGCTATCCGTTCTCTGGAGACAGGCAGATACGGTCTGGGCTTTGCAAAGAATTTCCACGATCTTTCCAAGGAAGAACTCCTTGAAAAACTGCGTTATCCCACCAGCGAGAGACAGTTCGTTATGTACGAAGCTCTCCGCAAGGGCGCTACAATAGATGAGATCTGGCAGCTGACCAAGATCAAGCACTGGTTCCTCGAACAGATGAAGGAACTTGTTGACGAGGAAGAAGCTCTGCTGAAAAATAAGGGCGCTGTTCCCGCAGAAGCTGTACTCAAGCAGGCTAAGCTGGACGGTTTCTCCGACAGATATCTGTCTTCTCTCCTTGAAGTTACCGAGGAGGAGATAAGAAATGCCCGCATCGGCTTCGGTATAAAGGAAGCCTGGGAGGGCGTACACGTAAGCGGCACAAAGGACGCAGCTTACTACTACTCCACTTACCACCTTGATGAGGATAACAGCCCCGTAAATACCGATAAGCCCAAGATCATGATACTTGGCGGCGGTCCTAACCGTATCGGTCAGGGTATCGAATTCGACTACTGCTGCGTTCATGCGGCACTGGCACTGAAAAAGTTGGGCTTTGAGTCCATAATCGTTAACTGCAACCCCGAGACAGTTTCTACCGACTATGATACTTCCGATAAGCTGTACTTCGAGCCTCTGACTCTTGAAGACGTTCTGGCTATCCACGATAAGGAGAAGCCTGTGGGCGTTATCGCACAGTTCGGCGGACAGACTCCTCTGAACCTGGCTAACGACCTGAAAAAGTACGGCGTAAATATACTGGGTACAACTCCCGAAACTATCGACCTCGCAGAGGACAGAGATCACTTCCGTGCAATGATGGACAAGCTGGGTATTCCTATGCCCGAAGCAGGTATGGCTGTCAATGTTGACGAAGCTCTGGAGATCGCTAACCGCATCGGTTATCCCGTAATGGTAAGACCTTCCTACGTACTGGGCGGCCGCGGCATGGAGATAGTTCACGATGATGAGATGATGAGAGTTTATATGTCTGCTGCGGTAGGCGTAACTCCCGACAGACCTATACTTATAGACCGTTTCCTCAACCACGCAACAGAGTGCGAGGCTGACGCTATATCAGACGGCGAGCACTGCTTTGTTCCCGCTGTTATGGAGCACATCGAGCTTGCAGGCGTACATTCCGGTGACTCCGCTTGCATACTGCCTTCCAAGAACCTTAGCGAGAAGCAGGTAGCTACCATCAAGGAATATACCAAGAAGATAGCTGTGGAGATGAACGTAAAGGGTCTGATGAATATGCAGTACGCTATCGAGGGCGATACCGTTTACGTACTGGAAGCTAACCCCCGTGCATCGAGAACAGTTCCCCTGGTATCCAAGGTTTGCTCTATCAACATGGTAAAGATAGCTACCGAGATAATCACTGCACCTCTGACAGGCAATGCTTCTCCCGTACCTCAGCTGAAGGACAAGAAGATAGGTCACTACGGCGTTAAGGAAGCTGTATTCCCCTTCAATATGTTCCAGGAAGTTGACCCTGTACTCGGACCTGAGATGAGATCCACAGGTGAAGTTCTGGGTATCTCACCCAGCTTCGGCGAGGCTTACTACAAGGCTCAGGAAGCTACTAAGACAGCACTGCCCACAGAGGGCACAGTACTGCTCAGCGTATGCGACAGAGATAAGCCCGAGCTTATCGAGATAGCTAAGTCTTTCAGCGAACTCGGCTTCAATATACTGGCAACAGGCAAGACCTACGAGATGATAGTTGATGCAGGTATCCCCGCAAAGAAGATCTTCAAGATCTACGAGGGCAGACCCAACATCGCTGATGAGATCGCAAACGGTGAGATCCAGCTGATAATCAACACTCCCGCAGGCAAGACCAGCGCTCACGATGACAGCTATATCAGAAAGAATGCTATCAAGCACCGCATACCCTACATCACCACTATGGCAGCAGCCAAGGCAAGTGCCGAGGGCATACGTGCTATCAAGCAGAAGACTCACTTCGGCGTTAAGTCTCTCCAGGCTCACCACGCTGATATTACCGAGTAATAATAAAAATAACACAGCGCTCGCATCATCAAGGTGCGGGCGCTGTTTTTTCGTATTAGTTCATTGGTGTAGTGCTTATAGTTTCGTCTCCGTTGGGGTCGATCTCAATGTAGATAAACGCATCGTCGAATTCAAGTTCGCATTTGCCGCAGCCGTTTTCGTCGAGCTTATCGGTGATATTTTCCTTGTAGTCCTTGTAGTAAACCCAGACAGAACCGTCGTCACCGTGATCTAAAGTAGGCTGAGCGCTGCCGATATGCTCCATCAGCTCCTCCTCGGTGAGGGCTCTCTGTCTGCCAAAGCCGTCCATAGCCACACCGCCGCCGTGTATCTCCTTTTCCTCGCCGCTCTCATCGGTGTATTTCAGCTCGTATTCAGTCATATCCTCACTTTGCTTTATATCCACAACAGCTTCGGTCTGTTCGCCGTTGAGCCATATATTCACTTTCTTCTGTATACCGCCGATATCTGTCGCATAAGCACCAATGCTCATTGCTGCCACGATAGCTGCTGCTGCACAAACTGCTGTTACTCTCTTTGAAATTCTGATACCTTTTCTCTTGTTCATTGCTGTTTCCTCCAAATCAAATTCGGAGGCGTGAAGCACTGAAAATGTCCGCTGATATTTTTCCTTGTTAGTCATTGTTCCATTCCTCCGTCAACATTTCTTTCAACAGAGCCCGCCCTCTGCTGAGCTGACTTTTTACCGTGCCCTCTCGCCGTTTCAGTGTTTTTGATATCTCTGTGATGCTCTGTTCCTCGTAATAAAACAAGTGTATAACTATACGATATTTGTCGGGAAGCTTCATCACTGCCTCAAATAGTTCGCTGTCCTCGGGTGCGGCGAATTCCAGCTCGTCCATATAGTCCTCCCACGGGACGGAATTTTTTCTTGCGAACGAGCGTGTGAAATCCTTTGCACGGTTGATAGCAGTACGCAGAAGCCACGCTTTTATATGTTCTTCATCATTATAGTCCATATTTTTGGATATGTACTTGATGAAAGTGTCGTGTACCGCATCGTCTGCGTCAGTCTTGTCGCGGCATATACTGAATGCCGCCGCAAAGGCGTTGTCCGCGAATCTGCGGTAGGCTTCTTCTGCTGTCAGTCTCATTCGGGTGTCTCCTTAGTTTTTTCTCTCTGAAAGGTCCTTTCAGCAATAACACGTTTGAGAGTGCCGAAAGGTTGCAAAAAAAGAAAAAATTTTTTTCAGAATTTTTTTACAGCCGTGAAACGCCTGAAAAATCGGCATTCCACAAAATATGCGCCCGCCAAAAATGCGAGCGCATACGAATTTTTACGAAAGTATACCAGATCATACGACCGTATACGAAGCCTTACGAACGTATCTTCATCGTCCTCATTGCATTGAGTATGGCTATAACCGATACACCAACGTCTGCAAACACTGCAAGCCACATATTAGCGATACCAAGCGCACCCAGTATCAGCACCAGCGCTTTTACACCAAGTGCGAATACTATGTTCTCACGAACTATACGTACCGTCTTGCGTGCTATCTTCATGGCAAGTGATATCTTAGCGGGGTCATCGTCCATAAGAACTATATCTGCCGCTTCGATAGCCGCGTCGCTTCCAAGGCTTCCCATGGCTATACCAACATCTGCGCGTGTAAGAACAGGTGCATCGTTTATGCCGTCACCCACAAATACCAGTGAAGAACCCTCCTGCTTTTCTTTCAGAAGTTCTTCCACCTTTTCCACCTTGTCCGCAGGCAGAAGTTCAGCGTAAACCTTATCAAGTCCAAGCGTATTTGCAACTTCCTCTGCTGTTGACTTTGCATCGCCCGTAAGCATAACAGTCTGCTTTACGCCGTTTTCTTTAAGACTCTTTATAGCCGCTGCGGAAGTCTCCTTTACAACATCGGATATAACGATATGTCCCGCATATCCGCCGTCAGCCGCAACGTGAACCATCGTACCTCTGCACCCGCATTCTGGTACACTGACGCTTTGCTGTTCCATCAGCTTTTTGTTTCCCGCAAATACCTCTCTGCCGTCTATCACAGCACGTATGCCGTGACCCGATATCTCTTCATCGGAAGTTATTCTGCCGTGATCGACTTCCTTGCCGAATTTGGCGCATACCGACTTTGCTATCGGGTGGTCGGAGTAGCTTTCAGCATGGGCGGCAAGGTCGAGAAGTTCGTCCTCGCCCATAGAATCGGTGTGTATCTTCGTTACCTCAAAACTGCCCTTTGTAAGCGTTCCTGTTTTGTCAAACACAACAGTTTCGGCATTAGCCAGTGCTTCCAGATAATTTCCGCCCTTTACCAGTATGCCGCGCTTGCTGGCACCGCCTATGCCTCCGAAAAAGCTCAGTGGTACAGATATTACCAGCGCACAGGGGCAGGATATTACAAGGAATATCAGCGCACGGTGTATCCAGTCAGCCCAGCCGCCGCCCAGTATCAGCGGAGGAAGTACAGCAAGCACCGCCGCCGCGATAACTACCGAAGGCGTATAGTACCTTGCAAAGCGTGTAATGAAATTCTCGGACTTGGCCTTTTTCGTAGCCGAGTTTTCCACCAGTTCCAGTATCTTCGTAACAGTGGAATCCTCATATTCCTTGGTGACCTTCACTTTCAGCAGACCGCTCTGATTTATGCAGCCGCTTATTACTTCGTCCCCCACCTTTACCGACCTCGGCAGGCTTTCGCCTGTAAGCGCCGCAGTATCCACCGAAGAACTGCCCTCGATTATAACGCCGTCAAGGGGTATCTTTTCGCCGGGCTTTACAACAATGATGCTGTCAAGCTCAACTTCCTCCGGGTCAACTTCTTCAAGCTGACCGTCCCTTTCAACGTTTGCATATTCGGGACAGATATCCATAAGGTCTGATATTGACTTCCTCGATCTGCCCACAGCCACGCTCTGAAAAAGCTCACCTGTCTGATAAAACAGCATGACAGCCGAAGCTTCGGGATATTCGCCCACGAAAAGCGCACCTACGGTAGCTACGCACATCAGGAAATTCTCATCAAAGACCTGCCCGTGTATTATACCGCGCACAGCTTTCCACAGCACATCATAGCCTATCACAAAATACGGCACCAGAAATGCTGCCAATCTTAGCAGGCTTTTTTCTTCCAGCGGCAGAAGTGCCGCTGTCACCAGCAGCACCCCCGCGACGATTATCCTTATCAGAACATTTTTCTGCTTCTTCGTCATCTTGATTCTTCTTTCTTAGTTGACTTAGCTGTCGGCTTATCTCAATATGGTATCAGAGTACTATCTGACAATCAGGCTCGACCTTTTTGCACAGATTAACTACTTTGTTCATCAGTGCATCCATATCGGTGCCGTCGGGAACTTTAATGGTCATTTTCTGTGTCAGGAAACTAACTGTGCAGTCCTCAACCTCGGGCAGATCCTTGATAGAGTTCTCCATTTTTGCAGCGCAGTTTGCGCAGTCCAGATCGATCAGTTTGTAAACTTTTTTCATAACATTTTGTCCTTTCAGTATTATATTTACAGCACACCAACTTTGGTGAACTTTTCTAACGTATCATCGGTGATCTTATGAAATTTCACCTGTTGCAGGCTGAAGTTTAATTAATAATTATTCAGCCGATACCAAAGCTAATCCTTTGTGATTATCGCCACAGCGCAGGGCATCCTGCCCTCCACCATATCGAATTCCACATTACTGTAACCGCCGTCAATGAAGAACTGCTTGTAGCTTTCTTCATTGAACTGCTTCGTGAAATGTGCCCCGCAAAAGCTGAACAGCTTTATCAGCAGTTCGCTGTCGCTTTTGCCCATATTTATATATGTGGGTATTATTACTTTTCCGCCCTTTTTGCAGACTCTCATAAGTTCGTCAACAGCCTTGTAGGGTTCGTCCAGCAGATGTATCACATTTCCCGCAACTACCGCATCAAAGTAATTGTCCCTGCATCTGAGTGCCATTATGTTGCATTTGCAAAGTCTGACATTGTCAAACCAGCGAAGATTCTTAGCCGCCTGTCTCAGCATACCGTCCGAAAGGTCGGCGGCAGTCAGTCTGCCTGCTTTCTGTGCAAGAAAACGGCTTATAGAACCTGTCCCGCAGGCACATTCCAGAACTCTGCTGCCTTCTTTGATATATGAAGCGACTTTCGCTCCTGTGCCGTCATAGCACCTTTTGTTGTAAAGCCGTTCAAAAAGGTCGTAAACACCTGCAATGCAGTCCCAGAAGCTCTTTTTCATTTAAGTTATTCTCCTGTCTTTCTCTCACTGTTTCTCTTTTCTGTCTGAATTATTGTACTATTCCAGGATGTGTTCCATGCCCAGCGCCAGTATGCTTCTTACGTGTTCATCCGCCAGCGAATAGAACATTATCTTGCCCTCGCGCCTGAATCTTACAAGCTTGCTGTTTTTCAGCACCCTCAGCTGATGTGAACAGGCTGTCGGCGTAAGCCCCAGCAGCTGCGCCATATCACCCACGCACATCTCGCTTTCAAGAAGTGCATAAAGTATGCGTACTCTCGTGCTGTCGCCGAATACCTTGTAAAGCTCCGCAAGATCGTAAAGCTCCTCATCCGAGGGTGTCTCTCTTTCAAGCCTGTCGATATCTTCCTGTGTCAGCGCAAGATATTCGGGATTTTTGTTTTCCTTCACCTGAAGATCACTTCCTTTCGGTGTACATATGTATCAAATAAACATTTAAACATCTGAACTACTGTTCATATGATAACATATCAGAAGTCATTTGTCAAGACCTTTTGGGATAAATTTAAAAAATCGGGACTTTTACCATCACGAGAACTTTTCTTTGCGCATTATAAAGCCGTTGATGCAGTATGTCCTGCCGAGTTTCAGCGTCGTGCGGAAAAACTTGGCTTCTATCAGTGTAATATCACTCTTTCTGTCATTTTGCACTTTTTTCAAAACGATTTAGAATGAAAATGCCAAGGGATAGATGCGGCTTCTTATGCATTTCTTCCGAACTTTTTTTATTCATATCTTCCCCTGAACCTTTGTAGGATTGCCTATATTCTCACATATGATATTATGCAAATAACTGTTTTAAAATTTAATTCAGACATATTTCTGCAAAAGTTGTACAAAAACGTACAACTTTTTGGGGGTAAAAGGGTGATAGTGAAAGGGTACTTCACAAAAACACGGAGCCCGCTACCCGAATAATAATTATCTCCCACCCCTATCCGCTCCCCCGCGGTATATGAACATTATGTCGGGAAATTACCCTGTTTTATGTGTTTTTGCTCTGATGTATCTTTACAATCGTAAGATATTATGGTATACTATTAATAATATATTAATGAAAGGGGAACTGCATCATGAGTTTTCTTACAGCCGAATCGATATGCAAGACCTACGGAGACGGTGAAAACGCCGTAAAAGCTGTGGATAACGTCAGCTTTACAATACCTAAAGGGCAGATGGCAGCTATAATAGGTGCGTCGGGTTCGGGTAAATCCTCACTGCTTCACATTCTGGGCGGTGTTGACCGTCCTACTTCGGGCAAGGTCATCATCGACGGCACCGATGTATATTCACAGAACAACAAGGAGCTTGCTGTGTTCAGACGGCGCAGAGTAGGGCTGATATACCAGTTCTACAACCTGATACCCGTGCTGACCGCGGCTGAAAATATCACACTTCCCACCGTTATGGACGGCAAAAAGCCCGACCCCGCAAAGGTGGAAGAGATGCTCGAACTTATGGATCTCAAGGACAGAAGCGGTCATCTGCCGTCACAGCTTTCAGGCGGACAGCAGCAGAGAGTCTCCATAGGCAGGGCACTTTTCACAGCCCCGGATGTTATACTCGCCGATGAACCCACAGGTAATCTTGACAGCAAGAACTCCGCTGAGATAATCAGGCTTCTTCGTGAATCGAATATCAAGCTGGGTCAGACCATGATAATCATAACCCACGATGAGGGCATAGCACAGCAGTGCGACCGCATCATCACCATGTCCGATGGCAAAATAGTCAAAGACGAACTTACGAAGTCGGGGAGGTGAGGTGTATGTTCGAGAGATCACTGGCGCTTAAATACATCAAGGCACAGAAGCGCCACAGCATCTTCACCATATGCAGCATAACGGTAGCCATCGCGCTGATGACCCTGCTGTTTACGGGATTTGCGACCTTCAAGGGCATAGTCCGCGGCTCGGTGTATATGGATAAGCCTTACCATTTCAAGCTGATGAAACTTACTGAGGAAGAGTATGCCGAACTTGCGGCAAATGATGAACTCAGTACAGGCGACCCCATAAAAGAGATAGACGGAACCGTTTCCGCCGAAGTGATGATTAATAGCTATCATGAGGATATCGGTCTTTTCATATACGGACTTTTCCCCGAAAAGCAGCTGTACAGCGACCGCTATGAGGAATTCGATACTTCACAGATAGATGTTAACTATGACCTGATAAGCGCCGATAAGCTGGACTTTTCATCAAGATACGAATCTGTACGCGACCTTGCGGCGTTCTTCGTGTTCGTTCTTCTGCTTGCTATCGCACTGAGACTTATGATAGATACTGCCTTTGAGATAAGCTCAAAAGAGAGGGAAAAGCACTTCGGTGTATTGCAGTGCGTAGGTGCGGAGCCTGCACAGATAGTCCGCATGGTCACATTTGAGGGTCTGTTCCTCAGCGTTATCGGACTGCCCTTGGGTATGCTGCTGGGTATCGGAGTAAGTGCGGTCACTCTGAAAGTTGTTGATACCAGCGGAGTTGCCGAGGCATTTTTCACAGCAGAAAAAGCAGAGAAGCTCATGCATCTGCATATCGACCCGCTGATGCTTCTTCTCGCGGCGGCAACAGGACTAGTCTGGGTATTCCTTTCGGCGTATCAGACGGGTATGCGTGTTATCAAAAAGACACCTGTACAAGCTATATTCGGTGACAGCGACAAGACCGTAAAGGTTAGAAAGGCTTCGTTCTTCGGGTCGGTATTCGGCTGGCAGGGCAAGCTTGCATCCCGCAATAACAGCCGTCAGAGAAAGCGCTTCGCTATAACAGTTTTATCGCTGACAGTTTCGATAGCGCTGTTCGCTTCATTCACGATAGTGCTGAAACAGTCGCTGAATGCATTTGAAAAGCTGGTTGATATAGCAGGACTGAATTACGATATGGGCATAGCCATAAAGAGCGAGCAGGATAAACCCAGAAGCTACAAAGAGGGCTATGATGCCGTAATGGAAAGCGGTCTGTTTGAAGTAAATGATTTCTGCAAGGAGCAGGTATCCTATATACAGATGTCTGACGGCACTTTGCAGACCTGCGTGCTCAGGTACTATCCCCGGGGTGTTCTTGAAAAGAAATTCCAAGGCGAACTGCCCGTTAGCTACGATGAACTCACCGAGCAGGGTGCGTACATAATGATGTCGGTGAACGATGAAGAACCCGCAGAACTCTATGATGAGCCCAAGCAGATCGAAGTCGGCGTGATGGAGAAGACTGTTATCTCCGACGAAGAGTATGCTAATATGTCCGCGGCAGATAAGGAAAACGTCAAGGAGTATATAACCGAAGACTATAAGACAGGTGAGAAAAAGCTGGAATACCGCTTCACTACGGAGCTTTACCCGACTACGCTAAATTTAGTGGCTGCCGCGCCCATGTATAAGACCGAGGAGGGCAAAAAGAAGACCTCCGAGGAGGAACTTGCGGGCAATGCATACATAATGGCAGGAACTCTGGATTATTACAACAAAAGCGCATTTACGCTGGCAGGGAAGGGAAGTCTTGCTAACCTTGAAGGTCTGGAGTATATCCATGTTGACCTTGTAAATGATGATGACTACGAAAAAGCCAAGAGCTTTGTTAAAGCCAATGCAGGGCTTATGACCCTTGACGAAGACTATCACGGCGATCTGCTGAAAATGCGTTCGGGTGTAGGTGCTATAAAGATAGGCTCGGCTTTCCTGAGTGTGCTTATCGGTCTGATAGCTCTGGTGAATATGGTAAATATCCTCTCAACGGGCTTGCTCAACCGAAAGTCGGAACTTGCTTCAATGCAGTGCATGGGAATGACGAGAGGTCAGCTGTACGGAATGACTGTCGTGGAGTGTTTACAGTATTCGCTGACTTCTGGCGTGCTGGCAACAGGTTTGATAGAGGCTCTTATGGGGCTTACCTTGCTTCTTTTGAAACGTGTTAAGCTGGACGATGAACTTGGAAGTCTTGTGAATTTTGCAGAGCCTGTTCCGAGAGTATGGATAGCGGCAGCGGCGGCATTTGTGGCGGCTGTTATCGCATCGGTGATAACTCTGCACAGGATAAACAAGGAAAGCCTGACAGATCAGATGAGGACGGTTGAATAAAGACTTTCAAAATGGAGGTCATAGGACTATGGACGATAATAACAGGGCGTATCTTTTCGGACAGATACTGGGAACACATTCGTTTCTCCTGAAAGACGGCTTTCTAAGACCCGATGAGTATTCCGAGATAGCTGAGCATTATTTTCTGCCCGGCGGTGAAACGGGTACAGCCGCAACTGTTCTCGCATCGCTTGGCGTGTGTGTTAAAATGGACGGCACACAGATAGGCAGAGAGGTCGCGCCGATGCTAAAGGACTTTTACAAGGACAAGACCGTTGACCTATCTTCACTTGGCACCTTGCAGGAGGACGCAGGCATTATGGACTACGTAGTCATAGCGGGTCTTGTGCGTTCACCCATGGGCAGATTTCAACAGCTTTTTTCAAGCGGCACAAGATGGTGGAGCATACCTCGCGAGGAAGATATCATTGGCTGCGGTGCTGCGGGCATAGACCCCTTTTTCGGTGAAGAGTCCCTGCTTGCGGCAAAGCTTTGCGTAAAACATGGTGTGCCCTATGTGACCATAGATACGCCCCATAATACTTTCCTGCACCGTCATGCGGCTGTCAATGTGGTATCCCGTGAGTGTACTTCCATGCGCTACAAGGGTATGTCTGCCGAAGAAGTTATGGCACAGATGCAGTCTGAAAGTGATGGGCTGACCATCATAACACAGGGCGGCGATGATATGCTGTACGCAAGGCGGGGCGGAGATATCCACAGTATGAAGCCTTTCAATGTTGAAGTAAAAAGCACTCTCGGCGCAGGTGATACCTTCAAGGCGGGCTGTGTATACGGTCTGATGAAAGGTATGGGCGATGATGAACTTGTGCGCTTCGCAAGCGCCTGCTCTGCAGTTGCGATATCCCGTTTTCCTCTGCCATTGTATCCCCCGAAGCTTGAAGAAGTTGAAGCACTTATAAAAGGATAAATTCAGGCTGCACGGTATTTCACTGTGCAGCCTTGTTTTATGAACATATGGCATACAAAAGGCACTTCGTTCTTTCGGACAAAGTGCCTCTATAAACTATTCTATGCTTTCACGAATAAGCTTTTCAGCGTCCTCGGGTGACAGCGGTCTGCCCCAGATGAAACCCTGTATGTAATCACATCCGATGAGTTTCAGCGTTGCCAGCTGTTCTTTTTCCTCAACGCCCTCCGATACTACCTCGAAGCCCATTATATGCCCGATGGATATTATCGCCGCGACGTACTGTTTTGAGGGGTCGCTGGTGTTCATCTTGTCGATGAAGCTTTTGTCTATCTTCAGAATATTAGCAGGGAAATTGTTCAGATAACTGAGGGAAGAGTATCCCGTGCCGAAATCGTCAATGGCTATCTGTATGCCCATCTTGTGGAGCTTATTTATACAGTGCTGTGCTTTTTCAGCTGAATCTATCATTATGGATTCGGTTATCTCTATTTCCAGATGGTCAGCAGGTATTCCGCTGGCACTCAGTATATCCTTGACTTCATCGAGAAAGTCGTTCTTCATCAGGTGGCGAACCGATATGTTCACACTCAGCATGATGTCAGCGCCCGTTTCGCGTATCAGTCCGCCGATGAACATAGCCGACCTCCTGAACACAGCGCTGTCAACTTTGTCTACCAGTCCCACTTTTTCAGCCACAGGTATGAATTCTCCCGGAGATACCACTGTACCGTCGCTGTCTTTCATACGTGCCAGTGCTTCAAAACCTCTCAGCTTGTGGTCAAGGTCGAACTGTGGCTGTAAATTGAAATACAGCAGGTCGTTTTCAAGGGCATAGATAAGCTTGCGCTCTATCTCAAGAGTGTGTTCTTCTTTCAGAAGCCCGGGTACGAAACGCATGATATGCTGACTGCTTTTCATACGCTTTATCTCGTTCATCGAAGCGTTGGCATAGGATATCAGGCTGTCACTGGTCTTTGCGTCATCAGGGTACAGGCAGTACCCGAAGCTTGCGCTTATGTAAAGGTCACAGCCGTCTATGGTCATGGTAGTGCCCAGGGCATTTTCGTATGTTTTTATGGTAGGTATGATGGCTTCGTTGTCATCGTAGCCCTGTATCACCAGCTGGAATTCGTCACCGCCCATACGCGCAAGATGATCCTGCGTAGCTGTGAGATTATTTTCGGCTATCTTTTTCCAGCGTGAAGCGATCTGTGTAAGCACTCTGTTGCCCGCATCAAACCCTATGGTATCGTTTATGCTCTTGAAGTTGTTTATATCTATGGAAACTATGCAGAATCTCTCACCGTGCTTTATAAGCTTCTCGATAAGGTCGGTGCAGGCGAGCCTGTTGGATAAGCCTGTCAGCTGGTCGGTGTAGCTTATATGTTTCAGGTGTTCCAGCATCTGATAGTTTGAAAGCTTTGAGGATATGAAAAATGAAGTCAGTTCAAGAGTCTCCTTTATGCGTATGGTATCCTCCACCGCGAAATTAGTAGCCCACAAAAAGCCCAGTATCTCGCTGTCGTACTTCAGCGGGAACATAACAAGGCTGTCGACTCCTGCCTCGATGAGGTTTTCGTACCAGTAAAGATTTCTCTCGCGGATATATTCCATATCATTAATGTCTTTGGCAATTATGAAATCGCTCTTGCCGAACATATCTATCCATGTCTTGGTGATATTCCCGAATTCTTCAAAATGGGTAACACGCTTTATCTTGCAGTCCTTGTCAAAGCTTGTGGCAAGCACCGAGGATTCCTTTGTCTCGGGGTCGGTGAGGGCTATCGTACATACATCCGCCCTGCATATCAGGCGGATATCGTTGATGACATCGTTCATGGTGCCTTCGATATCATTTGTGCCGTTGAGTTTTATGCAGGTCTTTATGACATTTTCGGCATATATCCCTGAACTTGCCGAATTCATCATAATGTCAGTATTATCTTTGGCTATCACAGTGTACGTGCAGTAGCAGATATCTCCCTTTTCAATGCACATCGGCATGGCATAGATATCGAACCACATATCAAGGTCGTTGAGGTGTACACAGGTATGCACAGGTATTTTCAGCACAGCGGCGCGAAAACAGATATCTTCAAAGCCCATGTCTTTCGGCAGATAAAGCTCATAAGGCGAATCGGGCACAAAGGTCTTTTTTTTATGGAATATCTCAGGAAGTTCTTTAATATTGGTGCTATCATTGTCGTTACTGTAAGTAATAGGTTCTTCGAAAGGCAGTAAATATTTTTTATTTCCTGCAACTATGCGTATCTGATGATATCCGCCTTCGTTGTCTTTTTCAACGGAGAGTATACAGGTAGGTTCTTCAAAGCTGTCTACGATCATCTGAAAATCCATAGTTTCTCCTTCCCGCAGAGTTAGCATTTAAACTCTGCACATACTCATTTGTTTAATTATAACATAAAGTTGAATTAATTGTCAAGAGAGTTTAAGAAAAACTGACAAGTTATCAAAAAATTACTGTTTGATTTGTACAAGATTAAAGTGTGAATTTTAATGATTGGTTAATGCAGAGAAATTGTGAGGTTAATGTTGAGGAGTATCATAGCTAACTTAATCAAAAACAAGCGGATAAAAAAAGAGAGAACAAAGGACAACAAAAAACGAGCCAGCAATAAAGTCGATATCCAATGATACCGACCCTTTTCGGGCTCGATTTATCGCATATTTATTTTGCCGCTGCTATCAGCTTTGATATGCAGGCTTTCGGGGCATGGTGGATATCGAACAGCAGGGGATACTGCTTTACAGCAGGTGCATTGTCATGAGGAACAAAACCGTCCATCCATGTGTAGTCATCAGCTACGCCCCATGTGGTCACGCAGTCGATGACATCACTGTAACTGCGGTATATCTCAAAAAGTTTAAGATAGATATCCTCTATCGCCGCGATATCCTCGGGGCGGGAAGCTTTCAGCCTTTCGATATCCTCTGCACTGGGCGGGAATACATTATGACCGAAGGTCGCCATGATGGATACATCAAGTTCGGTGATATGCAGGCGCAGACCGAGACCTGCGTATATCTCTATGGAGCGTTTCAGCTCGTCATAATCAGGGGTGCCGAAATAATGCTGCTGCATACCAAATCCGTCCACGCGGCAGCCCTGTTCTTTCAGGCGCTTTATCAGGCTGACTATACGTCCGCGCTTTTGCGGGTCACACTCGTTGTAATCATTGTAGAAAAGCTGTGCGTTAGGGGAATACTTATCCATCGAACGGAAAGCTGCTGCTATGAAATCAGCGCCGCAAAGTTTGAAGTATTCGCTGTCGCGGTAGATAGCTGCATCACCAGAAGCACCTTCGGGTACTTCATCAATAACAGCTTCGTTCACAACGTCCCATGCATAAACATCGTTATTATAGCGTTCGCACAGAGCTTTTGAATGTGCGTCGATACGCTGATAAATAAGTTCGGGGGAAGCAGGCTTATCACCGTCTTTGTACATCCATCCGCCTGTCTGGTTATGCCATACAGGGGCATGGGCACGCACCTTGATACCAAGCGCTCTCGCAGTATCGAATATCTTGTCAGTATCACCGAAAGTGAACTTGCCCTCCTCGGGTTCGGTGGAGATATATTTCATCTCGTTCTCGGGGGTGACACTGTTGAAATGTTCGCGAAGAATATCGGTATAGCTGTCTATATTTTTGCAAGCGACAGCTGCACCTATCTTAAAAAACTTTTCGTAGCTTTTTGCAAGTGACAGTATATTGCTCATGATTTACCTCCTTGTTATTTGGTTTTTTCTTATTATAGCATACTATCCCGAATAGTTCAACCACTTTTTACCATTATATAAAATTTTATATTTAGAATACAGAATTTTGTGAAAGTGAAACATATCGATATACGTATTTATTTGGCTAATTGTGCATACAGATAAATTTATGAAATAAGTCTTGACTATGACGCTACGTAATAGTATATAATGTGATCAAGCGAGGAGGTAAGGCTTATGAAAACAGTAAATGAGGTAAGCAAGCTTACAGGGGTGAGTATACGCACCCTGCAATACTACGATAAGATAGGTCTGCTGACGCCTGCGATGCGCACGGAGGCGGGTTACAGGCTGTATGACGATACAGCGCTGGAGCGTTTGCAGCAGATACTTCTTTTCCGTGAGCTTGAGTTTTCCCTAAGCGATATTAGAGCCGTACTTGAAGCTCCCGATTTTGACAGAAAAAAAGCCATCACTCAGCAGATAGAACTGCTTACGCTGAAAAAGCAGCGGCTTGAAGCCATTATCGGGCTCGCATATAAAATCAGAGACAAAGGAGAAAATATTATGGATTTCAATGTGTTCGATACAAGCAAAATAGAAGAGTATACCAAACGTGCCAAGGCGGAATGGGGCGATACCAAGGAATACGAAGAATATACCAGCAAGAGCAGCAAACGTACCAAGGAGGACGAAAAGAACATCGCCGCAGGTCTGATGGCTGTATTTGCTGATTTCGGCAAGCTGAAAGACGGTTCCCCTGATATTCCCGAAGCGATGGAACAGGTGAAGAGACTTCAGCAGTACATAACCGATAACTACTACAACTGCACCGACGAAATTCTGATGTCCCTGGGACAGATGTATTCCGCAAACGGTGAATTCAAGGAGAACATCGACAAGGCAGGGGGCATAGGAACAGCGGATTTTGTGACTAAAGCGATAAGCGCTTATATCGGTAATAAATGATAACGAAAAAAGGACAGCTTTTGGGGCTGTCCTTTTTTGCACTATTCTGAAAATATCATGATATTTTCTGTTAATATTTCCCTGCGATAGATTTTGCAATGAATATCAGAAAAAGATGCGCGGGATAGAAAATGTAGAAGAACCATTTTGTAAAAACAGGATTTTTTCCTTTTTCACCATTGTAGAATGAAGTGACAATAAAATAACCTGCCAACAGGTAACAGAGATCAATTACTGCGCCAATTATGCTTGAATTAAAATATTCCGTTTTGTCTTTTGAGTAAAAAAGCAATGCAGCAGGGAGTGTTGTCATCAAAAGGCTGCCGACACTGCAAAGTGCAAAAAGTCCGAAGCGTGTTGATGGTCTGTCTTTGAAATAATACAGTATCAGGATCATCGGGATCCCGAAGATAAGCCATTGTATCTGTAACAAAATAAGTGACCGCCTCTAAGACAGCAACGAGTGAGATCTTCGCCCATAACTTCATGTTGCTTCCGCAGACTATCAGCGCGACCAATCCCAGAAACAAAGTGAAGAACACATTCAGGTATGTGATCATTCCTGATAGCATCAGCGTTCCGTTGAGCATCAGACAGAATGGTATCTGGGTTATCAGAGCGAATATAAACAATCGCGCGGCATATTTTTTTACGGAATGAGTATGCGTGAATCCTTCGGCGATGAAATAGAAGAATATCGGCGGTGCTATCATTGAAGCCTGCGCTATCAGAAACAGGAGCGGTGAGTTTATCAAACTTGCTGAAGCACCGAAATAGTGATCCACAAAATGTCCGATAGCCATGGGAATGATAGCTATGAATTTTATCAAGTCACGGTCTATGATCTTGTACTTTTGGTTTGTTTGCATTATGACCTCCCGGTTAATATTGGAATGAAAATTTATTTCCAATTATTTACTAAAATTATAACACAAAAAACTGCAAATGTAAAGTACCGGGGGATAGTTTTCGGATAAGTGGTGATATATGCCGGGGAGAAAAGCTATGTTATCATTCCCCAATAGCCTTCAGGATATCGCAATACACCTTATGCTTCTCTTTTTCGTGCAGGATATCGTGGCGCATACAGTTGTATATCTTTCCGCGGACGTTGGTATAGCCTATCTTTTTCAGCAGATGCAGTGCCCCGATAAATCGCTCTTTTGAGATAGCACAGGGGTCATTCGCACCCGAAAAGAACCTTATGGGCATATGGGGATTCTTCGGAGTGTACCCGCCCGAGTAGGTCAGCATGGACATTTTAAGCATCTCCTCGTAACCGCTGAGGGTGAACCTGAACCTGCAAAGAGGGTCATTGTTGTGTTCTATGACTGCTTCTCGTTCGCTGTTTGTCCAGGCGTTTTTCAAACCCTCTTTCCTGAATTTGAATTCATAGTTCACGCCGATGATGAGCAGATCGGCAAGCTTTGAACGTGCCCTTTTGCCCTCGATATGTTCAAGTGATCTCAGCATCATCAGTCCCTGTTTTATATTTTTTGACTTTGAGGGCGAACCGATAAGCAGAAGTTTGTCTATCTCATCATCGTACTTTCTTATATAGCACCGTGCCGCCAGCGAACCCATGCTGTGTCCCAGAAGTATCATCGGCAGAGCTTTTCCACCGCATCTTTTATGGGCGTAGTCCTTGACTTCCAGCGTTATCTCGTGAATGTCCTCCACCAGTGCTTTATATCCTCCCTCATACATATAACCTCTGTCCTGCGGACGATGAACGCTCTCGCCGTGACCGCGGTGGTCATTGCAGATGGTCAGATATCCGTTAGCCGCAAGGTACCTCATGAACGGCGCATACCGTCCCTTGTGTTCGTTCTTGCCGTGTACCATCTGAACTATCCCCCGTATGCTTCCGGGGTCTGTGGGTTCTATCCTCAGCACCCTCAGGGGAAGTCCGTCCGTACCAGAGATATGGGTATAGGTAGTTTCAACTATATTTATAAGACTGTTCATGCGCCCTGCTCATCTCTGTAAACTTCGGCACGTATTATCTTTTTGGTGGTGTTTTTCAGGAATGGATATTTTCTTACCACAAGCTTTGAAAGCTGTTTGTAGGTGGGCTGCTGACTGTTGTATCCGTTCAGTATCTCCTGAAGTGCCGAGTATATTTCCTCATCGGTCATACCGCCTGTCATTTCGGGGTCGGGGAATATCCTTGCAGTCAGCATATTGTCCTCGCCTGTAACTACTATCTCGCCAATGAGGTCGTTTACTCCAAGCCGTGTCTCTATCTCCTCGGGTGAGATGTTCTCGCCGTTTGAAAGTATGATAAGGTTCTTTACCCTGCCGTTTATGAACAGGAAACCGTCCTCGTCGATATAGCCCTTGTCACCTGTGTGAAGCCAGCCGTCTTTGAGGGTCTCTTCGGTCTCTTCTTCCATTTTGTAATAGCCTTTCATCACACTGGTACTGCGGACGAGTATCTCGCCGTTAACGAATTTTATCTCAACATTGGGCAGAGGTCTGCCTATGGAACCCGCTTTGCTGTCGCCTATCTTGTTGGAGGATATAACAGGGGAACACTCCGACATACCGTAGCCCTCGTAAACGTCTATACCGTACTTTTTGAATTCTTCTATATAGTAGGGTTCAAGATGCGCTCCGCCTGTGAATATGTACTTTAGATTTCTGCCGAATACTTTTTTTGCGATGGTATCCGTTGGTATAGTACGGTCAGCTGTTCGTAAACGTTTGTATATAGTCTCCACCATAAGGGGTACCATCAGCATGACATCGGGCTCGAAAATACTCATATTCCTTACCATATGCATCAGCGAATCATTTATGCATATAACAGCCCCCATCCAGAAACCGTTGAGCCAGTCCATAACAAGGCAGAAGCAGTGGTGTACGGGCAGTACGCTTAAAAATACAAGTCCCGGATCCTCATCATAAAGCACAGCTTCGATATTGGTGTAAAGGTTGCTCTGGGTGAGCATAACGCCTTTGCTTTTGCCTGTGGTACCAGAGGTGAAAACTATCATTGAGATATCCTCTTCTTCGGGGGCGGAGGGTTCATCAGCTTTTTCGCCTGCGGTGATAAGGTCGTTGAGGGAATCTGTTCCGCTGATCGCTTCATCGGAAAGTGTCCATATCTTCTTCACCTTTTTGCATTTGTCTTTTATCTCATCTGCAAGTGTCGCAAACTTAGGGTCGATGAAAACGCCCTCGGAATCCGAACGGTCGATAAGATCGATGAGGTCATGGGCAGGCAGTGCGGAATCAAGTGGGACAGCGGTATTTGTACTTGTCACCACCGACATATAAGCTTCTATCCATTCAACTGAATTTGTTCCCACCAGCGCGATATGTCTGTGCTCAAATCCCAGTGCGGCGGCACCTTTTCTCAGCCCGCTGATGATCTCGTCGGCCTGCTTGTAGCTTACCTCTTTTATATCTTTTTTTACCAGCCATCTCACAGCAGGGAGGTCGGCATAGTCCTGTACACTTCTGTTCCACAGGGTGTGAATAGTTTTTTTCATGATATCACCCCGAATCAGCCCATATGAGAATTCAGCAGACATAGAGCGTCGCCGACAGTGCGTAGATTGCTGAGTTTCTGCTCGTCCTCTTCAAGATCGAACTCTATATCGAACTCGTCTTCCAGATCGCCCAGAAATGTCATAAGGTCAAGTGAACTCAGCCCAAGATCTTCGCGTATAGCCATTTCATCTGTTATCTCTCCGATATCTCCTTTGCAGTAGCGTGCAGCTATCTCCTTGAATTTTTCTTCCATAATAAAACTCCTTTCGGGGGTATCCCCCATTCTATATAAACTTTCTTTTGTCTTTTAAACCATATCGATTATCTCTGCGATAGTCCTGCCGGGGTCTTCTATGCCCCTGAACAGTATACGCATCATGTAATAGTACATCAGCTCAGCATCTTTTTCAGTAAGGTGTGCTGTCTGATAGTGGTATGAGAAATTCAGTTTTCTGTCAGGCAGATGGGACACCGTCAGATACATCTTTTTGGTAGCCGCGCCGTTTGCGAACCACTTTACATACATGGGAAGATTTTCCGCGTTCGGGTCAAGGTCTTTAGTATTCATCGGGGGCTGATAGGTGAGATACACACTGACATAGGTGGTATCATCGGGAGTATTGTAGCGGCGTTTCATCTCATCACGGATAAACTGCGGGTCGTATCCGCTGAACATATATATGCGGTTCTGATGATTCTGTATCATACGCGCCGCGTCGATGAAAGTGGTATCTCCCGAAATAACAGTTCTGCAGGGGAAACAAAGCGTTCTGCTTCCCCCCGAGGTCAGTTCATCATTGGTGGAGCGCCTTGATATGAAATTCTCCACTGTGATATCTTCCTGACCGCCGTTCACCTTTGAAAGATAGGTGCGTATCACCAGCAGTATCAGGTTGGTGGGGGATATCTGGTTGTGCAGGCAGAAGTTTATCGCCCTTTGCATACTGTCAACTTCAAGCTGATAATCCTTTACCGCCACAAAAAGCTCTTTGCGCTCGATATCCGCCGCACGTAGATCAGGGTCGTCATGCTTTTTACGGGCTTCTTCCAGTACCGAAGTTCCCTGTATATCAGAATACAGCGGTTCGCCCAGAGTATCAAGTTCCTCCTCCCAGAAACGCTTTGCCTTTGCGTGACGTTTTTCGTTGGAAGCTTTTTCGAGGTCGCTTATCAGCACCTTTTCAAAATCCGCAAGGGGAGCAGGTTCTTCATCACCGAATTTGAAATGCTTGTAAAGCCCCATTATATCCGTCGCCATAACAGCCACGCCCACCGAATCGTTCAGCCTATGGTCCATGTGCACAAAGAACCCTGTGTACCCCTCGGGCAGCATTACTATACGGAATTCGCACATTGGTATATCGTCGCCATCGAAAGTTTCGTATGCCCAGTTCTGCATGATATTGTCAGCTTCACTCAAGGTCATTTCGGTAAGATCGTATTCCCTTATCTCTTCTGGCTGATAGTCGGCTATGTACTGCTGTATCTCGCCGTTCATATCGGGCTTGGTGAATCTCAGCCGAAGACATGAATACCTCTGCTTTTCAAGCTCGATGCACTTTTTCAGTACCCCGATATCAAGTTCCATTTTAAAAGCCGCAACTATGCTGAGTCCCGACACCTGCTGTGTGCCGTATTCTTTTATCCACCGATAGTGCATTTTCTGTGCGGCGGTTAGTTCGTATCTCTTTTCCATATAGTTCCTCCCGACTGCTTGTTTACAGTGCTTTTGCTTTATGTTCATAATTATACACCTGACTATTGACTTTGTCAATTATTAACAATGCTAAATATGATGTTCCGTAACAGAATATTTTTGTTATATACACATATCTGACAGAAACAAGTGGAATGATCTGACGGTTGTTATGGACTTTGGTCAACGTGCAGTATGTATCATTATTGGAGCTTATTCGGACTAAGCTGCAGAAATGTGTATATTCGCTGATAATATGCGTATATTCTGAAAAATTGCAACTGTTTGTTGCGTAATTTCAAACTCCTGTTGGTAGAAAAACCGACTCGGAAATGGTATTATATTTTCAGAAACATGGAAGTGCAAAGCTTTGGTTTCAGTGGGGATATTTAACAATTTGGTCATGGTTTGCTACTCTCAAACTGATAGTTTCAATAATAATTGTTAGTACTCATTGACAAATTTTGTGTAATGTAATATAATTATAATGTTAGATATCTCATTCGTCAAAATCACTGTCATAATTGGCAGGACAAATTTTATTTTCTATAAGGGAGGAAACCATAATGAAAAAAATTCTGGCATCTGTTCTGGCGTTAACAATTGTATTCGGAGGTGCGGCTGTTCTGCCCGAGAGTACCATCGGTACTTTCAGGACAAGTATTACCGTATCTGCGGACGACCTGGAAACCGAGGGTCTGTTCCAGTACTATTTAGATGCTGAAACAGGCAGCGCAGTACTCAACAAATTTCTGCCAAAGACCGACAGCAAGAACTATGCCGCTGTTGCTGTTGTGGATATCCCCGCAGAGATAGGCGGCAAGCCTGTTGTCAGGCTGGATGATAAGCTGTTCATGAACTACAAGGAGCTTACGAGCGTAACTATCCCCGATACAGTTGAGTTCATAGGTGAAAATGTTTTTTACGGCTGCTCAAACCTCCAGACTGTAAAGTTCGGCGCAAATGTAAAAGAGATCGAGAACTTTGCATTTTCAGGCTGTGAAAAGCTCAAAGACTTCGACCTGCCCGCAAAACTCGAAAAGCTGGGAACAAGGTGTTTTGAGAAGACCGCAGTTGAGAGCATAACTGTTCCTCTTTCACTCAATACAGTCGAAACAACGTTTCTCAGCCTTGACAGAGGTCCTTTCGATGGATGTGAAAACCTCAAAACAGTGAAATTCAATGACGAAGATGACGAGCTTCCTATTGCACTGCTTGCAGGCTCGGGAGTTGAGAGCGTTGTTCTCCCGAATACTATAACTGTTGTTCCCGATTATTTCTTTGCAAGCTGCAAACAGCTCACTTCGGTAACTATACCTTCCACCGTAACGACCATAAACGACAGTGCTTTCCGTTACTGCTCGGCACTTACCCAGATAGACCTGCCAAAGGCTCTTACAAAAATGGAGACCTATGCGTTCTCGGAAAGCGGTCTGACTTCCGTTACCATACCCAAATCGATAGAGGTAACAGAAACAGGCTTCCTGAATACAGACAAAGGACCTTTCTATAATTGTCCTTCGCTGACAGATGTTACCATCGAAAGCGGCATCACAGTTATCCCTGATGGACTGCTTGCAGGCCTTGGTGCGATAAAACAGATAACTATACCTAATACTGTTGTCACTATCAGAGACTGCGCATTCCGTTCTACAGGTCTGACTTCTGTTGAGATACCCAACAGCGTAACGGAGATAAGTACATACGCATTCGCAGACTGCACCGATCTTGCAAGTGTAAAGCTGTCTAAAAACCTCAGAATACTGGGCGGAAATTCTTTCGAGAACACAGCTATCACCGAGATAGATATTCCTAAGTCCCTTGAGACTGTTGATTGTGGATTTATAAACAATGAAGGTCCTTTTAGCAAGTGCGGCTCTCTCAAAACAGTCAATCTTCCCGACGGCGCAGTTGAAGTTGTAAACAACCTGCTTGCATATGCTCCCGCAGTTGAGGAAATAACTATCCCCGATTCGGTAGTAAGGATAAGCGAAAGTGCTTTTGATAACTGTACAGCACTCAAAAAGGTGAACTTCGGCAAGAGCATTGAGGAATTTGAAAAAGAAGCTTTCAAGGATTGTACCGCTCTCACATCTATCGATATCCCCGAAACAGTTACTGCTTTCGGTAGGGGCGTATTCAGAGGCTCCGGTCTTAAAACTGCTGTTCTTCCCTCAAAGCTTGAAACCCTGCCTGATTCCACTTTTGAGAAGTGTACTCAGCTGACCGAAGTTACCGTATCCGAACAGTGCAAAACCGTCGGCAGCAACGTATTTGAAGACTGTACTGCACTGACAAAGGTCAATTTCAGCGACAAGGAAATAATCGAGAAGATCGGCAGCAATGTATTCAATGGATGCAACGCACTCACTGAGATCACCCTGCCTATGGGTATCGAAGAAATGGGCAACGGTGTGTTTGAGAACTGCGAGAATCTGGAAAAGGTAGTTCTTCCCGACAGCCTTAGCAAAATGGGAAGCGCCAGCTTCAAGAACTGCCCCAAGCTGACAGATGTTACCCTCAGCAGAAGACTGGAAGAGGTACCGAGTGAAACATTCCAGTCTGACAATGCTCTCAAAGAGATAAAGATACCCTATTCAGTAAAGAAGATAGGCAACAATGTGTTTGACAAGTGCATATCCCTCAAGGATATCTATGTAGGCGATAAGATCGAAAATATCTCCGAATCGGCATTCAGCTACTTCGATGAGAACGCTTACGGTGAAACCATAACTCTACACGGTGTAAAGGGCACATATCCCGAGGACTATGCTGAAGTTCACGATATGAAGTTCGCTGAAACTACTTTCAAGAACGACACTCTCAGTGCTTATGACAGACCCGAGTATGGTGAGCATGTGGATCCTTCCGATAGAAAAATGGGCGACATAAACGGCGACGGTAAAATAAATATTACTGATATCACCAAGGTTGCCGCATTCATCAAGGGCAAAAGACAGCTTGATGATGAAGCCAAGAAATTTGCAGATATAAACAAGGACGGCAAGATAAATGTCAGCGACCTTGCAAGGATAGCAGCCGCTGTAAAGGGTAAGAGATCTCTGAACTAAGCCGCTTATAGCTGTAAAATAAAAATTGCAGATAAATAATTTTTACGCCATAGTATTTCAGAGAAGTGCTATGGCGTTTCTTTCTGATATTCAGCAGTTTATAAAAAGGTGAAGAGAAATATGTAATAAGATATTATCTCGGGTAAATGACTGTATGCACCGGGAAAAGATGGACCGGTGGAAAAATGTAGTGCTGTGTTAAGTGAAAAATGCCCCCAAGCGACTGCGTCTGGGGGCATAACTTATATAGGTGTATATTTCAGAGAAGTACTATTCTTCTTCATCGTCAAGTCCGTAGTTGAGTATCATATTGTACGCCGCGTTTGCCTGCTGGCTTTCCTTGCGTTCGCGCCAGGCGTCTATCTCGCTTTTTATCGCAAGCATCTCATCGACTATAAGTTCGGTCTTTTCGGGGCGGACGTAGTTCACGTACCATGTCATGCGCTGTATCCCTTTTGGACTGCCGATGTACTTTGCTATTTCATCTGCAAATTCAGTGGGGTAGCCAAGTTCTGAAAGGGCGTGCCTGAGTTCATCGCGGATATCCGCCCACTGAATGCGTCTGTCAGCTTCGCTGAAAATATCTCCGCTCATGCCCATGTACCGTTGCGGAAGACAGCTACTCTGGTGCCGTCTGGACGTATGCCGTCTATGGAGAGGTCGTCAGCACCCACCATGAAATCCACATGGATGATGGAATCATTGATGCCGCGCTCCTTAGCCTGTTCAACGGTAAGGCTGTCGCCGTCTGGGAGAACTTCCTTGAAGCCCATACCTAAAGCGCAGTGACAGCAGGCATTTTCATCGAAGAGTGTTTCATAGAAAAGGAAGCCGCACTGGTTGACAGGGCTCTCCTTTGGCACAAGTGCGACCTCGCCCAGCATACAAGCGCAGTCATCCATCTTTATCATCTGCTCCAGAAGCTCCTGACCTTTGCCTGCCTTGCAGGATACGGCTTTGCCGTCCTTGAATGTTATGGAGAAATCCTCGATAAGCTGGCTGTTCCAGGAAAGGGGCTTGACTGCCACAAGAGTGCCCTCGCATTTTCCTGCATATGGTGAGGTGAATATCTCCTCGGTGGGTATGTTGGGGATATACTCGGCACCGTTCAGGGGATTGAGGTCCTTTGCACCCTCCCATTTAGCGCCCTCTATCAGGGTGACTTTGAAATCCGTGCCGTTGGAGCTTTTGTATTCGAGGGAAGAAAATCCCTGCTCATTCAGCCATGCAGCCTTTGTGACTATGGTGTCCATATGGGCTTGCCAGTCGGCAACGGGGTCGTTGTCCTCACTTACGCGGACTGTTTTAAGTATAGCTTCCCACAGTTTGTCAACAGCATTTTCTGCATCGGGGAAACACTTCTTCGCCCATTTCTCTGAGGGGTGAGCCGCTATCACCCACTGATGTTTGCCCTCGATGGCGTTGCGGTAGGGCTTGAATACTGCCTGTCTGCCCTGAGAAACTGCGGATATCTTCTTGGGGTCGATTCCGTTCAGTGCATCCGGGTCATCGGATACTATGAATATCCTGCATGGCAGGTCTTCTACCATCTGCTTCATTTTTTCTTCTTCCCATGGCAGGACTTTTGCGAGGGTGTCCTGCTCGGCATACAGCAGGTCAAGTCTGTTCTGCATATCGCTCGACCAGTTCATGTTGACCTTTTTTGCACCTGCCTTGTAGCATTCTTCCATTACAAGCGCGGCGAATTCATGCTGTTCAACAGCTGCTGTCAGCTGAACTATCTGCCCGCGCTGAACATTTGCGCCCATGCGGACTATCAGCTGTGCGTATTTTCTCAGCAGTTTTTCAGATATTGCCATTTTATATCCTCCGTTTTCTGTATCGTCTATCGTTTGACCCGCCCCTGTCAGGTGACATGAGCGGGTCATTATGTCTTATGAGAAATTATAACTTATATCCTGAAGCACTTGTTGATGTCCTTTACCTCGCCGATAACGAAAGCAATATCACCCTCAAGCACCACGGTGTCGGCGGTGGGCAGGAATACGTTGTCTCCACGCTTGAAAGTAAGTATATTTATATTGTACTTCTTTCTTATATCCACCTGTGCAAGGCTCTTGCCATACCAGTCCTTGGGTATTTTCAGCTCGTATATGGAGTAGTTGTTGTCAAGCTGGATAAAGTCCAGTATAGTCTCCGATGCGTACTTTGTTGCTATCCTGATAGCAGTCTGCTTTTCGGGGTAAGCTACTTCGTCAGCGCCCACCATTCTCAGGAACTTCATCTGCACATCGTTGGTTGCCCTTGCAAGAACGTACTTAGCACCCAGTTCTTTAAGCGTGCAGGTGGTTTCAAGCGATACCTGGAAAAGTCCGCCGACAGCAACTATGCATATATCAAAATTACCGATACCCAGTGAACGCAGGAACTCTGCATCGGTACAATTGCCTATCCTTGCGCTGGTAACGTATGGTAGTATCTCGTTTATGCGGTCTTCGTTGGAATCAACTGCCATTACCTCACAGTTGAGCTCGCTCATTCTCTTGGCGATATGGGCACCGAATTCGCCCACGCCTATTATCAATGCACTTGTCATAATTATTTTCTCCTTTCGGTCAGCCTACGGATATTCTCTCCATCGGCAGTTTGCTCTTAACATTTTCGGTTGAAGGCAGTGCCGCATATATCAGTGTGAGGGGGCCTACTCTTCCGAAGAACATCAGTATCATCAGCAGTATTCTTGGTGCCAGTGAAAGTGTGCTGGTTATACCAAGTGTAAGACCTACCGTGCCTACTGCGGAACCTGTTTCAAACAGGCAGGTGAGTATAGGCAGACCCTCGATACGGCTTATAGCTATGCCTGTTGTTATGAACAGGGTGAGATAAGTAAAGAGCAGTGCCGCCGCATTTCGCACAGCTTCCTCGGGAAGACGGCGCTTGAAGCACTGTACATCGTTTCTGCGGCTGAATACGGTTATAGCCGAGAAAAACAGAACAGCAAGAGTAGCGGTCTTCATACCGCCCGCAGTTGATCCCGGTGAACCGCCCACGATCATCAGCATTATCATGACCAGTGTTCCCGAACCGTCCATAGCGGCAAGATCCTGAGTGTTGAATCCCGCAGTTCTTGTAGTTACCGACTGGAACATGGAGCTTATTATCCTGTCGCCCATAGGCAGCTTGCTGTATTCGCAGAAGAAAAAGTATACAGCAGGTATGAATGTCAGCAGCAGGGAGGTTATAAGTACTACCTTGCTCTGGAGGCTGTATTTCTTGAGGTGGTGCTTGTGGGTCTTTATGTCGTTCCATACCAGGAAGCCGATGCCGCCCACGATTATCAGCAGCATTATCACTATATTAAGGTATATATTATCGTGATAGGAACACAGTGACGAGAATGGTTCGCGCACACCCATCAGGTCAAATCCCGCGTTGCAGAAAGCGGATATGGAGTGCCATACCGAGTAACCGATGCCCGTAACTACTCCGAAATCCTTTATAAATACGGGTAAGAGTAGTATCGCGCCGATAAGCTCTATCATCAGGGACGTTTTGAGTATAAATCCCGTGAGCTTGACGATACCGCCGACCTGCGGCGCTGATATGGAATCCTGCATGGTGCTTCGCTGTGCAAGACCTATCTTTTTGCCCGAGAGCCGCATGATAGTCACACCCATGGTGACAACGCCCATGCCGCCTATCTGTATCAGCAGCAGTATTATGACTTTTCCGAAAAGCGACCAGTAAGTAGCCGTGTCCCTTACCACCAGACCTGTAACGCAGGTGGCGGATACCGCAGTGAAAAGGCAGTCTGTGAATGGCGTGAAAGCCCTTGCCTGCGAAGATATGGGCAGCATCAGAAGCAGTGCGCCCAGAAGTATTATCCCGAGAAAACCGAATATGATTATCTGGAATGAATTAAGATGTTTGTTAGTTTTCTTTTTTTCCATAGTGTTCTACACCTCTTTTTTCGATACGGTATAAATTATATCATATTTGGGATTAATATGCTATTAATAATTTGTAAATAATATTTATGGCGAAACGTTGCAGGATATTGGAAAGTTCTGCATATCTAATAGAAAAAGTTTTGAATAATAAATCTTTATTTCGCACACCTGTGTTTCTTACCAACACAGCAAAATGGGGTACGAATGGCTGATCGGGATATCTGAATTTTGTATTAAATGCCCTTTACAAATAAGTCGTGATGTGCTATAATATCTTGAAGAATGTTTAAAGGAGGATTTAAAGTGCAGAAGGCATATCTAATTCTTGAAAACGGCACAGTTTTTGAGGGCAAAAGCTTTGGCGCTGTCGGCGAAGCTGTTGGTGAGATAGTATTCACTACCGCTATGACGGGCTATCTTGAGACCCTTACCGATCCCAGCTATTATGGACAGATCGTTGTTCAGACATTCCCTCTGATCGGAAATTACGGAGTTATCCCCCAGGATTTTGAAAGCAGCCGTCCCCATGTAAAAGCATATATCGTAAGACAATGGTGTCAAGAGCCCAGCAATTTCAGATGCGAGGGTGATCTTGACATTTTTTTGCGTAATAACGGCATTGTTGGTATGTATGGTATAGATACCAGACGTCTGACAAGGATAGTAAGAGAGCACGGTGTAATGAACGGAAAGATAGTTACATCCACCGACGGCACAGTACCTGAGGAAGTAAAGAACTATAAAATAGTAGAGGCGGTAAAGAACACCACCTGCGATAAGGAAGAGACTTTCTCACCCGATGGTGAAGCTAAGCGACGTGTTGTTCTGTACGATTTCGGTGCAAAGGCTAACATCGGAAGATGTCTTGTGAACAGGGGCTGCGAGGTAACGGTAGTTCCCGCATACACCAAGATCGACAGGATAAAAGAGCTTGCTCCCGACGGTATAATGCTGTCGAACGGCCCCGGAGATCCTGCGGAGAACGTTGAGATAATAGAAGAACTCAAAAAGATAGGTGAGCTTAAAATACCTACTTTTGGTATCTGCCTTGGTCACCAGCTGCTGGCACTTGCACACGGCGCAAAGACCGAGAAGCTGAAATACGGTCACAGAGGTGCTAACCAGCCTTGCAAGGAAGTAGCTACCGGTAGAGTATATATCACTTCACAGAACCACGGTTACGCAGTTGTAAGCGATACCCTGCCCGCAGGGGCTGAGGAAAGCTTCGTAAATGCCAACGACAACACCTGCGAGGGCGTGCGTTATACCGATGAACCTGCTTTCTCAGTGCAGTTCCACCCCGAAGCTTGCGGAGGTCCTCTGGATACGGGCTTCCTCTTTGACCGCTTCTGCGAGTTGATAGACGAGTACAAAAATTCTCCCGAATCTGAAAATGTCTGACAGAAAGGATAGATAAAAATGCCTTTGAATAAAGAGATACGCCGCGTTCTGGTCATAGGCTCGGGACCTATCGTTATAGGTCAGGCAGCCGAGTTCGACTATGCGGGCACACAGGCTTGCCGTGCGCTGAAGCAGCAGGGTCTTGAGGTAATACTGATAAACTCCAACCCCGCTACCATAATGACCGACAACGCTATGGCGGATAAGATATATATAGAACCTCTGACACTTGAGACTGTCAAGAGGGTAATAATAAAGGAAAGACCCGACAGCCTGCTTTCCACACTGGGCGGACAGACAGGTCTGACGCTTTCGATGCAGCTGGCAAAGGAAGGCTTCCTGGATAAGTATAATGTAAAGCTGCTGGGTGCTAATCCCGAGACCATCGACAAAGCCGAGGACAGACAGCTGTTCAAGGATACGATGGAGTCCATCGGTCAGCCCTGCATACCTTCAAAGGTAGTAAACACCGTTGAAGATGCTGTTGCATTCTCCAAGGAGGAGGGCATAGGCTTCCCGCTTATCATCAGACCAGCATTCACACTGGGCGGCACAGGCGGCGGTATCGTTAATAATGAAGAAGAACTCATCGAGATAACCAGAAACGGTCTGTACCTCTCGCCTATCACACAGGTACTGGTAGAGAAGTGCATCGCGGGCTGGAAAGAGATAGAGTTCGAGGTAATGCGTGACTCAAAGGGCAACGTTATAACTGTATGTTCCATGGAGAACTTCGACCCTGTTGGCGTACATACAGGTGACTCCATAGTTATAGCCCCTGCTGTTACTCTGGCTGATAAGGAGTATCAGATGCTGCGTTCCGCTGCGCTGAAGATAATCGACACACTGAAAGTAGAGGGCGGCTGTAACTGTCAGTTCGCACTGAACCCCGAGACTTTCGAGTATGCTGTAATAGAAGTTAACCCCAGAGTTTCACGTTCTTCCGCACTGGCTTCCAAGGCTACGGGCTACCCCATAGCAAAGGTTGCAGCGCAGATAGCAATAGGTTATACTCTGGACGAGATAAAGAATGCCGTAACAGGCAAGACCTATGCCTGCTTCGAGCCTGCACTTGACTACGTTGTAGTAAAGCTGCCCAAGTGGCCTTTCGATAAGTTTGTATACGCTAAGCGTGAACTGGGCACTCAGATGAAGGCTACAGGCGAAGTTATGGCTATCGGTACTACATTTGAGCAGGCTATAATGAAGGCTGTACGCGGTGCCGAGATAGGTCATGACTGCCTTATCTCGCCTAAGATGCTGGAATTCTCCGATGATGAGATAAGATCTAAGCTGCATGAACCCAGCGACGAGAGAATGTTCGTGGTATACGAAGCACTCCGCCGCGGCGTGACCGTTGATGAGATACACTCCATCACCATGATAGACGAGTGGTTCCTTAACAAGCTCTGCAAGCTTATAGATATGGAAAAAGAGCTGGCTAAGGGCAATGTTTCAAAGGAAACCTACCTTGAAGCCAAGAAGATGGGCTATCCCGACAAGGTTATAGAGCGTATATCCGGTGAAAAGGTGACTGAACCTGCACACGCAGTATTCAAGATGGTCGATACCTGCGCTGCCGAGTTCGCTGCTAATACACCTTATTTCTATTCCACCTACGATGAGGAGGACGAAGCTGCCGAGTTCATCGCTGAGCAGAAGCAGAAGAAGGATACTGTCATAGTTTTCGGTTCGGGTCCTATCCGTATCGGTCAGGGCATCGAGTTCGACTATGCTTCCGTACACTGTGTATGGGCGCTGAAAGAGCACGGCTATGACGTTGTTATCGTAAACAACAACCCCGAGACAGTTTCCACCGACTTTGATACAGCTGACAGACTGTACTTCGAGCCGCTGACCAACGAGGATGTTATGAATATAATCCGCGTTGAGAAGCCCGTTGGCGTAGTTGTAGCTTTCGGTGGACAGACCGCTATCAAGCTGACAAAGCACCTGAATGAGAACGGTGTGAAGATACTGGGAACACCGCCTGATTCCATAGATGCGGCAGAGGACAGAGAGCGTTTTGATGAACTGCTGGAAGACCTGCATATCAAGCGTCCTGAGGGCTTTACTGTAATGACCTGCGACGAGGCACTGGAAGTAGCTGACAAGATAGGCTATCCTGTACTTATGAGACCTTCCTACGTGCTGGGCGGTCAGAACATGATAATCGCTTTCAACGAGGCTGATATCAAGGAATATATGGCTATCATACTCGACCAGGGCATCGAGAACCCCGTACTTATAGATAAGTACCTCATGGGTATCGAGCTGGAGATAGATGCTATCTGCGACGGCGAGGAGATACTTATCCCCGGTATCATGGAGCATATCGAGAGAACAGGTATACACTCGGGCGACTCCATAGCAGTATACCCTGCATGGAACGTATCCGACAGACTGATAGACAAGGTAGTTGACTGCTCGAAGAGACTGGCTCTCTCCCTGAAAACAAAGGGTCTTGTAAATATACAGTACCTGATCTACGAAGATGAACTTTATGTAATTGAAGTAAACCCACGTTCTTCAAGAACCATTCCTTATATTTCAAAGGTTACTGGCGTGCCTATGGTAGACCTTGCTACAAAGGCTATGCTGGGCGAAAAGCTCCGCGATATGGGCTACGGTGTAGGTCTGCACCCCAATTCGCCTTATGTAGCTGTTAAGGTGCCTGTATTCAGCTTTGAAAAGCTTATAGGCGTTGATAACCACCTTGGACCCGAGATGAAGTCTACAGGTGAGGTACTGGCAGTATCAAGCTCGCTGGAAGAATCTCTGTACAAGGGTCTGACAGCTGCAGGCTACAAGCTGGAGCAGAAGGGCGGCGTGTTCATTACTGTACGTGATTCCGATAAAAAGGAGATACCTCAGACTGCCAAGATGTTCGCTGACCTGGGCTTCAAGATCTATGCTACCGAGGGTACTGCAAGAGTACTGCATGACCACGGTATCAAGGCTGAGGCTGTTAAGAAGATACACGAGAGCGACGAGAACACCCTTACACTTATCGAGAGCGGCAAGGTGAACTACGTTATCTCAACATCTTCAAAGGGTCGTATACCTTCACGTGATTCAGTTAAGATAAGAAGAAAGACAGTCGAGTGGAATATTCCCTGCCTGACTTCTATCGATACTGCAAACGCTATCGCTTCCTCCATCAGGAGCAAGTACAACGAGAGCAACACAGAGATAGTTGATATAAACAATATGCGTCGCGAAAAGACCACTCTGCACTTCACCAAGATGCACGGCTGCGGCAACGACTATGTATACTTCAACTGCTTTGACCGTATGATAGATAACCCCGAGGGCTTTGCGCTGAACCTTTCCGACAGACATTTCGGTATCGGCGGCGACGGTGTTATACTGGTATGCCGTTCAAAGGTTGCTGACGGACGTATGAGGATGTTCAACCTCGACGGTTCGGAGGGCAAGATGTGCGGCAACGGCATAAGATGCGTGGCTAAGTTCATGAGAGATAACGGTCTGGTTGACCGCGACCTTATGACCATCGAGACACTGTCAGGCATCATCAAGGTAAAGCTCAGCAGACATTACGGCGAAGTTAACGGCGCTACTGTTGACATGGGTGCTGCTATCCTCGACCCTGTGAAGATACCCTGCACACTGCCTGCTGACGAGAACGGCATGGTCGTAAACAGGGAAGTTGAGATAGCAGGTGAGAAGAAGAATGTTACCTGCGTATCCATGGGCAATCCTCACTGCATCGTATTTATGAACAACATAGACGATATGGAGATCGAGAAGATCGGTCCCAAGTTCGAGCATGATCCCATCTTCCCCGAGAGAGTGAATACAGAGTTTATCAAGGTAATAGACAGCCACACTCTTAAGATGCGTGTATGGGAGAGAGGTTCGGGCGAGACATTTGCCTGCGGCACGGGCGCTTGTGCGGCTGTAGTTGCAGCTGTCCTGAACGGCTATTGTCCTAAGAACGAGGAAGTAACAGTTATGCTGCGCGGCGGCAACCTGAAGATACGCTACACTGATGAAACTGTTTATATGACAGGTGAGGCTGTTACTGTATTCGAGGGAGATATCAGCGTTTAAGGTCTTCTATATACAGCGATTTTCTGCAAAAAGTTGTACGTTTTTGTACAACTCTTGCAGAAATATGTCTGAGTTAAAAATAAAAACGTATGTTTGCATAAAATCTTCGTGCAGGATATGTGCATGATAACAACAAAAAGCGCCTTGCCGAAAACGACAGGGCGCTTTTGTGAAAGGAGCGGTGGACTATGTCGATCACATTGCAGTACATACTTTGCGGATTTATATTCTTTGTGCCGGGGGCGTTGATGGTGGGGCTGAATTACTATCTTATCATTATGGGCATAAAAAACGAAAAACTTCCCGAGGAGGAACGAAAGCGGTATCCGTCGGGAGCACCGCTCTATGGAGGGATATTGTGTGCTGTGGGCGTGCTGATAGCATTGCGCTTTAAACACCTGTGGATCGGTCTGATACCCCTTTTGCTCGACCCCGGAGGGATATCCGGGATATTGTATTGCCTGATATTTGAGAGCGGGAAACCAAGAAAGAAATAGAATAACACGTTTTTTCAAAAGCAAACAGCCGTACCCAAGTGGTGCGGCTGTTGTTTGTGTTAAGTATATTAATTAAGGAGTATAAAGCAGGTCACTTGATAGTAACGGTGAAGGATCTGCTGTTAACATTGGTGAGATCCCACTTGCCGTTTACCTTGGCACCGATCATCATCTTGTAGGTCTTGCCTGGTCTGAGTTTTGGGGAAGTATAGGTAGTGGTATTCGCCGGAATGTTCTGATCAACTATCTTCCACTTGCCTGCAAGGAATACAGCAACTCCGTAGCACTCTGCATTAGGGATTTGGTTCCAGTTCAACCTGAACTGATGATAGGTCTTGTTGTATTGGATAGAGGAGAGTTTGGGGTAAACAGGCTTGGGTGTAACAACTATGCTGTTGGAGAAATCCTTGACGTATTTTCCGTTCAGCATTGGAATGACAGCTACCCTGTACTCTGTATTTGCAGCCAGACCACTCAGTATATAGGTAGTATCCGTTGTTCTGTCGAGCATTTTCCACTCGCCGTTGACGTAGCCTGCTATAGCGTATCTTTCAGCGCCTTCTATTTCGTTCCAGCTGAGCTTGACTGCCTTATTTCCCTTCAGATAAGATACAACGGGTGGGGTGTATACAGTACGGGTGTCAGCGCTGGCATTTATTGCCGCAACACCGCCGATAACGCCTACAGGGACCGCGCCGCTTAACATCATAACTACACAAAGACCTGCTGCTGCTCTCTTCATATTATTTGATAAATTCTTTTTCATAATATTACACCTGACCTTTCTACATACCATCAACGTTTGCGTTAAAAATTGCTACATTCGTATGAAACTTGTCCATTCGAGTTCCTCCTTCTTCAATATTTATCAAGCTAAATAATAATACGCTTGATACTTATTAACTATATTATAACATTCACAGAAACATTTGTCAAGAATTATCCAAAAGCTCTATTTAAAACTTTGTGAAACTTGTTAAAATAATAGTTAAATTAAATCCGGATAAATAATAACGGTTGTATATCTTGTGGCGCGGCATTGGCGAAGCATGCTGTTTGTGCTGTAAAGTCTTGGTTAGTTATGGATAACCAATTTTAATAAAATGCTTGTATTTTACAGAAGAACATGGTATAATACTAATGTTACTAATTTTTCCGAATGGAGGATAACAAATGAGCGAAGAAAGAATACCCAAGAGAAGTGAAGTCGCTAAGGAAAACACCTGGGCGATAGAGGATATTTTCCCGACAGATGAAGCGTGGGAAAAGGCGCTTGAGGACTTCAAAAAGCTCCCCGAAAAGGTAGCTGCATACAAGGGCAGACTTGGCGAAAGCGCCGATACCTTGCTTGAGTTTTTAAAGCTGAGCGACGATATATCGGTAGCAGCTGACTCGATCGTGAACTATGCCCAGCGCAAGTCTGATGAGGATACGGCTGTTGCAAAGTATCAGGGCTATGTGGGTCAGATGATGAACGTGTTTGTTGCGTTGAATGCAGCGAGCAGTTTTGAAAGTCCCGAGCTTATCTCGATCCCCGATGATGTGCTGAAAGGCTTCTATAAGCAGAACAGCGGGCTTGAACTGTACCGCCGTCAGCTTGAACGCATACGCCGCAGGAAAGACCATGTACTTTCCGAAGCGGAGGAAAGGATCATTGCGCTGGCGGGCGAGATGGGAAATTCAGCAGATAAGATATACTCTATGTTCTCAGATGCCGATCTTAAATTTGAGGACGCTGTTGACAGCGAGGGCAAGACTCATCAGGTGACCCACGGCAGTTATATACCGCTGGTAAAGGACGCTGACAGGGAACTGAGAAAGTCTGCATTTACTTCCATATACAAGGGCTACGGCAAATTCCGTAACACCTGCGCGGCTACCCTCGATTCACAGATGAAAGCGCTGGAATTCTATTCAAAGGCGAGAAATTATAACTCTGCGCTGGAAGGTTCGCTTTCGGCAAATGAGGTGCCTGTGGAGGTGTATCACAACCTTATCAAGGCAGTTCACGATAATATGAACTATATGTACGATTATGTCGCACTGCGCAAAAAGCTTCTCGGTGTTGACGAACTGCATTTCTACGATCTCTACACCCCGATAGTATCCGACTTTACCATGAAAGTCACCTTTGAAGAGGCTAAGGAGACTGTACTGAAAGCACTTGCACCTATGGGCGAGGACTATATCGCCATACTGAAAGAGGGCTTTGAAAACCGCTGGATAGACGTATATGAGAACGAGAACAAGACAAGCGGTGCGTACTCCGCAGGTGCAAGAGTACATCCTTTTGTACTGTTAAACCACAAGGACACCCTCGACTGTATGTTCACGCTGGCGCACGAGATGGGTCACGCTATACATTCCTATCTCTCAAACAAAAATCAGCCTGTGGTATACAGCGATTATGTTATATTCGTGGCTGAGGTTGCTTCTACCTGCAACGAGGCTCTGCTGATGCAGTATCTCCTTGCACACACGGATGACAAGAAGGAAAAGGCATATCTCATAAACTACTTCCTTGAACAGTTCCGCACCACTCTTTACAGGCAGACAATGTTCGCTGAATTCGAGCTGAAATGCAGTGAGATATGCGCTTCGGGCGATACCCTTACAGCTGATAAGCTTTGTGAGATCTACGGCGACCTGAACAAGCTGTACTTCGGTGACGGTATCGTTCTCGATGAGGATATCAAGATGGAATGGGCACGGATACCGCACTTCTACTATGATTTCTATGTATACCAGTACGCGACCGGCTATTCTGCGGCGATAGCGCTTTCACAACGTATACTGAAAGAGGGTGCACCAGCTGTTAAGGATTATATTGAAGGCTTCCTCATGGGCGGCTGCTCGGCTGACCCGATAACACTGCTGAAAAATGCGGGCGTTGATATGTCTACCACTAAACCCGTGACCGATGCTCTCGCACTTTTTGGTGATCTGATAAAGCAGATGGACGAACTTGGCAAGTAGTATAAACCGATAAATATAATAAAAACGGAGGACAGTTCATTTAGCTATCCTCCGTTTTGTGTTATATTATTTCTTTTACTAACGGTACAAATTTCAGTACTCTTGTTATCGCATAAGACACTGCAAAAGCTATGAGCATCATCAGAATCAGCGTACCTGTGCTGCCGTGTGCAAAGGGGTCAAACTTCATAACTACAAAGATGTGCTTGTACACGATCATGTGTATCAGGTATATCCCGAATGAGCACTTGTCGATCTCAGCCGCCGCTTTATCGAGGAAAGGTATCTCCTTGCCGTTGTCGAAAGACTTGAACAGTGAGAATACTCCTGCCGCGGCAAGCACGGTGTGTACTGCAAAGTACTGATCTGCGATATTTTTCACACGTTTGGCGGTATCAGCATCTGCGGTGTGCAGGCGGTAGTAGGTCAGGAAGATCATTCCTGCCGCGCCTATGAGTATGAATATAACGCTGAGTATCCGTCCGATCTTCAGTTTTTCGCTGTGAATGGCATATCCCATAAAGAAATACAGTGGGAAGATACTGCCTGCGAATATGTAGAAAATCAGTGTACCACTGCCGATAAGTGTCTTAGCCGTCGTTATCACGGAATTTGCTACAAACAGCAGTCCCAGCAGATACAGCAGTTCTTTTTTGTCAGCCGATTTTGTTATAATTCGGTAGATCGGCAACATGAGATAAAAAGCTATCATCAGGTAAAGATACCATGTGTGTGACCAGCTCATGCCGTTTTCAGTGAAGGTATCAAACACCGCATGGCGCACGCCCTCAAGCAGGTGCGCGGGTCTGAAATCCTTCTGATAGACTGCGTGATCGTACACTGCGAATATCTCGGCAAAAGCAAACAGGGCTATCACCATACGCGGCATATATTTCCCGAAGATCTTTTTGAGATCGATCTTTCGCTTAGCGTCCAGCATCAGCGCACCGCTCACCATCATGAAAGCAGGAACAGCCCAGTACATCAGGTTGCGCACTGTGAACAATGCTGTCATTCGCTCACGATCGTTTCTCGCAAAAGTGGCGCCTGTTATATAGCAGCCGTGCAGCACGACAACTGCTATGCAGGCAAGCGCTTTTATCCGGCTGAAATACAGTATCCTGCTTTTATTTTCGGTGTCATTGTTCATAATCAGAATACTTCGGCATCGTCGCCTACACAGCCACCCTGATCCTGATTATCATAGGAAGGCTGCTCGTCGTAGACTGCGGGCTCTTCGTAATTATATACAGGCTCTTCGTTGTAGTTATTGTTATTATCTACATCAGGCTCTTCATAGTAGGGCTCTGTTGTTACAACGGGCTCGTTTTCATTGCTTATGCCCTCAGCAGGCTTGCCTGCTACGGTCAGTGACTCGCCGTCTTTTGTCAGGCACTCTACGGAAGGTTCGTTGATATTGAGACCGAGCCTGATGGTGGAGCAGATGCTTGTGTTTACTTTCTCAACATCGTAAACAGTATTCTCATCGGAGCCGTATCTTACTGTCAGAGCTTCGCCCGAAGGTATTTCAAAGGACTGGGCAAAGCCTGTGGAAAGAAAAGCACCGTCTTTAAGCAGGTCAGCGATACACTTTCCGTCCTTGTCGAGTATCTGTATCACATAAAGGTCGATGCCTGTGTTGTTGGATATCTCGGCTCTCATCATTTCAAGCTTTTCCTCGGCCTTGGAATCTGCCTCAGCCTTGCTCTCAACGGGAGCCTTTTCTTCCTCATCTGATGTGATCACCTCCACAGCGGCAGCTGAAGAAGTGGTATCTTTTTTGGACTCGTCGTTCTTTTTGGTATCGCCGCAGGCGCTCGTGCTAAGTGCAGTAACAGCTATTACTGCAAGGATAGATGCTTTCTTCATAAGTGTAATATTCATTTTATTTTCCTCCGTTTTATCAACTCATTATAACACGTTTTACTGTGCCGTTTATGTCATATTTCCATGTGCCTTTATCGCCGTAGGTTATTTTGAAACCGCTCTGGCCTTTTTTATTTTCACACTGGAAATCGGGGTCGAATATATAGGTCTTGCCGCTGCCGCCAAAGTTGTTTATCTCGACCCATGAATGGTCGATGGATGTTCCGCGGCTAAGTGTGCAGCTGGATATCTGATGAGCGTCAAAGCCCAGCATTTTAGCCATTTCACAGAAGCAGGCTGCCATAACGTAGCAGTTGCCCTCGTGTGCGTCAAATCCTTTGTCAGCATACCATTCCATTCCGGGAGAACCGTCTCTGGGAAGCCATTCGCCGTTGATATAGTATGAGTAAGGCATTACGCACCAGTTGAATGCCTTTTGAAGATCCCAGCCTACTTTATCGAGTACAGCTGCGGCTTTTGCGTAGTAGGGAAGAGTGTGTACTTTGACTTTAGGCGACTTATCGGCATTTTCATAGCTCTTGCCGAAAGTGTTCACTGCCAGCACCCTGAATTCGTAATCCTTTTCGGGAGATACTTTGATCTTCAAGCTGCGCTCGGAGTATTGACCGTAGTAGTGTTCCTTGCCGTCAACCTTATAATAGACGTTGTAAACATCTGCATCAGCGGCAGCTTTCCATGTCAGCTTTACGTAGTTGCGCTCGGACACAGCTTTCAGCCCTGTCACGTTTGCAGGCTTGACACGCAATTTGCATTCGTATCCGTCTGAGAAACTTTTAACGCCGCGTTTGCTTGCGGTATTGTAGTATGTAAAGGGCATCACCTTTACGGAAATGATATCATCATCAGCCCATTTCAGTTCATCGATAGTGAGCTTATTATATCGGGTCTGACGTTTTTCGGTCTTGTTTTCGCCTGTTATTACGATATCGTAACCGTCTGCGCCCTCAACAGCTGTCCAGTTTACCGTGACATCACCGCGCAGTGATATGATATTATCAAGCTTGGTAAATTTCGTCGTTGCGGGAACTATGCTGCTTTCATCAACAGTTTCCAACAGCTCCAGCCAGTTCATGGCTCTTATGCCTTTGATATGTGCCAGCAATGAACTGAGATCGGCGATATTTATTATGCCGTTTTCGCTGACATCTGCTGCTTTCTGACCATTTACACTCAGCATCTTCTTTGATTTGATGTGAGCCGCAACCAGTGTCGCATCAGTGATATTGATCTTGCCATCGTTGTTGACATCGCCCTTTGCGAAGTCTTCTTCTGCAGTGGATTCTCCGTCGGTCGTGCTTTCGTCATCCGATGTGACAACATCGTCAGCATCGCCGTTTGCATAGCTCTCAACCGCAGAGATAGTCTGTTCCTCTGCACTGTCAGCAAATGCGCACAAAGCTCCCTGCGGGAACACAAGCGCTGCAGCTGCAACGGCAGCACAGAATTTCCTTGAAATATATGTCATGTATTTCCCCCATTTCTGTTTGGTTGAATCATCGACTTTATTCAAAGTCAACCAATATTATATCATACACAGAAAGCCGTTCCATGAACAAAATGTAAAAAATACCGACGTAGAAATACAATTTCCCGAGAATTACTGGTTTTCAGGTTATTATCATTCTTAAAAAATGTGTTTTTTTCACAGGTGAGACAAATGGCAGAGTGAATGAGCAGTTAACAGAAAATCATACCTATGATCCCATATTTCGTCGGAATAATACAGCTTTCTGATCCCGGGCAGGGTTGATTTTTCGGAAGGGATATGGTATAATAAATTTTTGGAAAAGAGAGGTGATGAACTTGAAGGATGAGCCTTTATATGTGTTCCCGCCTAAGCTTTCTCGGACGGAGAAGCAGGCAAAGGCGCTGAATGATCTGGCTGAACACAGAAAAATGTCCAAACAAATGTACAGAAATCTCATTCTTGCGGGAGTGATATTCGCTCTTTCGCTGCTTGTAAAGTTCATTATCATAAAGATATTGCTTATCCTGCTTGCGGCAGGCAATGCGGCGGTGGGAATTATTTTGTACAGATACTACACACTCTCTCGTGACACCCGACTTTACACCCGTATCTATCCCGATAGGCTCGAGCATCTGCAAAAGCTTGGTCTTATGGGAGATATGCTGAAAGTCACCCTCTATTACAATGAGGTGGAGCGTTCATCTCAGGACGGCAGGGGCAATATGTGTTTCAAGCTGAAAAAGTGCGTTAAGTCACAGTTTGCAAAGGTCGATAAAAAGGGTGTCGAAAGTCCATATCAGCTAAATGATAACTTAGCGGTTCTGAAATTTATCGATACCAAGGCTAAACTTACGCTGATCGATAAACTTCACGATGAGATCAATTATCCGAAGAAAAATTACAACGTCATCACCGACGATGATGATTATTACAGTAAGGAAGACATGGAGTGGGATCAGCTCCATAAGCACGGTTTATAGGAAGTGGTAAAATGAAAGCAAGGATAAACTCGCCGATACAGAAATGCGCGGTGGGAGTTAATATCCCGAAAGAGAAAGCCGATATAGTCAGTGGAGTTATGGCGGCTTTTAACGGGTCATTCAAATTGGCAGGATCGGACTGCGGCGGAGAGAAGATCGGTTTCGTATGCGGACTTTCGGGATATACTGAAAGCGGAGCGAAAGCAGAGGTTTCAGAGGAACTGCTGATATTCTCGGGTCTGGATGGCAAAGAACTCAGCAAGGCAGTGACTATGCTGCGCGAAAAAGGCTGTGATATCCCGCTGAAAGCGATAGTCACACCCCATAACAGAGACTGGACAGTTTCAGCACTTGCGAGTGAACTTGCAAAGGAACATGAGTATATGACTTCCCGCGGAAAGAGTGACAGCAATGGTAAAAAGTAAATACAAGGCAGTATTTTATATAGTACTTTCGGCGTTCTGCTTTGCGCTGATGGGGCTTTTCGTATCGGCATCGGGTGACCTGCCCACAATGCAGAAAGTGTTTTTCAGAAACTTTTTCGCGCTGTTCATAGCCATCGTATCGCTGAAAAAAAGCGGTACGAAATTCGAGATAGGCGACAAAAAGAACCATGCTGTGCTGTTCGTACGAGCCTTCGGCGGAACCATAGGCATGGTGGGAAATTTCTACGCACTGGGCAAAATGAACCTTTCAGATGCGCTGATGCTGAACAAGATGTCGCCTTTTTTTGTGATAGTATTCTCATTCATATTCCTGAAAGAGAAGCTGACCCCGTTTCAGGCGCTGACGGTGGCGGGCGCGTTCATCGGAAGTCTTTTTATCATCAAGCCAAGCTTCTCGAATGTTGAGCTTTTCCCTGCAATATGCGGATTTTTAGGAGGTATGGGTGCAGGCCTTGCTTATACTTGTGTACGATATTTAGGACAGCACGGCGTTAAAGGTCCTGTGATAGTTGCGTATTTCTCGGCATTTTCAAGCCTTTTCGCACTGCCTTTCCTTATAATACAGTACAAGCCCATGACGCTGGTGCAGTTCCTTATGCTGCTGGGCGCAGGCGTTTCGGCGGCAGGCGGACAGTTTTCCATAACCGCGGCATACTCCCATGCCCCTGCGAAAGAGATATCGGTATATGACTATTCACAGTTGATATTCTCTACTATCCTAGGTGTGATATTCCTGAACCAGTTCCCCGATAAATGGAGCTTTGTGGGATATGTGATAATTATTACAATGGCGGTGCTGGTGTTTGTATATAACAATTTTCTCCATGTGGAGAATGAGAAGAAACAGTGAACCATGACTTGTGGGATGATCTGCAAAGAATACAGATGAATGTAAAATTTCTGTAAACCCCTTGAAATCTCCGAAAAAATATGATATCATATAATTTGTAAAATTTATATCACATCAAACACTATGACCAAGAGAGTACGTACTCAACACGGATTTCAGAGAGAACCGCCCATTGTGGTGCTGAAAGCGGTTTATTTCGCGGAGTGCCGAAGTTCACTTGTGAGTGGCTGCGCCGAAGGCTTAGGCTTGTAAGTGCGGACGCTGTGCCTGCGTTACGGGAAAGGGGAATGTTGGTTCCCCAGGGTGGTCACGGTCAGACTTTAAGTTTGACTATATACAAGATTCGTCTTAGTCGGTCTTGTCCTGTTTTTTGGACAAGACCGTTTTTTTGTTTAAGGGGGGCGTATGGAATACAGGCTTTGTTTTGATACTATACCCGAGCAGTTTGATAAGTGGCGCATACATTACAGTGATGAACTGTTTGCGCATATAATCGATAAGGCGCATATCGGCAGGAACACAAAAGTGTTGGAACTGGGTCCCGGGACGGGGCAGGCTACCGACCCGATACTTGATACGGGCTGTGACTATACCGCCATCGAGCTGGGCAAAAATTTCTCGGAGATACTGCGTAAAAAGTATGGCGGACGCGGTAATTACAGGCTGATAAATGATGACTTCATCACCCACTATTTTAATGGTGAAAAGTTTGACTTTATCTACTCTGCGGCGACTATACAGTGGATACCCGAGAAAGTCGCTTTCGGCAAGACTTTTGAACTGCTTAAAAGCGGTGGTATACTGGCGATGATGTATCTTCACGGGGATTATGAGACCCCAGACCCTGCGCTTTTTGCGGATATTCAGAAAGTCTATGACAAATACTTCAAACCGCCGACCAGCTACAAGGGCGGGTTCGTTTACGACAATGCGGTGAACTACGGCTTTACCGAGCTTGAAACCAGGTATTTCAAGGGCAGGCGTGAATATACGGCTGATGAGTACATTCAGTACATAGGCACCCACAGCGATCACATAACGCTTGAAGAACCCTATCGCACGCCGTTTTTTGAGGGTGTTTACGAAGCTGTGCAGGCGCATGGCGGAAAAGTTGTTTATAACGATACTTACATACTTAAAACAGTACGTAAGCCATGAGATAAGTAAAGTATTATTTTAGGAGGATAAATTATGAAAGAACAGTTAACCAGTATCGAAGAACGCGCTAAATCCGAACTTTCGGGTATCAGCGACATCAAGCTGCTGGAGGATTTCCGCGTAAGGTTCCTCGGCAAAAAGGGTGAGCTGACTGCTATACTCAAGCAGATGGGCAAGCTTTCTGCTGAGGAAAGACCTGTTATCGGTCAGCTGGCAAACAAGGTGAGAAGCGATATCGAGGAAGCTCTCAATGCACGTAAGGAAGAGCTGAAAAGCAAGGCTGAGGAACTTCGTCTTAAAGCTGAAAGACTTGACGTTACACTCCCCGGCAAGAAGACCAAGATAGGCAGGGCACACCCCTTGCAGGTAACCCTCGAACAGGTCGAGGAAGTATTCCTCGGCATGGGCTTTGATATCGTTGAAGGCCCCGAGGTTGAGACTGACCACTACTGCTTTGAGGCACTGAATATGCCCAAGCATCACCCTGCAAGAGATACTCAGGATACTTTCTATATCAATGAGAACGTTCTGCTGAGAACACAGACCTCCTCCGTACAGATAAGGACTATGGAGAACAGAAAGCCTCCTATCCGTATAATCTCCCCCGGCAGAGTTTACCGTTCTGATGCTGTTGACGCTACTCATTCACCTCTGTTCCATCAGATCGAGGGTCTTGTTATCGACAAGGGCATCACTATGGCTGACCTCAAGGGTACTCTCGAACTGTTGATGAAGCGTCTTTATGGTGAGGAAACTCAGGTAAGATTCAGACCCCACCACTTCCCTTACACCGAGCCTTCAGCTGAGGTCGATCTTATGTGCTTCAACTGTCACGGCAAGGGCTGTTCCATGTGCAAGCAGGAAGGCTGGGTTGAGCTTCTTGGTTCCGGTATGGTACACCCCAAGGTGCTTGAAGAATGCGGCATCGATCCCGAGGTATACAGCGGTTTCGCCTTCGGCATCGGTCTTGAAAGAATCACAATGGGTCGTTACAGCATAAATGATATGCGTCTGCTTTATGAGAACGATATGAGGTTCCTGGAGCAGTTCTGATAAGCTGGTAATATTGATTAATAACGGAGGTTTTAAATAAATGGATCTTTCAATGAGATGGCTCGCAGATTATGTTGACTGCGATATGCCTATAAAGGATTTTGTTTCGGGTATAACCCTTTCAGGCTCAAAAGTTGAGTGCTATAACGAAGAAGGCGATTATCTGGAGAACGTTGTGGTAGGTCAGGTAAAGGAGATAGTTCCTCACCCCAATTCCGACCATATGTTCATTTGCCAGCTTGATGTCGGCGAGGGTGCACTGGTACAGATAGTTACAGGCGCACAGAACGTAAAGAAGGACGATTTCGTTCCCGTTGCAAAGCACAAGTCAACTGTACTTCACGAGGGCAAGACCGTAAAGATCACAAAGGGCAAGCTGAGAGGCGAGGCTTCTAACGGTATGCTCTGCTCGCTGGGCGAACTGGGACTTTCGGTACACGATTTCCCCTATGCTATCGAGGATGGCATATTCATACTGGGTGATGACTGCGATAAGACAGTCGGCAAGGATATCCGCGAGGCTATCGGATTCAATGATACCACTGTTGAGTTCGAGATAACCTCCAATCGTCCCGATTGTATGTCCGTTATCGGTCTTGCAAGAGAGACTGCCGCTACTTTCGGCAAGGAGCTGAAAGTCAAGAAGCCTGAATTCAAGGGCATTGACGGCGATATTAATGAAATGCTGAAAGTTAAGATACACAACACCGATCTCTGTAAGAGATACATCGGCGCTATTGTAAAGAACGTAAAGATAGGTCCTTCTCCCAGATGGATGAGAGAAAGACTCCGTGCCAGCGGTGTTCGTCCCATCAACAATTTCGTTGATATCACAAACTACGTAATGCTGGAATACGGCAGACCCATGCACGCTTTCGACCTGAGATACGTTGAGGGTGCAGAGATAAATGTACGCAATGCAAAGCAGGGCGAAAAGATAACAACTCTCGATGGCATTGAGAGAGAGCTTTCCGAGGAAATGCTGGTCATCGCCGACGCTAAGAAGCCCGTAGCCGTAGCAGGTGTTATGGGCGGTGAGTACAGCGGTATCATGGACGATACCACCACCGTTGTATTTGAGTCTGCTTGCTTTGACGGCGCAAGCATTGCGACTACTGCCAAGAAGCTCCGCATGAGAACAGATGCTTCTTCAAGATACGACAAGGGTCTTGATCCCCACGAGTGCTATGAAGCTCTGATGCGTGCTTGCCAGCTGGTTGAAGAACTGGGCGCAGGTGAGGTCGTAAAGACTGTTATCGATGAGAATTACCAGAACGAAACTCCCCTTAATGTTGAGTTCAGCGCTGACTGGATAAACAATTTCCTCGGCACCGATATCCCTGAAGCTGAGATGATAAGCATACTTAATAAGCTTGAATTCACCGTTAAAGACGGCAGAGTATACGCTCCCTGGTTCAGAGTTGACATCGGCTGCAAGGCAGATATCGCTGAGGAAGTTGCACGTATCTACGGCTACAACAGCATTCCCGACACCATAATCAGAGGTGTTGCCAACGCACAGCGCACTCCCAAGCAGAATTACGAGCGCAAGGTCAAGGCAGCTATGCTTTCCATGGGTCTTAACGAGATAGAGACATTCTCTTTCATCTCACCCAAGTATTTTGACAAGATAGCTCTCCATGCTGACAGCAAGCTGAGAAATACCGTTACTATCATGAATCCTCTCGGCGAGGACACCAGCGTTATGAGAACAACGATCGTTCCCTCTGTTCTGGAAGTAGTTGCAAGAAATTTCAGCTACCGCAACCCCGAGTGCTATGTATTTGAGATGGGTAACGAGTATATCCCCGTTGAGGGCGAGGTACTCCCCAACGAGCCTGTAAGACTTGGCTTCGGTTTCTATGATACTACCGACGGTTCTGCTGATTTCTATACCATCAAGGGTATGGCTGACGGTCTGCTGAATGCAGTAGGCGCTCCTGAAGCTGAGTATGAAAGACCTGATGAGAACTGCGAGTTCGCTGAGGTAAGCGCTTTCCACCCGGGCAGATGCGCTGTTATCAAGGTCGATGGCAAGCAGGTGGGTATCATCGGTGAGCTTCATCCCAAGGTCATGGAGAACTACGGTATCGAAGCAAGAACTTACATCGGCAAGATAAATATCCCCGAGCTGATGGAGCTTTCCTGCGATACAAAGACCTACAAGCCTCTGCCTAAGTTCCCCGCTTCTACAAGAGACCTCTCGGTTGTATGCGACGAAGAACTTCCCGCAGCTGAACTTGAAAAGGCTATCAAGAAGGCTGTCGGCAGTATCCTCGAGAGCGTTACTCTCTTCGATGTATACAGAGGCGAGCAGATCGAAGCAGGTAAGAAGTCCGTATCTTACTCCATCTCCATGAGATCGCTCGAAGGCACACTGACTGACGATCAGGCTGATAAGGCAATGGAAAAGGCTATCAAGGAGCTTTCTGCTATCGGCGCAGAACTGAGATAAATATTAATTGTAAAAATTCTATTGCGAAATTTGTGCAAATTTGATAAAATTCATTATACCCCTTGTTATTTTCCAAAAAATAGAGTATAATATTAAAAAGGAACATATACGTCCGCCAGAGTGCAGCGATGTGATCCTGTATAGCAAGGAGATGAATCATATGAACGACAGAACAATGGAATTTTCACTTCAGCGTGATAAGGAATCCGAACTTAAAAAGACATTGACGGAAGTATACGACGCGCTGAAAGAAAAGGGCTATAATCCTGTAAATCAGATAGTAGGTTATATCCTTTCTGAGGATCCGACCTACATAACCACATATAACAATGCCAGAAGTCTGATCCGCCATATCGACAGAGATGAACTTCTTCAGGCGTTGGTGAAGAATTATCTTCAGGACTGAATAAGCTGTCAAAGAGGACGGAAAATTTTTCCGTCCTCTTTTTGTGTATGTATTCTCCGCTTTTGCAGATACTGTGAAAAAGGAGGAATGTGCATGAACAAGCTCATATTGGCAAGACTTGCCGCTGTTTTCACGGCGGGTGTGCTGACTGCCTGCGGCATAGCAGGGAAGTCAGGCAAAAAGGATGATATTCACGATACAACTACTGTCGAAGCTGAACCTGTGATGATGTCAACTCAGGCGGCGAAGGATTATTCTGTGCTTTCGGCAGAAAAACACGGCTACGGACAGGGCGTTCAGGTTGACGAAAAGAATCGTACCATCGGGGCGCTTGTTTTTAACAAGACTTACGGGAAATACTACGCAAAAGCGCTGAATGAGGATACCGATAAGATCACCCTGACTTTCGATCAGGGTTACGAAAACGGCTATACTGCAAAAATTCTGGATACGCTGAAAGAGAAGAACGTCAAGGCTGTGTTCTTTCTGGTAAAGGACTACGCCGAACGTAACCCCGAACTTGTGCGCCGTATGATAGATGAGGGCCATACCATAGCGAACCATTCGGTAAATCATTATTCGATGCCAACGCTTGCGCCGGATGTCGCCCGCAGTGAGATAATGGGACTGCATGAGTATATCATTAAGAATTTCGGGATTGATATGAAATTGTTCCGTCCGCCTATGGGTGAATTTTCCGAACAGTCTCTGGCTGTGACTTCCGATTGCGGCTATCAGACCATGCTGTGGAGTTTTGCCTACGCCGATTGGGACGTTGACGATCAGCCCGACCCTGCGGAATCAATCGAAAAACTGAAAAACGCCGCCCACCCCGGTGCGATATATCTGCTTCATTCGGTATCCGCTACCAATGCAGAGATACTTGGTGATATGATAGACGGTATACGCGAAGAGGGCTTTGAATTCAACTAAAGCTATAAAACAGGCACTTTTGTCCCAAAAGACAGGAGTGCCTTTTCGCAACACAAACAAAATATTATCGCCGCAGGAGACAACTATATTATTCGTTTTTAATTATTCAATATTCGCTATTTTTAAATGTCGGCAAACACGATATGATGAACCAAAACGGTAATTATACCCTCCCTGTCGATTTTCACAATATCATCATATGCACTTTGGGAGAAATGACTAACAAATATTGAGTCGATATATCTAAATTACCGAATTGAAGTCAAAACTATTAATAACTCTTGACTTTTATTTGGTGAATGAGGTATAATATATGAGGAAAATAATACCTGAAAAAAGGTGTTTTCCAAAAGAAAAAATGCTCCGCCAAAAGCCGAAAAAACAGGCGTGTTCGGCGGATAAATAAGGGTATGTCTGAATGTTTGAACATAAGAGATTGGTCGGGCTTGATGACTACTTCAAGGAACTTAGCGCAAGACCCGAAAAAGGAGTTTATTTTTACCGCGTCTGCGGATACAATGAGCAGGTAGCGGAATTTCTGAAAAAATATTACGAAGCCGCACGGACGAGCGGTGTCATCATCGAGGGCAGGATACCTAATCCCGATAACAAGAACCTTGCCTATTTTGAAGAAATGATGGGCATGGATTTCAAGATGGATCTGAATTTCCTGACAATGAAGCTGAAAAAATGGCTTCCCCGAATGAGCGATTATCAGCGCGGCGCCGTGGCAGGTTCAATTTATAATACCTTGAATGAACTGCGAAGTCAGGGCAAGAATGAAAATATGCTCAAAAACTGCTATATCAAATTCATGTGCTGGCTTTACTATAAGTTTGAGCGTGTGACAGCTCAGCTGGGTGAGAGCAAAGTGCCGAAGATACTCTATGAGGGCGATATCAGCAACTATGAACTTCTGCTGATAACCGTGCTTTCAAATGCAGGGTGCGATGTGGTGCTTTTGCAGTATAACGGCGATGACGAGTACCTGAAACTCGATCCGATGTCGAAAACTTCCCACAAGCTGGATATCGCAGGGCTTGGAGCTTTCCCCGAAGGTTTCAGCCTTAAAGGTATGCGCCAGATGCAGCAGGCTGAGGCGAACAGGCAAAGACTATACGGTGCTGAACCGAGATTTACCAACTGCACCAACGCGTGGATGAGCGGCGATGAGGAGCATATCGCCGATTTCAAGCGCCCCGCGAATGAGAGAGGCACCGATCCGAAGATGTTCTATAATATCTTCACAAGGATAAACGGTGTCTGGGATAAGCTGACTTACCTCAACGACCTCTACCAGATGCAGCTTGAACTTAAAAAGAACGGCAGACAGGTGGTAGTGATAGACGAGGGAATACCTCTGCCTACCCCTGATGAGATAAATGGCGTTCCGAGAAAATACTATAACCAGCCAGAGCAGATGATAGCCGACCTTGCTTTGCAGATACGCTATGGCAACAATATCGAACTGCAAAGGGTAATGGTGAAGAGCTTTGTGGATATTATGCTTGGGGAATGTGCTGCCGACAGCAGCAATCTCAACAGGCTGACCAATAAAGCGGTATACATCATTTGTTGGCTGAAACGCTATATGACGCAGCTTTTTGCGAACTGGCGTATGCCCGAGCTTTCCTGCTTTATACTTATGGGCGGGTGCAAGAACGAGCATGAAGCTATGTTCCTGAGATATCTGGCAAGGCTGCCTGTGGATGTTCTGATACTTGTTCCTGACCTGAATGCAGATAAAAAATGCTGCCTTAACGATAAACTGCTGTTCGAGCAGAACTGTGCCGAAACTCTTGATGTGAAGAAATTCCCGTCGGAGACTACGCAGTTACAGATGCCGACGCTCGCCTATCATGCCGAGCGAGAGCTTGATACACTTATGTATCAGGATTCGGGTATCTACCGAAACAGGCAGTATTCCAAGGCGAATGCCGTAACGCTCAAAACAATGTATGAGGAGATATCTCTCCTGTGGAAAGAGGAACTCAAATACCGTCCGAATTTCAGTACAGTTGAAGATGTTGTGAATATGCCTGTCATATTTGCAAAGGTCTCGGGCGTAAAGGACGGCGACCTTGAACAGTACTGGGGCAGCATAAAACAGCTGCTTACTCCCGATACCTTCCTTATAACACAGGCACCTTATATTAGCACAGACAGCTATAACGAAATGAAGAGTTACAGCACGGAGTTCCTGAAAAGAGGTATGCTGCAAAGACGGGTCATTAAGAACCACCCAAGCTACCGATACGGATTCCTGCGTGATGAGATACAGGACCATATGCTGGATAAATTACAGCTCCTCATCGACAGCCGTATGATAAAGGGTACTTTTGAAAACGGCACAGAGTATACGATAGTAGCGACCATAATGAACCTTAATATGGATATGGTCAGAAAGATACAGAGCTTTGATTTTACAAAGTCGAATCCCAAGCTGGTATATATAAATCCCGGCGAAAGGATGATATCACTTGAAGATTCCATCATAATCGCATTCCTGAACCTGATAGGCTTCGATATAGTATTCTTCGTTCCCACAGGATATCAGAGCGTTGAGAAATTCTTCAACACGACCGTGATGGAAGAACATCAGATAGGGCAGTACGTTTATGACCTTAACGTGCCCGATCTGAGAAGATTTGTAGTTAAAAAACAGCCAACTTCATGGCGAGACAGAATATTTAAGAGAGGTAAATAACTATGGGACTTGATTTCACAAAGGCTGCTCCCCAGCCTGCACCCGCAGCAGCACCGACAACAGACGCTATGCCTACCGTTGCAGCAGCTCCTGTACAGCAGGAGACCGAGCTTTCGGTAGTAGAAAAGTATGATATCGTTGCAGACAGAGAACAGATGACTACCGAACTGGTAAACTCACCCGAGGTAGACGCTCTGGTAAGCACTATCGAACTGGATAACCTTGATTCTATCGTAACATTCGGCGCTGAGGCTGCCGATGAGATAGCAAAGGCTTCCGACCAGGTGCTCAACAGCATGAATATGACACAGATAGACGAGACCAGTCAGCTGATGCAGGTACTGGCGAATATCATGTCGAAGTTCGATGTTGACGAGATAAAAGATGATCCTTCTTTCTTCAAGAAGATCTTCAACAACGCAAGAAAGCAGCTGGATAAGATACTCGCAAAGTACCACACCATGGGTGACGAGGTAGATAAGATCTATGTTCAGCTGAGAAAATACGAGGATGAGATAAAGCAGTCCAACAGAAAGCTGAATACAATGTTTGACGCTAATGTCAACTTCTATCACGACCTTGTGAAGTATATCCTTGCAGGTGAGCAGGGCTGCCGTGAGCTGGAAGCTTACATAGCACAGAAGCAGGATGAGCTTGAAAAGACAGGCGACAACTCCATTCAGTTCGAACTCCAGTCCCTCAATCAGGCACTAATGATGCTTGAACAGAGAGTACAGGACCTGAGAACAGCCGAGAACGTTGCTATGCAGTCTATACCTATGCTGAAGACCATGGAGTTCTCTAACTACAACCTCGTTAGAAAGATCAATTCCGCATTCATCATCACCCTGCCTATATTCAAGCAGGCTCTGGCTCAGGCTATACTGCTGAAGAGACAGAAGATACAGGCTGAGTCTATGGCAGCACTTGACCAGAAGACCAACGAGATGCTGATAAAGAATGCCCACAATACAGTCGAGCAGTCCAAGATGACAGCAAGACTTGCTTCAGGCAGCTCGATACAGATCGAGACTCTCGAGACCACATGGAAGACTATCATGAACGGTATCGAGGAGACCAGAGGCATCGAGGCTGAGGCAAGAAAGAAGCGTCAGGAAGACAAGGTAAGGCTTGAAGCTATCAAGCAGGACTTCAAGGCACACTACGACGTTCCTGATAAGAGAAAGTAAATCACTTTTTACGTACCTTATCTGTAATTTGCAACTGTCCGTTGCGGAACTTCCAACTTTCGTAGCTGGACAAGCAGTTAAAAATCTGTTATAATGCAATTACAGAAAGATAAAGGGGCGAAAGCCCCACACCAAAAGAAAGGCACAAAGCCAAAATGTATTTATGAGGAGGACAAAATTATGCCTATCAATCTTAGCAAAGGACAGAAAGTTAGCTTGACAAAGGGAAATCCCGGACTGAAAAATATTATGATCGGTCTTGGCTGGGACGTTAATGCGTTCGATTCAGGTGCAGATTTCGACCTGGATGCAGCCTGCTTCATGGCAGATGACAGCGGAAGATGCCCTTCCGAAAGAGAGTTCATTTTCTACGGCAACCTGGAGCATTCAAGCGGCGCTGTTAAACATATGGGCGATAACCTGACAGGCGGCGGAGACGGCGATGATGAGCAGATCATGATCGACCTCAGCCTGATGCCTGAGAATATCTCCAAGATCGCATTCACAGTTACTATATATGATGCTGATAACAGAAGACAGAACTTCGGTCAGGTATCCAACTCCTTCATCCGTGTTGTTGATCAGGCAACAGGTGAGGAGATCGTTAGATATGACCTCGGCGAGGACTTCTCCATCGAGACAGCTATCGTTGTAGGCGAACTTTACAGAAATAACGGCGAGTGGAAGTTCAACGCTATCGGCAGCGGCTTCCAGGGCGGTCTGGCTGCACTCTGCGGTCACTATGGCATCGACGCTGAATAAGGAGCGACCTGATAATGTCTATAAATCTTCAAAAAGGACAAAAAGTCAGCCTTTCCAAGGAAAGTGCGGGACTTTCTAAAGTAATAGTCGGTCTGGGCTGGGATGAGGCTGCGCCTGCACCTGCACAGCAGAAGCAGGGCGGATTCTTCTCCAACCTTTTCGGAGGAAACACCTCCGGAAATATGCAGAGTACGGGCGGTGATACCATCGACTGTGATGCATCGGCTTTTGTTCTTCAGGGCGGAAAGCTCATGAATAAGAACGATATCATTTACTACGGCAATCTGCGTCATGCAACAGGATCGATAGTCCATATGGGCGACAATCTGACAGGTGCAGGTGACGGCGATGATGAGCAGATCGTTGTTGATCTTTCACAGGTGCCTCCGCAGTATGACAGGATAGTTTTAGCTGTAAATATCTACCATGCTATACAGAAGAACCAGCATTTCGGCATGATCAGAAATGCATTCATCAGGCTGGTAGACGGCAGGAACAACAACGAGATATGCAGGTACAATCTTACCGAGAGTTACCCGGGCATAACTGCTATGGTATTCGGTGAGATATACAGACACGGCAATGAATGGAAGTTCAATGCGATCGGTCAGGGTACCAATGACGGCAGTATCGCTGATCTTGCCAGAAGATACGCAGGTATGTGATAACACAGCCCCATTCAAATCGTGAAAACGGGAGAACTGCGGCGGCGCCGCGGTTTCTCCTTATTTTCTGACAAATATTTCTAACGTTTTCGTTGGATCAAGTTGTAAGGGAGTTTATTGAACTATGGATCTAAAAGGTTTGACCTCACAACAGGTCGAAGAATCACGCGCGAAAAACGGCTCAAATGCCATACCAGAGGCAGAGCCTACCACGTTTCTGAAAGAGTTCCTTGAAACTTTCGGAGACCCGATGATTAAGATACTCCTTGCTATCGCAGCACTGATGATAGTAATGGCTATCGCAGGACTTGCTGAACCATATGAGCCTATCGGTACGATAGTTGCAGTGCTGATAGTTGCATTCGTTTCGGCAAAGACAAACGTTGCAAGTGACCAGAAGTATATCGAACTGAAAGAAAATTCCGAAAAGGATAAGTGTAAAGCTATCCGTGACGGTGCTACAAATGTTATCGAGGTCGATGACGTTGTACAGGGCGACCTGATTCTTTTACAGTCGGGTGATAAGATACCCGCGGACGGTGTTCTGGTACATGGTAATATCAAGGTGGATAACTCCGCACTTAACGGTGAGGCTGAGGAATGTAAGAAGACCGCAGCTGAGGGCGGCTTTGAGATGCCTACCGACATCACAGGTGATACCTTCGTTGATGAACATTCACTGTTCAGAGGTGCTGTATGTATCGATGGCGAGGGCTACCTCGATGTAAGACAGGTAGGTCTCAAGACAATGATGGGTAAGATGGCAGAGGAAATGAATGAGGAAGAACCCGATTCACCTCTGAAAGTTAAGCTTGCAAAGCTGGCTAACCAGATATCGATATTCGGTTATGTTTCTGCTATCATCATCGCTGTCGTTTATATTATCTACTTCATCATCAAGGCAGGCGGTCCTGCTGACTTCTTCGCACTTGGCGCTTCTTCTGTTATCAAGAAGATCGTTGAAGGCGTATCCATCGCTATCATCATCGTTGTCTGTGCAGTCCCCGAGGGCCTGCCGCTGATGATATCCCTCGTTCTTATGCAGAACACCAGCAAGATGCTTGACCATAACGTACTTGTACGTAAGGCTGTCGGTATCGAGACCGCTGGTTCTCTGAACGTTCTGTTCTCCGATAAGACAGGTACTATCACCAAGGGTAAGCTTGAAGTTGTTGAGTTCTTCACAGCTGACGGCGAAGTTATCCCTAATGAAAAACTTGCAGGTTGCAAGAAAGTCAAGGAACTGCTGGATATCTCAATCGGTAAGAACACACAGTCACTGTTCGATGGCAACCACAATGTCATCGGCGGTAACTTCACAGATCAGGCTTTGATGCACTTCATCGGCGAGGCTGATTTCAATGCGCTGAAAGAGAACAAGGAATACGAAGTTACCACATATCAGGGCTTCAATTCTGCTAACAAGTTCAGTCAGTCGAGAATAGATAATCTGGGTAAGACCTTCTATAAGGGCGCTCCCGAAAGACTTCTCGCAAAGGCTAAAAAGTACCTTGATGCCGACGGCAATATCAAGGATATCGACATGGACAAGCTGAACGAAAAGATCGATGCACTTGCTAACAAGGCAATGCGTGTACTGAGTTTTGGTTACTCCGAAAAGCCTATGGTTGAGAACGAGATCAACGACGATGTAGTTATCATCGGTCTTGTCGGTATACGTGATGATGTTCGTGCCGAGGCTAAGGAAGCTATCCACGAAGTTCAGGAGGCTGGTATCCAGGTCGTAATGATAACGGGTGACCGTCTTGAAACTGCCAAGGCTATCGCTAAGGATGCAGGTCTTATCAAGAGCGATAAGGATATTGCACTGTCATCTGCTGAACTCAATAAGATGTCCGATGACGAAGTAAAGAAGATAGTGAGAGATATCCGCGTTATCGCAAGAGCACTGCCTACCGATAAGTCCAGAATGGTAAGGATCTGTCAGGAAATGAACCTGGTCGTAGGTATGACAGGCGACGGCGTAAACGACAGCCCTGCTCTTAAAAAGGCAGATGTCGGCTTTGCAATGGGCAGCGGTACCGAAGCTGCCAAGGAAGCAGGCGAGATCGTTATCCTCGATGATAACTTCAAGTCCATCAAGGATGCTATCCTCTACGGCAGAACCATCTACAACAATATCCTTAAATTCTGTAAGTTCCAGCTGGTCATCAACGTGGCAGCTGTACTGGTATCCGCTTTCGGACCTTTCTTCGGTATCGAAGAACCTCTGAAGGTTACACACCTGCTGTTCGTTAACCTCGTTATGGACGGTCTGGGTGCTATCATGCTGGGTAACGAGCCTGCACTTGAAAAGTATATGCTCGAAAAGCCCAGAAGAAGAGACGAGAGCATCATCAGCAAGCCTATGGCTGTACAGATCGGT